>JAHFDA010000033.1 GCA_023249225.1 bacterium
GCTCACGACCTTCGCTTCAGGCTCATCTTGTATTGGACAAGGCGCAACTGTACGACACCAAAAATTTAAGCTAATATTTACCCTACTCGTGATAACCACACTCCCGAAAGGACGCCAGTCTTTTCTAAGTAAAAGGATTTTAATATGGTAGACAAAACAGTCTTAGAAGTAAAAAAACGCTCCAGCAAGGGAAAGGTTTACGCGCGTCGCTTGCGCAAAGCAGGTTGGGTGCCCGGCATTATTTATGGTCTTAATCAGGAACCTCTTTCCATTGAGATCAACCCACTCGATCTACGTAAGATTTATCAAACTGCTTCGGGGCGTAACGTGCTGATCGACCTTACCGTAAAGGCCGAAGGGCAAGACAGCGCTTTTCCGGTGATTACCCATGAGTTGGATTTTGATCCGCTGACACACCGTTTAATGCATGCCGATTTTATGCGCATTGATCTGGCCAAAAAAGTACACCAGCATGTGCCGGTGGTGCTGTTGGGTGTGGCACCGGGTATTAAAGAAGGCGGCGTTCTAGAGCAAAACGTGGTTGAAGTCATGGTCGAATGTCTGCCGGCCGATATTCCCAATCGTCTTGAGCTCGATGTCAGTGCTTTGCGTATGGGATCAAGTTTGCACGTCAGCGATATTAAGACGTCCGATAAAGTAGTGGTTACCAGTCCAGATGTAGGTACTGTGGTGGTACGGGTAGCCGAGCCGCGTGTTGAAAAGGTTGAAGAACCTGTGGCAGCAGTGGTTGCCGAGGGAGCGCCAGCCGAAGGCGCAGCCGAGGGTGCCGAAGGGGCTGCCGAAGGTGCCAAGAGCGAAACCGGTAAAGCCGATGCCAAGGGTGCTGCCAAGACCGAAGCCAAAGGTGCCGCCAAACCCGAGGCCAAAGCCGCTGACAAGGCCGCTCCTGCCAAAGGCAAAGGCGACAAAGGCAAAAAGTAGAGTCGTTGCATGGCAACGTCTTCTGGCCTAGCGGGATAGATGGTGACCTCAATCGAGACCAACGCCTTATCTGCCCTGGCCCGCCAAGTGGCCGAAGTGGCGGTTCTTAAAGGGCAGTTTGTGTTGCGCAGCGGAAAAACCTCAAAGTTTTATCTTGATAAGTATCGTTTAGCCACCCAGCCCCAGATATTGAGTGCGGTCTCTAAAGCGTTGGCAGCGCGTGTGCCTGCTAAGGCGCAGTTGCTGGCAGGCCCAGAGCTGGGAGCAGTGCCTCTGGTGGCGGTGATTTCATTAGAACTGAATAAGCCTTACGTCATTGTGCGCAAGCAAAGCAAGGAGTACGGCACTTCCAAGCGCATTGAAGGTGTATATTCCAAAGGCCAGAGCGTGGTGCTGATAGAGGATGTACTGACGACAGGTGGTGCTGTGATCAGCGCTGCCGAAGCTTGCCGTGACGAGGGTTTAGACATACTGGGCGTGCTGGGTATTCTCAACCGCAACAAGGGTGTTGAAGACAACCTGCTCAAGGCGGGGTTTCCGTTTTTGGGAGCCTTGTTTAGCGAGGCTGATTTAGGCATGGTCGAGTGACAGGCTTTCTTGAAAAACTTCAAAACCGCTTCAGTACCTTGGGCGGGTCTTTGTGCATTGGCCTCGATCCTGACCTGGAAAAACTTCCCCAGGGTTTTTCGCGCGATGCGCACGGGGTTGAAAAGTTTTTAGAAGCCATCGTAGATTCCACACAAGATTTTGCGGCAGCATACAAGCCTAATCTGGCGTTTTTTGAAGGCTTGGGCAGCCAGGGTTTACAGGTTTTTGAAACATTGCGTGCGCGTATTCCCGAAACCATCCCGGTGATTCTCGATGCCAAGCGAGGAGACATCGACTCCAGCAGCCGACATTACGCCAAGGCCTTATTCGAGCGTTGGCAGGCCGATGCGGTCACGGTCAGTCCTTACATGGGTTGGGACAGTTTGGAACCTTTTTTGGCTTACGCTGAAAAGTGTGTGTTTATTTTGGGACTGACATCTAACCCTGGGCGTCACGATGTACAGCTTTTAAAACTGGCAGATGGTCGCTACGTATTCCAGTCTGTGATGCAGACCTTTCGCGCCAAACCCTGCCAGGCGCAACGCGGCTGGGTGATTGGTGCCACTCTGGGCGACCTGACGCAGGCTGCTTTTGACGCCACGGGTGATGATCCGGTGCTGGTGCCAGGTGTGGGCGCTCAAGGCGGAGATCTCCAAACGGTATTTTCGGGTGCACGCGGCAAGCGTCCGGAGCATATAGTCATCAACGCGGGTCGGACCATCTTGTATGCTGCCCATGGATCTGATTTTGCCGAGCAGGCCCGTGCGGCAGCCGAAAAACAGTTGCGTGAAATCTGTACAGCGCTTACGAATACACAAACAAAAACACGGCCGGTTCAGCACTGATAAAACCGGCTTCGTCCATGCTAAAAATGCGGATGCGGTAACTGCCTGAATGAGGCACCGGAGCAGCCGGAAAAAAACTATTTTGAGATCTCAATCCGCTTTCCAAAAGGGTGCCATCGCTTTGTTCCCAGATCACATAATACTGTTTGATGGCGCTGCCTTTTTCGGCATCCGGAACGGGCCACTTAAAAAAAGGCCTGCGAACCAGGTTTTGGGCGTTGTCGGGCAAAATGTTGTGGCGTTCAAACAAGCTGTCATAACATTCAATGCGCGCCGGACTTTTGGGCGGATGGAAATCTATTTTAAGACGAATGACCTCACCTTTCATCCACTTGCCGTCCTGCAGGGCGCTGTGAATGCTTAGGTAATAAATACCATCTTCGAGCTTATGAAAAGTCCATTCGGGTTGCACAGCATCCACCACCAGATCAGCTTCAATAAAAGGGCTTTGGCTTAGCAGCAGGCTGTAGCCTTTAACATAGCTGTCGCTTACTGGGGGAATAAAACGCACAGCCATGCTGGCACTGGTGATCCAGCCGGAAGCATTTGCCAGCGGATCAAGGCTGATCACTGGTTTCCAACGGGGGGCTGCCCAAACCGTGTTTGCCACCAGGCAGTAGACGGCCACATAAAGCCACAGATGCCGTTTGATCATGTTAGTTTCATCATACGCGAAGCTCAATTAAAATTGTCGGCCCAGGTGACAATTTTTGAGAGGGGATGGGTGGGGTTTGCAAGCAGTTCGGCCACATCGGCGATGCCGGCCTTGCGCATCATTTCTGCGCCACGTGCTTCGTGGCCTTTAAACGGCGCCAGCGCCTTAAGGCCCGGAAGCGTGCTGAACATCACGTGTAAGATTTTTTTGATAATTAAAAAACGGCTTTTGGCCCGGCCAATGTCATGCAAAAGCGCCAGTTGTGCCGTTAATTTTTTTTCCCAGGGGGGCAGTTTTCCGTAGGCGGCGTTCAGGCGCACGCTTTGCGCCACCCTAAAGGCATGGGCCTGGTCGGCCGGATGCAGGGCGTAAAAGAAAGGACGTTGTGCATCGTTTAAGGCGCGGTCGATCCACTCGCGTTCGGTTGGGGTCAGTTGGTGGGTCAGGGCCCAGTGCAGTTGTTTGATGCGGTAGAGCATTAGAGGTACGGCTGCAGCGCCAAGCTTAAATACGCTTTGCTGACGCACGGCAAATCCTGTTGGGGATCCATCAAGAACGGACCCAGATCGGCCTGGATTTTGCGCTCATCCATGCGGTCAACGACAAGGGCAAGCCGTTGATATAAATCAGATGGCTTTTGAAAAACGTCGTCCGGGTGCGTTTGTTGCGCCGCCTTTACAAAATGGTCATAGTTAACCTGAATTTTTTTGCTTAGATAAAAAAACAAATCAAAATAATCGCGACCTTTGGGATAAGCCCGGTAAAGCAGGGCGTGGCACTTGGTGGCGAACATCGAAGGCAAATCCGGATGCACGACCTTAAAATAAAAATAGGTATTGACGATGCCTTGCGCTTGCACCGCGCCCTGGGGCGGTCGGACATCGATCTCCAGTTTGATTGAGAGGTTTTGGTTTTTATGCGGGGTCAGGCCAAGGGGATGCATCAAACCTGGAAAGTTCATAAAAAATCCCTGCACGGGTGCGGATTTAAGACGCCGGGCTTCCATCTTAAGGCCGCATAGCTCAAACTGTCGGGTGAGCAAGGCCGAGAATTCCTCCGCACTCATCCACTGGGTAGCCAAGAGCGAAAAGTCCAGATCTTCGGAGAAACGCCGGGTGTTGTACAGAATGTGCAGGGCGGTGCCACCCAGAAAAGACAGTTGGCTGCTTAGCTGCTGTTGGTCTAAAATCTGCAAGGTCTTGTGCTGCAAATACTCCTGTAAATATTGCAACTGGTGTGCGGGTTTTTCTTTAAGAAAAGCTTTAAGTTCGTCAATCATGTTGATGTTCCTTGCACAAGGCGAGTAGCAGCGGCAGAGCCTTGCAAAGTTTGGGGCTGTGGAATTGATTCATGTAGCCTGTCAGTATTTTATTGCTTAACTGTTCGAAATGGGCAAAGCGATATGAATCTTCGTAAAGCTCCCGGTCCAGGATTTGCCTATAGGGGATTTCCAAATAAATAAAATCCAGCAACGCTTTTTCGGGCGTGGCCATCAGATAGCTGTTCCCGCTGTTTTCCTTGCAACGTGTGAAACCAAAAAAATGTGCGGGCGCCAGGTGCCGATATTCAAAGCTGCCCAGCGTGTTTTTAAATTTTTTGGTTTTGCGCGTAGAAATGCAGGTGGTGCTAAACACTGCTTCCGGAATCATGCCGTAATAGGACAATGCCGTATGCAGGCTGATGTACGAGGGTGGATACAAGACCTCCGCCAAAAACCATGCCGAAGTTTTCTTGTCTTGCAGTGCATCGGCCAGGGCATAGATACCTTTCTTTAAGCGCAGCACCTTACCGGCCTTGACCCAGTGGCTAAGCTGTACTCTCTCAACGCCCTTGGCCACAGGATGACGAAGCACATCTTGTAAAGTGAAGTAAGGCTGTTTGCCGAAATGGGTTCTAAAGGTCTCGAATTTCATTTCTTATTATTATATTTTATTATAACAATAAGAAACAATAGATTATTTCCATTGATCATACTTTTTTATGATTATCGGAAACAAAATGGCATCGTGAGCTGTATGTCTAAAATCCATGAAATATGAAAAATTTTCTACCGACAAGTTGATGTTCATGCAGTTCCAAATGAATTTACGCCGCATCGGTTACCGCTACCAGGGCTACGAAAACCAGCAGGCTGGCCAGTACCTTAACGAGCTTTTAAGCGACCAGCCGGTGAATCCGGTCAATCGTCGGGCCATGCTTAAGGGTCTGGGCATTTTGGGTTTGTGCGCCACCGCACCGGCCATCATTATGAACACCGCCGCCAAAAAATCGGTGCTCGCTGTGCAGTCCGATACCTATACGCAGCAAAAGGAGACCCTCGATCAACTCACAGACCTTGCGGAGCCGATGAGTCTGGCCGAAAGCAAGCTGGCGGCTTTGGAAAGCCTGCACCGGCAGCTTTTTTATCGCAAGGTGCAATGTCATTACACTGTTGATGAACCAGAAATATACGATTGCGGCACCACAGAAAAGCCAGCAACCTGCACCAGGACGGTATCTAACCGTTATCATCCCTCCAAAGAAGTTTTTATCGACTACCATATGCCCGGCGATCTCAAGTCTGATCCCATTGGTAGTGCCCATGGCTTATATCAAAAGGCGACGCAAATGATTGCGGCGCTGCGGCGCAATGGCATGCGCCAAATTGATCTGGCCGAAGGTGCGGCAGGCATTACTTACGAAGAATTCGAGCGGATGAATCAGAGCGATTTTGCCCGGCGTTTTACGGATCTGGGCTTTCCGGAAGGCGAGGCGGACAGCAGCATGCAGATGCTGATTGCTTCGGCCATTGCCCTGCCTGGCACGGCCCTGCTGGTGTTTTGGGGGCCCATCGTCGAAGGGCTCAAGCGCCTGGCGGAGCGTATGCAGAATCGGGGCTATCGTTCCAGTATTGGATCCCGTTCCTGGGACTCCCGAGAGCGGCAGTCTCGCTTAAATCTGGTGGAGCAAGTCAAGCTCACGCGCCGCTCGCTGATGACCTTTTTGGCCGGAGCGGTGGGTGGGTGGTGGATTTTTGGCGGGCGTGAAAAGTATGCGCAACGTTCGGCGGATATTATGGGCGATGCCGAAAAAAGCTTTCGCGAAACGATTTCCACCGCCAGCCTGATGCGCAGCGAACAGCTCTTTTTACGCGACTTTAACGCCCATCCCATGACCTATGTAGATACCTTGAGCATCTACATCGACGCGCTTGAAAAACTTGATGAAGATGCGTTGCGCCAGGCGGTTAAACAAGGCATTGCCAGCATGAAGGACAAGCGCACTGACATTATTTCAGTGCCAGCGGGTGCATACAGTATTAGTTGGGATTTCGACGAGGCCATTAAAGATGATCTGATTCGGCAATACCTTCAGACGGCGGGCGAGGTGACCGAAAAACTCAAGCAGGCGCGCACCATGCTGCTGCACTATTTTTCGCAGGATGCCGACCCGCGCGAAAAAGTCAATTTGTTCCAACTTCTGGCGGCCAGCCGGGATGCGGCCTTGTCGGAGGCAGAACGAAAAACTGCTGGGGGTCATTTGGCGGATTCGCTCAACGGCCAGATTCCGGCGGCCTTGCACCCGGTACTGAAGGCTCATTTTTTGACCGTCAAGATTCAAGAAACGGTCGAACGCGAAAGTAGCCGCCACATGCAGGGCCTCGCCTGGGACATTGGCAAACTCTACATTTTGGCGGGCAGCGCGCTGGCGGTCAGCGAAGCGCTTCCCAATGGTTTGCAGCAGGCGTCGGACCAACTGGTACATGGCGTGTTCGACGCGCTCGATTTTTTTCGCATGCCACTGGTGCAAAAAATGCAACTTTTCCGCGACAACTTTGGTCAGGATCAAGTGATCCGCCGTTTTTCGCGTGACGGGGATATATGCACGGCGGTTGAAAAGCAGCTGGGGCAGCTCCATGGCAACCTCGATGAATTCCTGCGGCTCAACGCGGTGCACGGACGCATCTTTGACGGCCACGAGTACCGCGTGGACCAGGCGCGGATGAACGCCGACGACATTGTGCGCATCTACGTCGAAAAAGCCTACGCCATTTTCGCGCACCGCCAGTCGGAGTTCAAAAACCTGCGCAAATTTCTGGCGGGGCGCATGGGTGGCAAACAAAGTTTGGTGACGTTTAACGAAGCAGAGCTTCATGAACAGGTTCTCAAATTGATCGAGCAGGCCGATGCGACTTTTATTTTTGACCTGATCGACGCCGGGCTCATCGATGACCGCGAGATGGACGAGGATTGGCTCACGGCCGACACGCATGCCGAGGTGCAAACGTACATCCGGCACTACGCCGACAAGCTGGCGGCCGAAGTGGCGGCCACCACGCCCATGCTGGTGGCGCTGAACATTATCGACAATGCCCGCAACCAGTGGTGGGACGCCGGCAAGCGTTGGATCAAGGTGCTATCGCGCGACGAGATCTACAACGCTTTTGCGCAGGAGACCATGGCAGAGGGCGAGGAGAAGCTCGACCAGTTAAAGGCCACCTTGCGTGAGCAAAAGCCCAACATGGATTCCGACGAAATCCGCGACCGCATCATTTACCATCGGTTGCAGAATGATTGTGAGTCCAATCAGGGCTTTCAGGTGTTGCAGCGCCAGCAGGTGATTCCGTTGGCGGCGTAGAAGAATTGACTTAACTCCCAAAAACGTGCATTATTTGGGAGTATGATCCCTAGAATGATAAAACCATCGCACTCATCCAGCTTTTTCTTGTTTGGAGCCCGGGGCACTGGCAAATCGACCTTTATAAAACAGCAGTTTTTAAAAGGCCTGGCAGCTCAAGAAATCATAACCATCGACTTGCTGTTGCCCGAGACCGAAGACCTGTATGCCCGCAATCCGGAACGGCTGAAGGCAGAAGTGCTTGCTCAAAAGGATGCCAAGGCGTTGAAATGGGTATTGATCGATGAGGTTCAAAAAGTTCCGCGCTTGCTGGACGTGGCACATCACTTAATTGAAACGCATAAGATCAAGTTTATTTTGACGGGATCCAGCGCCAGAAAACTAAAAAGAGGTTCCGCTAATTTATTGGCGGGACGCGCCTTTGTGAATGCTTTGTACCCGTTTTGTTCTTTTGAACTTGGCTCTGGTTTCGACTTAGAGCAAGCCTTGCATTGGGGAACGCTGCCAAAAATCACCGTGCTCAATAACGATCAGGATCGGATGCAGTTCTTAAGGGCTTACGCACTAACCTATCTTAAGGAAGAAATTCAGGTCGAACAACTGGTCCGGCGACTGGATCCGTTTCGGGCTTTTCTGGAGGTCGCAGCGCAGTGTAATGGCACCGTGCTCAATTTTAGTTCCATTGCCCGCGATGTTGGGGCGATCGACCATAAAACGGTTTTATCTTATTTTCAGATTCTGGAAGACACGCATCTGGGCTTTTTATTGTCGGCCTATTCCAGATCTGTCCGCAAAGCCCAAGGGACCCACCCCAAATTTTATTTTTTTGATACCGGCGTAAAGCGCGCGTTGGACCAGACTCTGGATGTGGTCTTAAAACCCAAAACCTCCGCTTATGGAGATGCCTTCGAACACTGGGTGATTCTAGAGGCATTTCGGTTAAACGAAATATTCATGAAGGATTTCAAGTTTTCTTATTTTCAGGGAAGGGATCTGGAAATTGATCTTGTGCTTTCAAAACCTGCGGGCGATGTGCTGATTGAAATCAAGTCTGCAGCCCGCGTCGATCCTTCAAAAGTCAAGCGCATGGCCAGCGTGGTCAAAGACTTTCCTCGATCCAAGGGCTACTATCTTTCGCAGGATTCCACCCCCCAACAAATCGCAGGAATAAGGTGCCTTCCCTGGCAAACGGGTCTTAAGGAAATTTTCAGGCTGGGTTAGCCCGCACTATTCAGACCTTCTTGCAGCGGGCTCCCGTGTGTAGGTATCCGCTTCATATTCATGAATAATCCGGGTTAAAGTGCTTTGTCCATTGCTTGAGGGACATTGCTTTATCGACACTTTCATCCAGCGCCTTGACCAGCGCACTCCCCACAATCGCCCCATCGGCATAGCTGAAAACATCGCGCACATGCTCCAGCTTGCTGATACCAAAACCCACGGCAGCCGGAAGTTTTGACACGGCGCGGATGCGGTCTACCGTGGCTTTGGCCGAGGAATCGACGCTGGCGCGCGCGCCGGTGACGCCGTGGGTTGAAAGCACGTAGATAAAACCGCTGGAATTTTCGCAGATTCTTTTGACCCGTTCCGGAGGCGTGCTGCTGCTGACAAGGCGTATCAGGTCGACGCCAGCGTTTTCAAGTTTCTTGCGCAGTCCGTCCGGATCTTCGAGCGGAAGGTTGGGGGCCAGGACGCCAGCAACGCCTGCCCCCGCACAATCTTTGGCAAAAGGTTCGATGCCGTAATGATATATAAGGTTGTAATCCAACATAAAAACAATTTGTAGGGGCACGGGGCCCCGTGCCCCTACCTCCGTTCGAAACACCCGTACCATTTCCAAAACCTTTTGCAAGGTAACGTTTTGCCGCAACGCGCGCTGGTGCGAGGCCTGGATGACTGGGCCGTCTGCAAGCGGGTCTGAAAAGGGTATGCCCAACTCCACAATCTTGACCGGACTGTCGGCCAGAATTTTTAAGTATTCTTTCGTGGTGGCCAGATCTGGATCGCCAGCGGTGAGATAGGGGATGAGCTGCTTGCCGGTCTTAAAGATGGGTTCGAGATTCATGCTAAGAACTTTTGAACATGGGCCACGTCTTTATCTCCACGCCCCGAAAGACACACAATCATTCTTTCCGCCTTGCTCATCCTGGGTGCAATTTTGGCCACGTGGGCGATGGCGTGGGCAGATTCGAGGGCGGGGATGATGCCTTCGGTTTTTGCGAGCAACTGAAAAGCTTCCAGCGCTTCGGCGTCGGTGATTGAAACGTATTGGACGCGACCATTATCTTTTAAAAATGCGTGTTCCGGTCCGACGCCCGGATAATCCAGCCCCGCGCTAATGGAATGTGCTTCTTTAACTTGTCCGTCTGGTGTTTGCAATAAATACGAAAACGATCCGTGCAGAATGCCTTTTTTGCCTTTGGTGAGCGAGGCGGCGTGACGCTCTGTACCCACGCCTTCTCCCGCAGCCTCCACGCCGATCATTTTGACTTTGGGATCATCCAAAAACGGATAAAACAAACCAATGGCGTTGGAACCGCCACCGACGCAGGCGACGAGCGTTGGCGCAGAGGGCGCGCCGTGGGCAGATTTTTCCGCCGTCGCATATTGTGCTTTGGCTTCGCGCCCGATGACCGCCTGAAAATCCCGCACCATGGTCGGGTAGGGGTGCGGGCCAACAACCGAGCCGATGATGTAAAACGTATCGTGCGGATGACCCATCCAGTCGCGGATGGCTTCGCTGGTGGCGTCCTTAAGGGTGCAGGTTCCGGAGGTGACGGGCACCACTTGGGCACCCAAAAGTTCCATGCGAAAGACGTTCAGCGCCTGGCGCTTGGTGTCTTCTTCGCCCATGTAAACGATGCACTCCAATCCAAACAGCGCACACACGGTGGCCGTGGCTACACCATGCTGGCCCGCACCGGTTTCGGCAATGATGCGGCGTTTGCCCATGCGGCGCGCGAGCAGAATTTGTCCCAGGGTATTGTTAATCTTGTGCGCACCGGTGTGGTTGAGGTCTTCGCGCTTAAGGTAAATCTTGGCACCGCCGAGTTTTTTAGAAAGTTGTCCGGCTTCATATAGTGGAGTGGGACGTCCGCTGTACTGGGTGAGCCAGTAATGGAGGTCTTTGTGAAAGTCCGGGTCGTTGCGGAACTGGGCGTAGGCAGCCTCCAGTTCATCTATGGTGGCTTGCAGCGTTTCTGGAATGTACTGGCCGCCGAAGGGGTTAAAGGTTTCTTCTATTTTGGCTTTGGACACAAGAGCATTATACTTTTTTACGACTGAACCATGGAATTTGATAAAGCTGCTTCCAATATCGATCAATCAACGTCAACACGTCTGCGCCTTCCCCCCTGGCTTCGCCGTCGCCCGCCCAAGGCCCGGCCCGTGGCACATTTGCGGAACACGGCCTTTGATCCGCTGGTCAACACGGTTTGCGAGCAAGCCAAATGTCCCAACCGTGGCGAGTGTTACGCTCGCAAAACGGCAACTTTCCTTTTGTGCGGACACGTGTGTACGCGCACCTGTTCATTTTGCGCGATTGAGTATCTTTCGGCGCCTCCTTTGAATCCTGATGAGCCCGAAGCGGTGGCCAAAAGCGTCGAAGCACTGGGTCTCAAATATGTTGTGCTCACCATGGTTAATCGTGATGATCTCCCCGATGGCGGCGCGGCCCATGTGGTACGCGTCCTTCAAGCCATCCGCGCACGGGTAGGGGATGTTCCCATTGAAGTCCTGGCCTCCGATTTCAACGGCAATCTCGATTCGGTCCAAAAAATTCTCGACGCACAACCTGTGGTTTTTAACCACAACATCGAAACGGTTCCGCGATTGTATGCGGTGGTCAGGCCGGAGGCCATTTATGAACGTAGTTTGGGGGTGTTGCAGTATGCGGCGGAATGCGTGAAGCGTGAAGCGTCGCGCGTGAAGCGTCAATCCAATTCGCATTTACAAGATACGCTTCACGCTTCACGCTTCACGCTGGAAATCAAATCTGGCCTCATGATCGGCCTGGGCGAAACCGACGCCGAAGTGCTTCAAGTCCTCAAAGACCTGCGTGCGCACGGCGTGACCGTCGTCACGATCGGCCAGTACCTGCGCCCCTCGCCGCGCCATGCCGAAGTCCAACGCTACTCGACACCCGAGCACTTTCGTATGTACCGCGACGAAGGCATGAAACTCGGCTTTAAAGAAGTTTTTTCGCACCCCTTTGTGCGTAGTTCGTACCACGCGGGGGAGACGTATTTTAAAGTGGCTTAATGTCTTCGACGCAGTGCCAAAGCCGGTCAGACATACCTCTAATCTGGGTTAAACCTTAGCGCGCAGCCAGATCTTCTAAAGTTTTTGCGACCCATTCCAGACCCTCATCGGCTTCTTCCTTAGTCATGCATAACATGGGGCGAAAGCGGATGGACTTTTCGCCGCACGAAAGTACCAATAGATGGTTTTGGTAAGCGAGTTTTTTAAAACGGTTCCGCAAAGACACGGAGGGCAGGTCAAAGGCAAGCATCATGCCGCGTCCACGGATATTGGAAATATACTGCGGGTATAAAACCATTAAATCTTCTAGCCTGGATTTAATATAGGCCCCCACCGTGGCTGCGTTGGTGATGATCTGGTTTTCTTGCATCACCTGCAAGATGTAGTTCAAGCGTACGATGTCTATTAAATCACCGCCAAACGTTGAATTGATGCGTCCATGCAAGGCAAAAACATTTTCGGGTACTTCGTCGATGCGTGCCGTACTGAGTACGCCGCCCACCTGGGCCATTTTGCAAAAGCTGAATATATCTGGCGCCACGTCAAAATGCTGCCAGGCCCACATGCGACCGCTGCGCCCCATGCCGGTTTGTACTTCGTCGAATATCAATAAAAAGTCACGTGCATCGGCAAGCGCGCGCAGCTGCCTTAAAAACTGCGGTCTAAAATGATTGTCGCCGCCTTCGGCCTGTAGGGGTTCTATGATCAACGCGGCAATATCATCAGGGTATTTTTCCAAGGCGTTACAGATTTGGTCTATGCTCTCGCTTTCGTCGACTGCGGCGCTTTTCAGCCTACGCCGATTCAGCGGGAATCTAAGCACGGGCGGGTCTATGGCCGGCCAGTCATGTTTTGCAAAGCCCCATACCTTCATAGGGTCGGTTTTAGTCAGAGACATGGTATAGCCGCTGCGGCCATGGAAGGCTTTTTTAAAGTGCAGTATACGAGTGCCTTTTAATTGCGTATCAACCGTATCCTTGGCGTTGACGCCGGAAGCGATATTTTTTCTCACCTTCCAGTCCATGGCAGCTTTTAAAGCGTTTTCGTTGGCCAATGCCCCGCCACTCACAAAAAACAAGTGCTTAAAACCGTCAGGGATAAACCCAGTGCGTTTCATGGTGCGTACCGCATTGGCTAATTCTTTCGTGACAAAGTCAGAATTACTGGGTTTATTGGCTACGAGCCTAAGCAACTCGTGGGGTGGGTAGTGGGCCGCTAATTTTTGCAAAAGATCCGGGTGGTTCATCCCTAAGGGCAAGGAGCCAAAAAAACCTACAAAGTCGAAATAGTTTTCTCCGGTTTTGGCATCGGTCAGGTGACAACCGGTACTGGCTAAGTCGAGCACTAAATCATAACGGTCATCGACGCGCATTACTTCGGATAATTCTGCTTTTACCTGCCTTGGGGGTACTTCTGTAAAAGCGATTTTGTGGTGCATGACAATAAATCGGTAGAACCCATATAAGGGTGTATTAGTTTTTTTAAACTGATCAAGGGCAGCTTAACCCGGATTATTCACGCATATGAAGCAGACTATTACACACGGGAACCCGCTACAAGTAAAATATGAATAGTGTGGGTTAAGATTTCTTTTTCATGCTTTTTAGATGTTCTACGTCGATTTTATCTTTTGCCCTATAGGACTCTTGTTTGAGCAAAATTAATCCCTCAATATTTAAACAAGGCACTTTGGTTCCTGCCACATCAAAAAGAAAACTTTTAGAGACAAGATCGGAATATCGGTGACCTCCCATTCGAGTAAAAATATCAATTGGAAAATATTCAATAATACGAATGGCCCCTTCTTCATCGCTAAAGTCTTCAGTTTTGAGTTCCTTGGCAAAGCCTTCGCCGTAAGCGGATAAAAAGTTCAGTAAGGTCGCAATATTTACTGGGGAGTTTTCAACAAGAATATCGACGTCATCCGTGACACGGACGTATTCGTTCATCACACAAGCAACGCCACCGACAGTGATGAATCTGATTCGGGCTTCAACCAGTCCGACCAACAGTTTTTCGAATGGGCTTAACATTGGGCTCTCTTTCAATAGGGACTCTAAGATGCAACACGAATTGCTGCAACTGCCAGAGTCGTTCCATGGGAGCTAGTTTTGGACGAGTACCCACTTGCTTGCGAATGCCTTGTTGCATTGATTTTATTATACTCAGCTTTTAGCCCGACACCCGAGCACTTTCGCATGTACCGCGACGAGGGCATGAAACTCGGCTTTAAAGAAGTTTTTTCGCACCCTTTTGTGCGCAGTTCTTATCATGCGGGGGAGACCTTCTTTAAGGTTTCGTAAAACGGATTGCATCAATATTGAGTCTGCGGCTTGCGTGCTACACTTTTTTTGTCCGTGCAGCTTAAACATGTTGCCGAGCGGCCTGCCCGCAAGTTCACCGTACCGTACTGGCGGGCCATGGAAACCCCGCAGCTTCAAATTGAGTACAACAAGTACCGCCAACGCTTGGCCACCGCCAAAATGTTTGCCTTGACGCCCATGGTTTTTGTCAACGCTGGCGGGTTTTTAACGTTGATCTATTTTTCGGTGAACCATAAAAGCTTCGGGATGTGGCCGTTGTTGCTTACATTTATGACCGCGGTATTGGTCGATGGCCTGGCGTTGAGCGCTTATGCCTATACGCGCCACCACATCAGTCAAATGGAAACCGAGTTAAAGGTGCGCGAGGCGATAAGGTAATATGAACCCATGGACGAACTTTTAAGACTGCTTCAGGAAAACGCCCGCTACTCCAACCAGGAACTGGCCCACATGCTGGGTAGCAGCGAGGGTGACATTAAACAACGCATCCAAAAGCTAGAGGACGATGGCGTAATTCTCAAATTTTCAGCCGTGATACACCCCGATAAAAATACGCACTTGGGGGGTCAGGTACAGGCCTTTATCGAAGTCGAAGTGCGGCCGGAGCGTGACACGGGCTTTGACGGCATTGCCGAACGTATCTACAAGTTTCCAGAAGTTAAATCGTGCTTTCTCATGTCGGGCGGTTACGATCTTTTGGTGCTGGTCGAGGGCAAAACCCTCCAGGACGTGGCCCAGTTTATTTCCGAAAAACTTTCCACCATCGACCACGTCAAAGGCACGCGTACGCACTTTTTGCTCAAACGCTACAAAGAAAACGGCAATCTCTTTACCGCTAAGGAAAAAACGGAACGCTTGGCGGTGTCGGCGTAAAGGCTCTTTGACTCAACGTCCGGTCAACTCCCATGCGCATAACGATGCAGTAACTCTGCAATAAAGGTTTGATAACGAACCCCCAAAGCGTTCGCTTTTTCCTTGAGACTTGCCAGATCTGCGCGATTGATGCGCAGGTTGAGTACCGCATCTTTTTTGCGGGAGGCCACCGCGTGCGCTACATCTTTAAAGGTTTTGGCATCGACCGGTGCATATTCTCCTTTAAGTAGGGCGGTTTCGATGGCTTTTTCTTGGCGGGTCAGCTTGATATTTCTCGACATGGTTATTTCTCCTTCAAATAGATTTTAGTGTACTTGCGGCTGGGAAACAGGGTTTTTAAGAATCGCCCAGCCTTGTCTTCTACGAACGGAACCACCCATATATAGCGCTTGTACTCAAATAGCATAAGCGACTGCTGAAATCTGGCCGGGTGCCGAAAGACTGCCACCAGCTTCGCCTGCAGAATTTCTTCAAAGGAAACACCCCGGGTTCTTTTCAGACGCTCGCTTTTCAACAAATTCCAGCGTATTTGCATGCAGTAGATTGATTTTATCAAAATACGTTTGTATATACAAATGGAAATGTCGGACACTGCACATTAACAAGATACAATTAAGCAATGCAGCCCAATCGCGATTTTTCACGCCTGCTCGAAAACGTTCCCCCCTCGGGCATCCGCGAGTTTTTTGACCTCGTGATCGGACGCAAGGACGTCATTTCCCTGGGTGTAGGCGAGCCCGACTTTGCCACGCCCTGGGCCATTCGCGAGGCGGGTTTTTACGCGCTCGAAAAAGGACGGACAAGTTACACGTCCAACAAAGGACTCAAGGAACTCCGGGTAGCGGCGGCGCAATACTTTCGTGAGCGCTTTAAGGTTGACTATGATTCCGAAGAAGAAGTGCTCATCACCGTGGGTGGCAGCGAGGCCATCGACCTCGGGTTCCGCGCGCTGCTTAATCCCGGCGATGAGGTGCTGCTGCCAGAGCCCAACTACGTCTGTTACCGCCCGCTCGTGGAACTCACCGGCGCAACGGCAGTGACCCTTGATACAACGGCCACGCGTTTTCTGCCAGAAGTTGCGGAACTCAAAAAAAAACTGACGCCCCGTACCAAGGCGATTGTGCTCGCGTATCCCAGCAACCCCACGGGCATGGCACCCACGCGCGCGCAACAGCAGGCCTGGGCAAACTTTGCGATCGAAAATGATTTGTGGGTGCTTTCAGATGAAATTTACGCCGAACTGGTTTTCGACGGCGTGCCCTTCGAATCCATGGCCAGTTTGCCGGGAATGCAGGATCGCACCTTGCTCGTCACCGGCGTAAGCAAGGCCTTTGCCATGACCGGCTGGCGCGTTGGCATTGCGGCGGGTCCGGCCAGTTTGCTCGGACGCATGTGCAAGATCCACCAGTATGCCATGTTATGTGCGCCCATCATGTCGCAGTATGCGGCGGTCGAGGCACTGACCCAGGGCGAACGCGTGGTGGCGCCCATGCGTGATTCGTATCGCTACCGGCGCAACTACTTTGTGGCTGCCCTGCGCCAGATGGGTCTCGAAGTGCACCAACCCGAAGGGGCCTTGTATGTGTTTCCCTCTGTTCGCGCAGCGGGCTTAAGCTCGCGTGATTTTGCCATGGGTCTCCTTAAAGAGCATTCGGTGGCGGTGGTGCCTGGAACGGCCTTTGGGGCTTCCGGCGAGGGCTACATACGGTGCTGTTACGCCACCGAATTCAACAATCTTAAGGAAGCGGCAGCCCGAATGGCCGCTTTTGTTAAACCCCGTTTAAAGTAATTTATCCGCGGGAACTACCCTAAAGCGCCATGATTGTGCTTACCTTACCGCTGAAAAGCGAACGGGATGTTTTATACCTGCGGGAAACGATACAAAAGTATTGCCGCGAGGTGGGTTTCGATTTTATCGACCAGCTCAAGATGGGCGCCTGCGCGGCTCAGATGGGGCATTTTGTGCTGCATTACAGCGCCGATACCCAGGCGCTGTTATCGGTGTGGAAGGACGATGCCCAACACTGGTGGTTAGACTTGCGCTGCGAAGTGCCCGAGGTTGCAGCCGGCAAACATTTTGAAAGCGATGTCAAACAACGCCTCGATGCCGTGCTGCGTCTGATGGACAACGTGTCGGTGCGGACGGTCGAGGGACTGTGGCAGTTGCGGGTGGTGCGCCTTTTGCCCGAACTGCGCCATCTGATCAGCGAAGAGCATCTCGACTTTTTAAAGCAGCATTTTCAGCCGGTCAGCCAGGATACTTTTTTTGAAGAAATCAAAGTCCAGGATTTGCAGCTGATCGATTCACTCGATGAACTGGCCAAACTCAAAAAAGAGTTAACCTCCCGCAACGAAGAATTGGCCATCCGCAACGAGCAGTTGCAGGTACGGCAGCGCGAAGTGGAGCGCAAAAACAAGGAGCTGTCTGAAGCCAATCACAAGATTGAACACATGAACCAGATGAAATCTGATTTTTTAAGCATGGTCAGTCACGAACTGCGCACGCCGCTGTCCATTATCAAAGAATCGGTTCTGCTTGTGCTTGATGAAGTGCTGGGCGCGGTTTCGATCGAACAAAAAAAGGTGCTTAAGTCGGCTCAAGCCAACATCGAGCGCCTGACGCGTCTCATTAACGAATTGCTCGACGTGGCCAAGATTGAGGCCGGAAAGGTATCACTGTCTTTGGCCGATGTGGATGTGCATGCGCTGCTTCAGGAAATGCGCTTTCAATACCAGACGCGGGCAGAATCACGCCAGATCGATTTTGAGGTTTTCGAGCACGAGCGTGGTCTGGGTGTTAAAGCTGATTTAGACCGCTTGCAGCAGGTGTTGCATAACATACTCGGAAATGCGTTTAAGTTTACGCCAGAGTTTGGGCATGTGTTTGTGCATGTGCGTATCGAAGGCAATGCAGTTGAATTTTGTGTCGAAGACAGTGGGCCAGGTATCCACCCGCAAGACCAGGAACGGGTCTTTGACAAGTTTCAACAGGTGGGCCGTGTGCATGGCCCCGGAGATAAAGGTACGGGTTTGGGGCTTTCGATTACCAAGCAACTGGTCGAAATGATGCAAGGGCGCATCTGGGTTGACAGCCTTCCAGGACGGGGTGCCAAATTTTTTGTCAGCTTGCCTCAAGGTCAAAGACGATCGGTTCCCGAAGAAGTGCGCGGGGTTGCTTCTCCGCTACTTGACCGGCTTAGGACGGGTAAAGGCATGTCATGATCAGGGTACTGCTGATTGACGATGATCCCGACTTTGCCCGTTTGGCGATGCTACGCCTCGAAGGTTTCGGTTACGAGGTTTTATTGGCGCACAACACCCTGCAAGGCTTGGTCAAGGCCCGGGCGGCAAAACCCGATGTGGTACTGCTCGACATCATGTTACCCGAAGGAAACGGTATTGATCTGATCCACGACATGCGCGCCGAAACGGGTCTTAAGCATTTGCCCATCATTCTGGTTTCGGGCCACGAAAAGGAAAAACACCTTAAGGGTCGGGGTCACATGGAACATGTCGATTACATGCAAAAGCCGGTGGATTTTAATGCGCTCAAGTTGCTCATCGATCAGTGGACTGCGCGCCGCAGCGAACCCTGCGTCCTGGCGGTGGATGACGAGCCAGAAATTGTGGATTTGGTACAACTACGGCTTGAAATGCACGGTTACCGGGTACTCAAGGCTTACGATGGGGCCCAGGCAGTGGCAACGGCGCACGACAAGCATCCCGATCTTATCCTGCTTGATCTGATGATGCCCAATGTGGACGGATACGAGGCCTGCCACCGGCTTAAAAGCGATGTCCGTACCCAGGACATCCCGGTGATCCTGTTTACCGCCAAAACCCAGATGGCCGATCCCGAAAAATGGCGTGAAAGCCGGGCCGATGATTTTATTCTAAAACCTTTTGACCCCAAGGATTTGCTTGAAAAAATAAAATTTCACTTGCAAAAACGGCGTTAATTTTTCCCAGCCAAACTTCTGCGTGACACGGGTCTACGGCCTGTGTTATTGTGACACTGTCAACGATGTTTCCCCTGCCCCTCGACGTGGTTTATACCAAAGAAGGCACTATCATTTCTGTAAAAACAAAGGCTTTTCCGGGCTGCATGGGTATCGGACTGACTGAAGCTGAAGCTTTCGATGATCTAAAACGTTCAATCAAGATTTGTCTAAAAGAGGGCGTTGAATCTGCGGTCGAAGATATGTTTTCTATGCCTCATGAGGAACAAATTCACCTCGATGCTTCGGCAAGCAGTAAGCGGGTGGTTTTTAATGCGCCAGACTCGCCTGATCAATCAGGCAAACCCCACAAAAAACGTTTGTCTATTCAATTTCCTGTATCTATGGTTGATTCCTGGCCCATCGATAGCTGGTCTGACCTGGATGTTCAAGTTCGCCAAACGCCGTCAGCCCCTGCGCCTCACGGGATCATGCAAAAACTGGGTTTAGGATATGACCTTAATGCCGTGCATGCCAGTACGGTTCCTTTTTTAGCGGCTCATTCCGATGCTTTAATCATGGGAATTCCCTTGAACTTAAATTAATTCTATCTGGACTCATTTGCTGGATTCATGAAAACTGCCGCTTCGGAGCTTGATCGTATACGCCATACGGCGTCGCATATTATGGCCCAGGCCATTAGCGAGCTTTTTTCTGATGTTAAATTGGCCATTGGGCCCACCATTGAAAATGGGTTTTATTATGACTTTGACCTAAAGCATGCGTTTACCGAAGACGATCTGCGCCGCATCGAAGCGCGGATGGCCGAAATTGTGGCTGCCAAATTGCCAGTGGTGCAAAGTCTTCGCCCCAAGGCTGAAGCGTTGGCTTATTTAAAACAATTAAACCAGCCCTACAAAGTCGAAATTGCCGAGGGTATCAACGAAGACCAGCTCTCATTTTTTACCCAGGGATCTTTTACCGATCTCTGTGGCGGTCCCCATGTAGACAATACCGAGCGTGTCATGGCATTTAAATTGCTCAAGGTTTCGGGTGCCTATTGGCGCGGGAGTGAAAAAAATGCCATGTTACAGCGTGTGTATGGAACCGCATGGTCGACTCACGAAGATTTGCAGCGCCATTTAGAGACTTTGGTCGAAGCTGAAAAACGTGATCACCGCCGCCTGGGCGTTGAACTCGACTTGTTTCACATTAGCGATGAAACCGGTCCAGGGCTGGTCTTCTACCACCCCAAGGGTGCCATGCTGCGCCATGTGCTCGAAACCTATATGTACGATCAGCAGTTGCGACGCGGTTACCAGCCCGTCATTATTCCGCATATGGCGCGCCAAAAACTGTACGAAACCTCGGGTCACAACGAGTTTTACAGGGACAAGATGTTTTTTACCCAGTTAGATGAACAACCTTATGTCATCAAACCCATGAATTGTCCCAGCCATATCATGATTTACAAATCCAGACGGCGCAGTTATCGAGAGCTTCCGGTGCGTTATTTTGAATTTGGCACGGTATACCGCTATGAGCGTTCGGGGGTCATGCATGGCTTGCTGCGCGTACGCGGATTTACCCAGGATGACGGGCATATTTTTTGTACGCTCGATCAGCTTGCGGGCGAGATTCTTAGCAACCTGCAGGCCGTGGACGAGACCATGCGTTTGTTTGGTTTTACTTACGAGGTATATCTAAGCACCCGCCCAGAAAAATATGTGGGCCAAATTGAAAACTGGGATCGCGCCGAACAGGCTTTGGCCGAGGCGCTGGCCCGTTCGGGGACGCCCTATCAGGTGGATCCGGGTGAAGGCGTATTTTATGGTCCCAAAATCGATGTCAAACTTAAAGATGCGCTCGGACGCGTATGGCAGGGGCCCACCATACAAGTCGATTTTAACCTGCCCCAGCTTTTTGAACTTGAGTATGTGGGCTCCGACTCCAAGATGCATACACCGGTCATGGTTCACCGGGCCATCTTTGGTAGTTTCGAACGTTTTCTAGGAGCACTCATTGAACATTACGCGGGTGCCTTTCCGTTTTGGCTGGCGCCGGTTCAGATTGCGGTACTGCCGATCAGTGATACGGTACTGGGCTATGCCGAGCAAGTGGCCGGATTGTTCCGCAGCCAGGGATACCGGGTCGAGTTAGATGCCAGTGATGAAAAGATTGGTGCCAAGATACGGCAGGCTACACTCCAAAAAATTCCATACATGGTGGTACTGGGCAAGCGGGAACAAGAGCAGCAGCAGCTTTCGTTGCGTCACTTGAAAGAGGGAGATTTAGGGTCAATGACCTTGGATACGGTTTTAGAACGATTTGCAGCAGAAGGCAAACCCCAAGGAACACAGTCATTAAAAGGAGGTTCGTTATCTCAGAAGTAAAATACATTATTAATGAGGATATTAAGGCAGAAAGTGTGCGTTTGATTCGGGCCGATGGTCACCAGGTGGGTGTGGTGCCTTTTACCCAGGCCATGCAGGAAGCCACAGTGGCGGGGCTAGACCTGGTACTGGTTTCGCCTCGTGAGGTCATTCCACCGGTGTGTAAGTTGGTTAATTTTGGGCAACTCAAGTATGAACAAAAGAAACGTGATAAAAAGGCCAAACGCCAGTCTAAGATCATGGCAGTGGTCAAAGAACTTAAATTATCAGTGAATATATCCATACATGATTTTCAGGTGCGTGTCAGCCAATGCAAGCGTTTCCTTGGCAAGGGATACAAGGTGCGGGTGGTGGTGCAGTTCCGCGGACGCGAGGCCACCCATGCCGATTTAGGGGTGGATCGCTTAAACAAGCTGGCCGAAGCAGTGGTCGATTGTGGTCACGTCGAATCGCCTCCACGTAGTGCAGGTTTGTTACTAAGTATGATGATGTCTCCCAATAAGGGGGGTGTTGCTCGTTCTGCCACCCCTCATCCGCTTTGATGCGGACATATCGGGATTTGTCAATTTATACTCCTTTATGATTCAATGATGGGGTTATGAGCAAAGGAGTCGATATACGTGCCTAAGCTAAAAACAAAAAAAGCGGCATCCCGTCGTTTTCGCGTTACCGGAAGTGGTAAAGTGATTCGCCGCGGGCGTGGAATCAAGCATTTATTAGAGCATTTAACTGCTTCGGTCAAACGTCGTCGTCAACAAGATCGGATGTTGTCTACTGCCGATTACAAGCGCGCCAAACGGATGATGCCAGTCGGTTAAATTTTTTTGAATATTTGCCTGAATTAAGGAGCAAGTTGTGGTACGAGTTAAAAGAGGAAATGTATTAAGAAAACGCCATAAAAAAGTTTTGGCGCGGGCTAAAGGTTTTTATGGGGGCGCAAAACTCATATTTAAGATGGCCAAGCCTGCTACCGGGCGAGCCAAGTTGTATGCCACCCGTGACCGACGGGCACGCAAGCGTGAGTTTCGTTCGCTTTGGGTGGTACGTATTCATGCGGCACTTTTGCCTTATGGTGTTTCGTATAGCCGTTTCATTAACCTGTTATCCAAGTCTGGCGTGCGCTTAAACCGCAAAAGCCTGGCTCAAGTTGCCCTCACTGACCCCCCGGCCTTCGAGTACATTGTTCGACAGCTGACAGGTCAGACGGTTGCCCAATAGTCATGATCGAAATGCAATTGGGTGGTTTAGGGTTTGATCCTAAAAACATGTCGCCCATTGTCCTTTTGCGTGATAACGAAGAACGCAATTTTTTGCCGATTTGGATTGGCATGTTCGAGGCGGCTGCGATTGCCATGGAGTTGCAGGATTTTAAGCCTCCCCGTCCCATGACGCATGATTTGCTTACGGTATTGCTCGACAAGTTGCGCGCCCGTATGCAACGGGTGGTCATCAACGAAATTATCGACGATACTTTTTATGCCATTATCGAAATTACCCAGCCGGGCAATTCTGAAGACATTATTAAAATTGACGCCCGGCCTTCTGATGCCATTGCGCTGGCAGTGCGCACGCATGTGCCCATTTTTGTCAGCGAAAGCGTCATGATGAAGGCCAAGATGGTCAACGCCGAAAAAGATGATGAGGAAGCCAATAAATTCAAATCATTTATTGATAATATTAATCCCGACGATTTTCAACGTTACATGGATAACAAGCAGTAAATCCAAGTCGGTTTAACTGTACAGTCGCCACCACAAATAAGACCCAAACAGCAGCAAAAGAATCATCGCCTTGGGCCGATTAAGGCTGCGAGGCGCGTTAAAACCCACCAGCATCAGTAAGACAAAACTGCTAATGAGCATGACCCAAATGTCCCAGGACGGACCGGTCAGGGCAAAGAGCGGTACACGCAATGGCCTAAGCAAGGCCAGGCTGCCGATCGAAAACAAGACGGTGAGCGTACTGCTTTGGATCAGGGTTCCCACAGCGTCGGCCATCTGTCCCTTGCGCGCGGCACCCAAGGCGGTAGATACTTCTGCTCCGCGCAAAGCAGTGGCCAATATCCCCAGGCCCAGCCAGCTGGCGTGAATGCCCGTCCGCAGGGCGATTACGGCGCTTTGAGAGGCAAGCAAAAAAGCGCCCAACGCCAGGCCTACGCAATACAACGCAATCCTCAAGGGCGCAACCGGGGCGAGAGCATTTTCTGGGATGTTCTCTGGCAAGCCTTTTCTTTTAAATGTGATCAGTGCATAAATGCCAAACAAAGTGAGCAATACCAGGCCGTCCATGCGTGCAAAATGGTTATCAAGGGCGAGTACAAGAAACATCACCGAAACGATCATCAGTAACGGAATGTCGCGGGTGATAATGTTTTTGTTAAAAAGCAGGGGCTGGGCGGTTGTGACCAGAGGCAGCACCAGACCGATTCTCGCCAAGTTACCACCGATCAGTGTGCCCATGGCCAGCGATTCGTGATTTGCAGAAAGAGCCCAAAGCGCTGTGAGCCAATCGGGCAACACCGGACAAAGGGCAAAGGCCAGAGTCAGCCAGGGAACCCAACGGGATGCCGATGCATGTGGGAGGCTGCGCAAAGCCTGGGTGAGACGGTAGCTGCATAGGTTGAGCAGTGCCGCTGCTAATAGTAAGGACAAGCAAGCAAACCATAAAGTGTTCATGCGGCAAACAAGGCCTTTAGTTTTTCAGAGGATTTTATTCCAGGTTCAGACTCTACGCTGCTGCACACGTCGAGCGCAAAAGGTTGCTGGCTTTGCCACAAGGCACGCGCATTTTTAGCATCAATGCCACCCGCCAAAATCCATTGCGGATGATAAAAACCTGTGAGCAGTTCTGGGGGGATCAGCTGACCGGAACCGCCATAGAGCACAGGCGAAAAACCATCGAGCAATACATAGGCCACAGCGTCTTGATAGGGCTGGATCGCATCGATTGAAGCGGCGTCGCGTATGCGGAACGCCTTGATCACGGGCACAGGCAGGGAACGACATACGGCAGGGCTTTCATCACCGTGCAATTGAACCAAATCCAAAGCACAGCGTTGGCATGTTTCCACTATTAATTTTGAATCCTGGTTTACGAACACGCCTACCTTAAGGATGGTCGGTGACAGGTGTTTAATCAAATCGGTTGCCAGTGCGGCGCTGACATAGCGCGGGCTGGCGGGGTAAAAGTTGAACCCGGCTGCCCACGCGGGATAGGCGTTAAGTTCAACAATATCTTCAATACGGGTCAAACCGCAGATCTTAATCTTCATGGAACCACGCCAACAAGGCCGGGTTTTTATAAAGACCTTCGCCAATTAAACAGGCGTCTACCTGGCCGCGCAGTGGTAAAAGTTCGTTGGGATCCTGGTAGCCGCTTTCGGCCACCAAAACGCCTTTAAAATGGGAGAGCCTGGCTGCCAGCCGGGTGACTTGGTCAAGTTTGACCTCGAAATTTTTTAAGTTACGGTTGTTGATTCCCAGAATCATGGCCGGGCTGGCCAGAGCGGTTTCACATTCCGGTTCGTCGTGTACTTCAACCAAGGCATCGACGCCGTAGCGCGTACAGGCGTCCAACAATTCTTTAAGCTGGGCACCGTTATAAAGGCAGACCAACAAGAGCGCGGCGCTGGCCCCCCAGGCGCGGGCTTCGGCAATTTGATAGGGGTCGATGACAAAATCTTTGCGTAAGACCGGCAGGGGCACAGCGGCTTGCACAGCGCTCAAGTGTTGTGGGGCACCCAGGAAAAAATGGGGTTCGGTCAGTACCGACAGAGCGGCTGCACCGGCGTGTTGGTAGCGCTTGGCCAGGGTGACAGGCTGGTAGTCTTCAAGAAAAACGCCCTTGGAGGGCGAAGCCTTTTTACATTCGGCAATCAGACGCAGTTTTTGCCGTGCGCGACCACCGTGCAGGGCTTGGTAAAACGAAGGTTTTGCGGGTCGTGTCAGCTGTTTTTCCAGCTGGGTCAGTGGCAGCTCCCGTTTTCGGGCGCTTAGGTCTTGGCGCGTGCGTTCAACGATGGATTCAAGAACAGAAGCCATGCCAGCGCGCTATTTGCGCGGTTTTTGTTTTTTGACGGCCACGGGTTTTTTACCAAAACTCTGCGTGAGTTCTTTAAAAGCAAAAAACACTTTGGCGGAGGCTCCCGATTGCAAGGCCTGGCGCGCCAGTTGTACGGCTTCGCGCAGGGTTTCGGCTTTATCACCGGCGGCAATGGCTGCGGCGGCATTTAGCAATACAATGTCGTGACGCGGTCCAGAGTGTTCGCGGTTTTCGAGAATATCAAGCGCAATACGCGCATTTTGTTCGGCATTACCGCCAATGATGGCCGACAGAGACGATGAAGCAATTTCCAAGTCTTCGGGGCAGAGCAAATAGGTGGTGATACGCCCGTCTTTTTTAATTTCGGTCACACGTGTTTTTCCGGTGATGCTGATTTCGTCAAGGCCATCCATGCCGTGCACGAGAAAGGCGCGTTTGGTTCCTAAATTTCGCAAGACCTGGGCCATGTTTTTCATTAAATTTTCGTCATAGACACCCAACACCTGGGCGCTGGCTCCGGCCGGGTTGGTAAGCGGTCCCAGAATATTAAAAACCGTGCGTAAACCCAGTTCACGACGGACAGGCGCGGCGGTTTTCATGGCCGGGTGAAAGTTAGGCGCAAACATAAAGCCAAAGCCCACTTTTTCGATACAGGTTTCGCACTGTTCAGGGGTCAAGTCGATCTTGACTCCCAGGGCTTCGAGCAGGTCGGCACTGCCACAGCGACTACTTATGGAACGATTACCATGCTTGGCCACCGAGACGCCTGCGCCAGCAGCCACAAAGGCCGCCAGTGTTGAGATATTAAAGGTATTACTCAAGTCTCCGCCTGTGCCGCAGGTGTCCACCAGGTCACGGCGTTTGGGTTTAATGGCCAAACAGTGGGCGCGCATGCTTTTGGCAAAACCGGTAATCTCGGGGACGGCTTCACCTTTCATGCGCAAGCCCATCAGCAGGGCGGCAATTTGTGACGGGGTGGCCTTGCCTTCCATGATCTCGTCCATAACATCCTTGGATTCGGCTGTGTTCAAGTCTTGTTTGGCGGCGACAGTTTCGAGGGCTTCGAGGATGTTCATAAACTTAAAAAATTCTTCAAAATATCTTTTCCGGGTTGCGTCAGTATCGATTCGGGATGAAACTGCAACCCTTCGGTGGGCGCATCTTTGTGCCGGACACCCATTATAACACCGTCTTCGCTGCGGGCGCTGACCTCCAAAGCTGCCGGTAAGCTGTCGGGGGCAATCATGAGTGAGTGATAACGGGTGGCTGAAAAGGGGTTAGAGATGTTTTTAAAGACTGTTTTTTCGTCGTGTTTGATGCGCGATGTTTTACCGTGCATCAATGTAGGCGCGTGGATGATGGTGCCGCCGAAAACTTCGCCCATACACTGGTGTCCAAGGCAAATACCCAGTACCGGAATTTTTCCGTGGCAGGCCAGAATGGCAGCTTTGCTGACGCCAGCCTGGCCAGGATTGCCCGGGCCCGGCGAGATGACCAGCCGACTGGGCTTGCATTTTAATATGCCGGCAACTGTGATTTTGTCATGGCGAAAAACCTCAATGGGTTCCGGGCTCAATTCTCCAAGATATTGCACCAGGTTATAGGTAAACGAATCGTAGTTATCGATCACCAGGATCATCGGGCGGCGCACGCCTTGGCCAGGGCTGAAGCCTTGTGGATGATTTCGCGATACTCATTTTCTGCGTTTGAATCTGACACGATACCGGCCCCTGCCTGAAAGTATATGTGACGACCTTGTGTAAACAAAGTGCGGATGGCGATACAGGAGTCCAGGTTGCCGTAGTGATCCAGGTACAACACAGAGCCAGCATAGGGCCCGCGGTTTTGATCTTCAAGTTCGTCGATGATTTCCATGGCCCTGATTTTTGGCGCGCCGCTGACAGTGCCAGCCGGAAAGGCGGCTGCCAGCAAATCAAAATAATTCTTACCGGGCTGTAATGTGCCTTCAACGTGGCTGACGATGTGCATGACATGGCTGTATTTTTCGATCACCATGAGGTCGGTGGGTTTCACGGTTCCGGGCAGGCATACGCGCCCAAGGTCATTGCGCCCCAGGTCAACCAGCATGGTGTGTTCGGCCAGTTCTTTTTGATCGGCCAGCAATTCGGCTTGCAGTTTGGCCTCATGCCCAGGGTTTTGGCCACGCGGGCGCGTCCCGGCAATGGGCCGCAGTACGGCTTTGCGGTCTTGCAGGCGCACCATGATTTCGGGTGAAGAACCAATCAGTGATCCGAACGGAAACTCCAAATAAAAAAGGTAGGGTGATGGGTTGATCATGCGCAGGGCCCGGTAAACCAAAAAAGGGTCTCCGGCCAGTTTTTTTTCAAAGCGCTGCGAGAGCACGACCTGAAAAATATCTCCATTTTTAATGTATGTTTGGGCTCGGTTAAGCTTGCGCTGGAACGATTTGAAATTAAATGACAACTTGGGTGTTTGTTCCGGCAAGGTAAAATCGGGCAAGCGTGGTTTTTTGCGCAGCCGGGCGTGGAGTTTTTTAAGCAGACCTTGTCCCTGGCGGTAGGCCTCCCGCACCGTGGCCTGCGCAGGATAGGTTTGCGCCATCAGTAGCAACTGTTGCTTGGCGTGGTCTAGCGCCAGCAGGGCATCGGTTTCAAAAAAAGCCATCTCGGGCCATCCCAGCTTGTCTGGGTGGCGCTGTGGCACGGTGGGTTCAACATTTTGGATCCACCGGTAACTTAAATAACCGATGGCGCCAGCATGCAAGGGTGGCAGATCCAGAAAGTAAGGGTCATCTTTGAGTGGGTTGTCTACGGGCGGGGCCAGTTTACGGATATCCAGACAGAGTTTCAGCGGGTCAAGGCCAATAAAAGAATAACGGCTGATTTGATCGCCGCCGACCACGCTTTCGAGTAAAAATGAACCGCGTTTTTTATTCCGGCGGGCATAGAGGCTGACGGGGGTTTCTTGATCGGCAGGCAAGGTGTCAACCAGGGGCACGCGCGCGCTGTGTTTGCAAAGGGTTTGGTACTGCTTAAAACCGATCATGGAAACGCAGGCCCATTATCCCACCCGCGGCACGCGTTTAGAAATACTCCTTAGAAACAAACTCGAGCAGATCAGTTTGTTGCGAGTCTTTGGCCGATTTGACGGGTGGCTTCTTGGTGTTTTCAAGCGACGGTTCCAGAGCCGCGGACGCAGGCGACGAAGGCTCCTGATGGGTTGTTTCAGCCGCAGGCACCTTTTCCAGGATGTCTACATTTTGAAGCGCTGTTGCTTCTAAGGCGGCAAAGGGATCAAAGCCACGGTAACGGAAGCTGCTTTTTTCGGTCACGATGGTTTCTTCACGCGTGGCCACGGGTTTTTCGGTCGTACTGGCAACATTTTGTTCCACGGGAACGGCTTCGGGCGCTGCTACGGTGGGTTCAACCGATGGGGTTTGTGAGGCCTCTGGGATCCAACCCGGGTACTCATAACAAGCCGAACGCCCGGCACCGCGTGCGGTCAACTGGTGATGCGCCACCATGTCCATCAGTTCAAGGTGGGCAGTTTTGTGTGATACATGAAAGAGCTGCCGGTACTCGCGGTTGGTGAGTAGGCCCTTCGATTTTAATATTTTGAGGGCATGTTCCTGGCGTTTGCGCGCGCCTTCGGTAGAAATAAAATGGCGGACGCTGATGGCATTGTGCGTGACCGCGCCAGCGCGGGTCACCACAGACGGGGTTTCTTTAACAGGTTCTGTGATCTGGAGGGCAGGCGCTTGCTTTGAGATGACCGGATCCTGGGCCGCTGTTTTAAGTACAATCTGGCTGCTCTGAAAGTCTACCGGGATAAGGTTGCTTTTAACAAAGTGGCTCTGCAGCGGAGATACGCCTACAGTACAGACCACCACATTGCGGTCGTGGTGCCGCACCGATTCTGTTTCTATGGCCAACGGAGGATCGATAAATTGGCTGCAGAGCTGCTGGATGTCCGCAGCCGTGATGGCCGTTCCGATCAAGTGATTATTGCGGATGTCGATGCCAATGACCATCTGACCCCCCTGGTTGTTGGCCAGCTGACAGAGTTGCTCTGCAAGCAAAAAATGACTTGCAATGCCAGTACTAAACGTCACGTGACGGCTTATTTTTTCTTCTTTAGGTAAGGCAAGTAGTAAAACGATATCTGACCATTGCATGAAAATTCCCCCTCAATGGCTTGCTGAAAAATGTATCCTTGCAGCCAGTGTATGAACTGTTACTAATTTAACACGCAGCCCGTGTAAAATACCATCATCAAGTGATGATTGCAGAACAGTGGGAACGCTGCTTACACATGGTTTTTCCGCATCGTTGCCTGGGTTGCGGAAGTGTGTGTCAAACGTGCTTGTGTTTGCAGTGTTTTTCAAAATTGTCTCCTTTGACATTGCATCCCTTAAACTTGGCGGGTGTCGATCAAGGATTTTTCTTGTTGGCGTATGAAGGCTGGGTTAAACAAGCTTTGCATCTCATTAAATTCAATCGGCGTAAATATCTTGCCCGCTTGATGGGCACGCAGCTCTTGTTGTCGGTCGATCTGCCTGGGGATTCGCAAACCTGGGTTGCCAGCGTTCCCCTGCACTGGACCAAGCGTTGGTGGCGGGGTTTTAATCAGACCGACGCCTTGTTTATGCCGTGGATCAAAGGGCGGGGGCAGTCGTTGCTTCCGTTGCTTTACCGCCCAAAGCGGACGCGTGCCTTGTTTGGCTTGGGTCAAGCCGAACGGCAGCACGAAATTAAAGACGCTTTCAAAGTCCATCCCCGCTGGCAGACAGCACTTAAGGGGCGCAGTGTGCTTTTGCTGGACGATATCGTAACCACGGGCGCCACAGTTTCGGAAATTGCACGCTTGTTAAAAGCCCACGGCGCAGGGTCGGTGCGTGTGCTGGCAGTTGCGTATACGCCGCTTAAGAGCCTGCCGCGTAACTCTTAAATCCATCACGCCAACCCTTAAAAACCCATCAAAATCTTTCCTGAAACAACCCCCGATTTCCATCGATATATCGGCAACCCATGTTTTACCGTCTTTCTGCCGTACGCACGGAGCTTGCCACCACTGTTGCCGATTTATTGGCGTTGAATTCCAAATCGCAAGGGTGGATGGAGGCGCTATTTGCTCGGGACAATTCAGCAAGAAAAATTTCTGGCCGCCTGAAAGCCCTATTCACCGCCGCCCGCGCAGCCAAGGTGGATGTATTTGCCGGTGATCAGGCCTATCAAATCGGTTGGCGATGCTTACTTAAAAAGTTGGACCAAGCCGATCGGGTGCGCTTGCTGACGGATTATATCGGCGCTGACAAGCTGGATGAGTATGATCCATCTTGTTTGAGTCCAGCAAACGTTACGGAATTTGTGGAATGTATTGACGGAGATGAAGACGGCCAGCCGCTGGGGTGGATTTCGAATTTTTTGCAAAAGCGTCTCAACTGGATTCCACTTATCCCTCCGCGCCTGCAAGGCACGGAGCTACGCGCGGTACTTGCCCAACTCGGCGAAGTGCATGAAGTTCCACTGGGAAAAAACAAAAATTCCGTGGCGGTGCTGCTCAAGCTGGCAGAGGTAAAGGAGTTTTTGAACGTTAAAGATCTCACAGAAGTATTTGCGTGCGTAAAAGGTTTGCGTCAGGAATCCGGTGAGAAGAACGGATTTATCATGGATGTCGACCTATACCAGCAACGTGCGCTTCTGGCTGCGATTATGGCCAAAGAACCGCGCTTAAAAGATGTGTTTGGTTTTTACAATCTGCGTGGTTCACGCAAGTTATACGAGGTTTTAAGCGCCCAGGGTTTTTACAAGCGGACAGGGATTTATTGGGTATGGACTGGAGAAAAACATGTTCCGAATCAAGCAGAAGATGCCTATCCACAGCCAGAGATATTAACGTCGGACAGCATTGGTGAAATTAGAGATAGCCACTTTGTCGTTCGCGGCGTCGACGATGAGGGCTGGGGCGGCGATCACCCTTCGTTTCCGGATGTCGGCGGGGGTGTCGCGTTTGGTGGCCGTGATTGGACTCCATAGCCCTTGGCCCTTGTCCGCCCGTGCGGATGCGCTTAAGGCGCAAAATTTTGGACCCTTGCCTGCCCTGCGCATAAAATTTGTTGAATCGCATGGGGTGCCGTTGGTACCCGGGGCGATGCCCCGGGCTGGTGATGTTTCGCGCCTTCAGCGCTTGAA
>JAHFDA010000034.1 GCA_023249225.1 bacterium
CCAGCGCTACAAACTGCTCAATGCGCGCGGCTGGGGTGCCCGACTGGGCCACTTCGATACGCTTGGGTTGTTTTAAATAACTGTGCGCCAGGCGCAAGATTTCGTCGGGCATGGTGGCCGAAAACAACAGGGTCTGGCGTTGACGGGGGATACTGCGGACAATACGTTCGATCTGTGGCGCAAAGCCCATGTCAAGCATACGGTCGGCTTCATCGAGCACCAACAGGCGCACGTCATCGAGTCTAAGGCTGCCTTGCTGCATGTGATCTTGCAGGCGGCCCGGGGTGCCAATGATGATGTCGGGCTGATGACGCAAAGCGTGTTTCTGCGCGCTGATGCTGGCGCCTCCAATTACCACGGCGGTTTTTAAGCGTAACTGGCGGCCAAAACGGAACAACATCTCGTCGACCTGCAATGCCAGTTCACGCGTAGGAACAATGATCAGGCCGCGTCCGCCTTGCTGGGACAAGCGCTGAATGACCGGGACGCCAAAGGCCAGCGTCTTACCGGTGCCGGTTTGAGCGATACCCAGGATATCTTCACCCGCGATGGCCACCGGAATGGCCTGGCGCTGAATGGGCGTGGGAACGCTAAAACCTTCTTTTTCAATTTGTTTTAATAATTCTGGGATAATGCCCAAGCCTTCGAAACTGGAAGGGCTTTCCAGCGTATTTTGTGTCATAACAAACTCCTATTTTTAATGTGTGACCCGAGGCTAGTCCGAGTCACACACATGACACAAAACAGCTACGAATCCTGTGCCTGTTTTTAACAAGCACAGGTTGAGCATAAACCAAAGCTGGAAAATAAGCAATAGAGATTTGAGTGACGGTGATAAACTAACTCATTGTGTCCGAACATGATGCACGATTACTAGCACGGGTCACGTTGAGAGACCAAAAAGCTTTTGAAAAATTTTACGACCAATTTTGCCGTTTGGTGTATTCGTTAGCCTATAAAATCGTTAAAGATCCTCAAGAAGCCGAAAATGTGACTCAAGATGTGTTTGTGCAGGTGTGGCATCAGGCCCACCGCTATGATGCCGCCAAATCTTCAGTCAAATCCTGGCTGGTGTTACTCACCCGCAGCCGGGCCCTTGATCGTCTGCGTAGCCTTCAATCCAGTCGCGTGGGCGCAACCGTACTTATAGATGAAGCCGAACAGCAGCAGCAAACCGACCTGGCCATGGAACGTTCTTTTGAAACTGAACTCGAAGATGCCGAAATAGTGGCCCACGCCAGAACCCTGATTTTGCAGTTGCCGGTGGAGCAGCGCACGGCTCTGGAGCTGGCGTTTTTTGGGGGTTTGTCGCATAGCGAAGTGGCCGAAAAATTAGGTGAGCCATTGGGTACGGTTAAAAGTCGAATTTTGCTTGCACTGCGTAAATTACGTGAAGGTTTGCGCCATCTGCAGGAGGTTCATTCATGAATTCCGAACCGATCGAAGAACTGGTGTTGCGAGAACTGCTGGCCCATCCCGAAGCGGGTGATGCCGAAGCCTTGCGCCAGGTCTACGATGCAGCCGAGACGGACTATTACGCCATCCATAATGAAGTGAGCGAGTCGCTCGGTATGTTGGCCCAGTGCGTGCCCCAGAATAATCCGCCGCCACAGCTCAAAGCCAAACTCATGGCAGTCTTGTTTCCGTCTGACGATAAGGTTTCAATGGTGTCCGGAGCGGGCTTATCGAGCCATTGGCTGTCTTGGCCGGTCTTGTCGGCTGCGGCGCTGGTGTTGATGTTGGCCACTGCATCCATAAGCCGCAATATGTTTCAGCGGCAGGTGCAGCAAAAGGATCTGGCCCTGGCGGGTTTACAGACCCAGCTTTTTCAAAGTCGCGAAGAAGTAACCCAGCTTTCTAACCCGCATCAGCAGGTGGCGCACCTGCATGGCTCAAGTAGTGTGCCCTGTCAGGGGCACGTATTTTACAACCCTGAAAGTCAAAAACTAATCTGTTGCATTCAGGGTTTGACGCCACTAGAGCAAGAGCAGTGTTACCAGCTTTGGTATCGGGATGGCGCTGGATTTCATGCGGCTGGATTTTTGGTGCCAGACGAAACAGGCCACGCGGTCATGCGCTGGCAGCCCGATGAACCCGTGTCTGGACTTATGGCTTTTGCGGTGAGCGCAGAGCCTTATGGCGGATCGCCGCAGCCTACCGGGAAGGTGATTTTAAGTGGGGAAATTATATAAAAGTCAGGCAGTTGTCTTTTTTGACGCTGACAGTCCCACTAAGTTTTCAAGATTTTGATATACCAGCGGCGCCACGGCCCAGCGCTTAAACTGGGCTTCGCAGTCTTCGGGACGGGTCTGCAAGCCAACGGCTAGGCGGAACTTCCACGGACCGGGCATTTGGGCTGCGGGCACATACACTTCGGGACCGGCGGGGTAGCGGCGGCTGCTTAAGTCGGCCCGCGATAACCAGTCGACCGCGCGGATCAACGTCAGGTAAAACGTACCATCTTCGGCCAGCTCATACTCGCGCAACCCCAAGGCATAAATCGCTAAACATTCATGATTTGATCCTTTGAGCAATATCCAGCCGCTGTGCGGATGAGTATAGGTGCAACGCCAATCGTCGGGTTTGCGCAAGGGGCGCTCGATCCATCCCGAGACATCACGCGCAATGATGCTTTGAACTTTAAAGGGCCGACAGCCCCAGCGCAGGCGGTGATCCTTGCTTTGGTTATTGATGATCAACTCTAACGGCACAAAGGGCGCGTGTTCCCATACGGTATAAGCGCTTTCGGCCACCGAGGTGACCAAATCTTCTGAACGCGTGCGCCGGTCAAGCGGGTATAGGCCATCGGGGAGTACCAGGCGCTGGTCGGTCACAATCACATGGCGCTTGCCAAGTTCCATGTAAGTTGCAGAGCTTGTGCCCAGGTGGTCAAAGATGCAGGGTAGATCATCTGTGGGACAAAAATTGTACGTGTCCCCACAGTCTTCCTGGTCTTCAAAGAATCCAATGGGTCCGATCCATTCCGTGTTTCGCGTTAGATAAAGTAGTCCGTTCTCATCAAAGCGCACCCCGCCCCAGGGCAGCTGTTTTTTCCAGGGGAGTTTAAGGGGCATGCTTTCGGCCAAGGGCTGGAGCGGCTTGGGAGCGGTATGCAGTTTTAACTGAATTTGCTGGACAGCAGGCTGATACAGATCCAGCACCAGCAAGTGCTTGTGGCATTCGGGCTCATCGGTTCCATGATAGGGCCCGGTCAGCAAGCAGGTGGTACTTTCGCTATCCAGCAGGCGAAAGTCCAACGATTGGCCTGTCGGATCTTGGATGGCGCTGGGAAATTCTCCCACCGGTGTATACAGCGTTAGCAAATGACTGCTTTCAATGCCGCCAGAATGATAGAGCAAAACTTCGGCAGCGCTGCCTGACGCGGTTGGGGCCGCCAAGTTTGAAAGCAAGGCAGCACTTAATTTCTGAAACCAGAGCTGGGCTTTTTGGCTGCGCAGTTGCATGTGCTGATGTACCCAGTCATGACTGCATCCACAAATACTGTCGTGCGGCTGGTTCTGTAAAATCAGCTTCCAGCCATACTGCAGGGCATCGTTTATCCACGCCGGTGGAGGATCAGCATGGACAGCCTGCAAAAGCGGGGCAGCCTGGATTTCGGCAAAATGCATCAGTTCGTCATTTTCTACTTTTAAATAGCTGCGGCTGCTGTGTGTGCCTTGCAGCAAGCGTTCTTCGTGCAAGATTCTTAACTCTCCGGTGACGGTGGGACAATCTGACGGAATCTTAAAGACGCTTAAGTAGCGTTTCCAGGTCGAGGCCAGCAGTTCAAAATGGGGAGCCAGCAGGGTGTTGGCTGCTTTGATAAGTGTTCCAAGATCGGGCCACGGAAATTGATGATCGGTGCCAAACATGATTAAGATATCTGCCGGAATTTTTTCTGTGGCGCCGTACAAATTCAGCAGATACTTTTCTACCCCTTGAGCAAGCTCCTTCGGTGACAGCGGTAAACGGGCGCCCCAGCCAGATCCCGGATAAACGTTGAGCGGGTCATACGATTGGTAAAGCAGTATCACCTCTTTTCCGCTGCTGCCCTTCCAACGTAAAACGGGTGGCGTGTCTTCTGCCAGGCCACGCTTGGCAAAGGCCACCGGCATGCCAAAGTCGTTAAAGATATCGGGCAGGCAAGCAGGGTGTCCAAATTGGTCTGGAATGTATGCGATCTGACAAGGCGTAATGCCCCAATCGCGGCACATGCGTGTGGCCAGTTTTAAATTTTCTTCAATTGATTTACGGCTTACCAGGTAATGGTCGGCTTGTATGTACCAGGGGCCAATTTCCAGTTGGCCACTATCAAAATAAGGCCGCAGTGAGGTCAGTAGTCCGGGCCGAACAGCCATAGCATCTTCGAGCATGGCCGTTTGACCGTCTAAAAAAAAGGTGAACTTGGGGTCATTTTTTAAGCAGTCCAGGAGCACTTCAAACAGGTGGTTTAACCTAAAGCGGAAGGCCTCGTGTGGCTCGTACCACTCGCGGTCCCAGTGGGTATGAGAGATTAGATGTACCCGGATCATGGCCCAGTTTCTATTGTACGGGAAGCATGTTTACAAGGGTTCCTCCGGGGGAATAGTAGGGGTGGGATACTGTCTATGTATAAATACATGGTTTTAACCGTTTTGACCTTAATCGGGCTGTGTCTTTGGCCAGCGGCCCATGCGTTAGAGCGTCACGAAGATGAAAAACCAGAAAAAAACTTTCGTGTTAAAAAATTAAAGTACCAGCCGCCTGATCCTTACCATTCCAGACTGTCGCTGGAATATGAAACTACTGAAATGCGCCAGCAACGCTACGAGCGCATCATGGAAATTCGCTTGCTGGTATCTGCGATTGCCGAAGACCAGGGTCTTAAACCGATTGTGCGTATTCCGCCCGCGTCAGAACAGATGGACTGGTTGCGAACATCGCTCGAAGACCTGCGCCAACTTAAAGTTAATCAGTATGTGGAATTATTCGAAGAAATCAAAGGGCGTCAACTGCTCGTCACTGCAGACGTGAAAGAAGTAGAACTCTTTAAGCAAAACCTGATCCATGACCTGATGCAACTGAAAGATCTCAAAGCGCAAATTGCCACCGAGAAAGTAGCCGAAACGCTGGCGCCAAAAAAAGTTCCCGAAATTCCCGCAGCTGTGCCCGCGCCATTGGCCCAACCACTTGCGCAAAAGGCAACCCCCATGACGACTCCAGTGGCGCCACCTGTGCTTGCAGCACCCACCATTGTGACTGACTTATCAGCGCAGACGGCCAAAGCGGTCGAAGCCGCAGTGCAGGCAATTGGCGCAGATAGCGCTCAAGCTGTATCGACCACGGCACCGGCAGTGGTTGCAGCGGTGGTGAATCAGGTCATCTTGCCCGAGGAAACCGGATCGGGAATTCCGGAACGTTATATTCGCATGAACCCTGTGGCTAAAACCGATTTTACAAAACCCTTATATCGCGATCATATTGCTTTCTTAAAGCCATCTGTCCTGATCATCGAAGCCGATGTGGAGTCGCTTGAAAAACAATGCATACCGCTGAAACTTCCGGTTTTTCAATAGCGCACGGCCATGACGCTTTCAACCGATCCCTTTGAACGGCTACACCCTGGGGAAAAACGCCCCGGAGTGCTCTTATGCCATGGATTTACCGGCACGCCAGCGGAAGTGCGCGAATTTGGCGAGTGGTTGTTTACGCAGGGCTTTAACGTATGCGCTGTGCGCTTGCCGGGCCATGGCACTTCGCCCGAAGATCTTTCTAAAACGGTGTGGCATGACTGGTACGAGCACCTGCAAGCGCAATTTAAACATTTGCGGGAGTTATGCGACCGCGTGTTTTTGTTGGGCGTTTCTCTGGGAGGCTTGCTTAGCCTAAGGCTGGCTGCTGAACAGGGTTTAGAGGTGGCGGGCGTGGTCACCATGGGCACGCCGCTGGTGCTTGCGGATAAACGCGCCATCCGTCCGCTCCTCCACTTGGGGCGCTTGTTTATTAGTTCCAGTCACACCGACGTTGAAGCGGGCCAAGAGGGTTACTACTACGATGAGCGTCCGCTGGTGTCGATTCTGCAACTTTTGGATGCGCGCGATGCTGCCAAGGCCAAACTCCAAGATGTGCGCTGTCCCGTGCTGGTGATGCACTCGCGCCACGATAAAACCGCCAGCTTTCGGGGCGTTAAAATTTTGATCCATCGTTTAAAGTCTCCCTGTTACGTTTACAGCACCGACCATCCGGAACACGTATTCTTGCCGCCCTATAACAATGTTGAATACCTGCCGGTGTGGCAGATTATCCATCGTTTTTTTCAGCATCCGGCCCAAAACCCTTTGGAGCCTTTGTAATGTCGGGCACCCTGCTGGCAAGACGGCACATGGCTTATCGGCCCGGATCGGATGCCGTGCTGCTGTCCCGGTGGGATTTTACGAGTGGTGGCCGACAAGTTCACGCAACCTGGGATCACTTGCGCGATATTTTTGAGCTTGAGATTCGTGATCAGAATGGACAACTTGAAACACGATCCATGGATCTCATTAAATTTTTGAGAAGTTTTCCAGCGCAAGTGACTAACACAAGACTCTATCTTGATGCCTGGGTAATCGACTTTGGCGGCGGAAAACATGTGCTGGTAAAGGTCGTCCCCGGCAAGCCAGAACTGCGCCTGGGCTTTTTTTCGGATGACCTGAACCACGCTTTTTACGAGGAGCAATGCTCCTGGCATGATTTTTTAAAATCGTATCCAGTGCAAAAAGAGGAATTACTCCGACGCGTGCCCTGGGCTGCTGCTGCGCTTCAAGCAAGCGTTTCTGTACCTGAACCGGTCGAGGAAAATCCGTCTGCGATCGCAAGGCCGATTGTTCCTGAAAAGCGGCTTGCAAAATTCAAAAACCCCTTGCGGATGCACGATGGCACAAATTATCCAGGCTTGCATCCGCGCGAGGTGATCGCCATCCGGGCCGATGACCCGGATCTTTTGGAATTTACAGATCGGGAACGTTCTCAAATGGCCGGGCAAAGAAAAAAAGATGGCACGATCTTGCCCCTGCAAGATCGCATGCAAGAAATGCTGCGCGCCTCACGCCATGTGCGCCGCGCCATGCCCAATGTTGTTGCCGACTCGCAAAAGCAATGGGAGCTCTGGGCTGAACGCTTTAAAAATCAAAAACTGGTGTTGGGTCTTTTTATCCGCCACAAAACCGGTTGTTGCCGCCACATGACTGCTTTGTTGCAAGTGACCTTGCAACCCGAAGGTCTGCGTCAAATCAATTGGCAGGATGCCGGCTATGTCGACTGCTGCCTGCGCGAAAACGGTTATATGACGCAACCCTGCCGTGGAACATTTTTTAAGGGGGTTGATGAAACCGGTGGCCGGCATGCGTGGCTGCGGGTGCTGCTTGATGATACGTGGTATATCCTTGACCCTACCCAGGCGCTGTTTGTGCGCGAAGACCTGGCAAAGCAGGGTGTGGAACTTTATTGGGATGCCAAGCGCGGGCACTATCTTTTTCAAGACATGCTTGGCACCGCCGGGAAGGCTGAAAAACGTTGGGTGCGCTATGCTCCTGAAGCATCAATCGAAATGGAAGAACCAGTCGAGGATCTGGCCAACGCTGATTTGGCGACTGTAAGAGATCCGGGCAAAACCAGATATACGCTTTCGGGTCCATTATAAAATCTGGCAACACTACGGATCAGAACCGGATTTTAATCGGATATAATAGCAAGCAGATGCTGCGCTTTTTTACTGCGGGAGAATCGCATGGCCCGGCCCTGACAGCCATCGTGGAGGGCATGCCGGCCAATGTGCCTTTGCTTGCAAAAGATATAGATGTGGACTTAAAACGCCGCCAGGGTGGTTATGGGCGCGGTGGACGCATGCAAATCGAAAGCGATACGGTCAAAATCAAATCGGGTGTGCGCCACGGAAAAACCCTGGGGTCGCCGATTACGCTCGAAGTCATTAACCGCGATTTTGAAAACTGGAAGCAGTCCATGGCGGCCGAGCCGATCCCGGGCTATACGCCCAAAAAAGTCACCCGTCACCGTCCGGGACACGCCGACATGGCTGGGTTTTTAAAGTATCACGTCGATGATGTGCGCAATATTCTCGAACGTGCCTCGGCCCGCGAAACCACGATGCGTGTGGCAGTAGGGGCGGTGGCAAAAACCTTGTTAAAGCAGTTCGATATTCAAGTAATCGGACACCTGGTTGAGATGGGTCCGGTGCGTGCCAATACTGGGGCGGTCAAAAGTGCCGCTCAACTTAAGGCCCGTTCTGAAAAATCAGAAGTACGCTGCGTGGATCCGTCGGCTGAAAAAAAGATGATCCGCTTTATCGATGACTGCCGCGCCCAGCGCACCACCTGTGGCGGCATTTTTGAAGTGGTGGTCTTTGGCTTGCCGGTGGGTCTGGGTTCGCACGTGCATTACGACCGCAAGCTGGATGGGCGACTGGCACAGGCCCTGATGTCCATCCAAGCTATCAAAGGCGTAGAAATTGGGATGGGTTTTGACGCATCACGCACCACTGGCGATAAGGTGCATGATGCGCTGTACTACTCTAAGGGCAAAGGGTTTTACCGCAAACGTAACAACGCGGGGGGCCTCGAAGGAGGTATTACCAACGGTGAACCCCTAGTGCTACGCGTGGCCATGAAACCCATCAGCACCTTGTTAAAGCCGCTTGATTCTGTTGATCTTATGACCAGAAAAAAAATAAAAGCCCAGTATGAACGCTCGGACATCTGCGCCGCCCCGGCAGCGGCCGTGGTAGGCGAAGCCATGGTGGCTATTGTTTTGGCGCAGGCGTTTTTAGAAAAATTTGGGGGCGATAGCTTAGAAGAATTGCGACATCAGTTTCGGTGGGTGGGTCAATAATCCGGGCTAGTTTCGGGTAAGTTTTTTTAACATTGCGGCAAAGGTGGGGTGTTCCAGTTCGGCGATACGGCAGCCCAGAGCCACCAGCACTTCGTTTGAGTAATCTTTAAAGCGCACAATGAGGCGGCCGTCCGGATCATATTCTGTAAGCATTTTACCCAGGCTTTCTAAGTCGGTCAGATCGTCAAGTTGCGCGAGTATGGCCTTAAAGATCACCAAAGCGGTGTAGCGCCGGTCATCTTTTTCGTGGCCCATAATCTTGATCAAATGCTGGCCCAAGGTCACAAGTTCAGGGGACGACATGGATTGCACCAAGATAATAATGCGGTCTCTGCACACATGGCGCATGTGGGCGCGATAAGCCTCGCTAGTTTCGAAGCGCTGCAAGTCAGCAGGCTTTGGAACAAAATGGTTTTGCAGGATATTTTCAATAAGATTAATGGCCGCCGCTAGAACCGGTCCAAAAGTGACCGGTGTTTCTGGGTGAGTGGATGAATCCGAGACATAACGGCGCAAATGATTCATGGTGCTGGTATATATCGTGAGCGGTGGGGGGCAAGATCACTCAAAATATTTGACGAACCGGTAGACCGAATATTACCAGTGTACGTTCAGAGAACTTTACCGATAGGTCAATGTTTATGGGCCTTGTTCATAAGCATGTTGCACAGCCTGTGCCCAAGTATGTGCTTGGTGGGCAAGCTCCGCTTGTACGACCCATTCCAAATTTAGAGAGTCGTCCCGAAAGCCCCATGGAACGTTGGTGTTTATTTGCGCGCGTTGACCCAGTGAATCTATCCATGTTGGCTGCGGTCACACTGGTTTTAATCGGCGGGGTTCATATATCGCAGAACCCGTGGATACTGATTCCGACGGTGTCGGCGTATGTTCCGGCCGCAGTGGTTTCGCTCTATCATTATTCCTGGGCCATACGGGTGTACGGCGAAGAAGTGGTCAATCTAAAACAGCACGGCTTTCATGAAGAACATGCCTTGCGTCGCTTGCATCGCTACTGCCCACGCCAGGTATTTTACGTGGCTGCAACGCACGTAGGCTTTCGCAACGAGGCGCGCCAGTTGATCGAGCGTTCACCACGTTCTGTTAAAAAATTTTGGTGGTTGCCGCACTGGTTCTAGGTTTCGATTGGGTGTTATATTTTACGTGTTCTGAAAACTAAAAAAGGTTTTGTCGTCTGGCTCACGGGTCTTTCTGGCGCAGGCAAGTCCACCATTGCGGTACCGCTGGCGCAGCGTATTGAAGAAGAGTTTGGGCGCAAAACACATATCTTTGATGGTGACGAGGTGCGCGAGCATCTTTCGAAGGGGCTGGGATTTTCTAAAGAAGACCGGGACATCAACGTGCGCCGAATTGGGTACGTGGTTGGGCTGGTGGCTAAATTTGAGGGGGTGGCGGTAGTGGCAGCGATCTCTCCTTACCAAGCCATCCGGGATGAGCTTAAGCAAAAAATTGGAAACTTTATTGAAGTTTTTCTAGATGTTCCTTTGGAAGTGTGCGAAAGCCGGGATGTCAAAGGGTTGTACGCAAAAGCCCGGTCTGGAGCAATTGGACAGTTTACCGGGGTCACTGACCCCTATGAGCCGCCCCTGCACCCGGATGTGGTGCTAAAAACCCACCAGGAAACGCTGCGTCAAAGTGTCGATAAAATTATCCTTTTTTTGGTAAATAAGGGTTATCTTGAAGCGCATCAATCCTGATTAAAATAAATGCGGGTTTTCGTTGAAGCCGCTTCCTAATTAGGCTAGTCTTAAAAAGCCATGAACAGGGCATCCCCCCTTTGAGCAATCATCGGGGGGAATCCCCTTTCTTCAGCTGTTAAAATGAGCAAGTCATGGTGATTCGCAAGGTGGCCCGTTTAGGACATCCCGTACTGCGGCAGAAAGCGGGTCTTGTTTTACCCCAGGAATTACGTTTGGATGCAACGCAACAGTTGATTGACGATATGGTAGAGACCATGCGTGAATACGAAGGGGTTGGATTGGCAGCGCCGCAGGTACATGTCTCCAAACGGATTTTTGTGGTAGAAATCGAAGCGCATCATCCGCGCTATCCTGAAGCGCCCGAATTTGAGCTCTTGATCGTGGTCAACCCAGAACTGACGTTGTTAGACAACGCGTGGGTGTCGGGCTGGGAGGGTTGCTTGTCGATTCCGGGATTAAAGGGTTCTGTACCACGATGTGGCAAGGTGCACTTAAAAGCACTTGACCGCAACGGAAGAACTTTTGAAAAAACGCTTGTAGGTTTTGCGGCGGTGGTCACCCAACATGAATATGATCATCTTGATGGCATCGTGTATCTTGACCGTATGCCCGACTTAAGTAGCTTGTGTTATGACCATGAATATGAACGTTATTGGACCAAACAGGCCGAAGAAGTGGCCGAAACCATAACAAAGTAATTTGTGCAGGACAACCACGCCACAAAAAAAATAACCTGGCTTAAGGCCGCCATCGGCATCGCTTTGTTGGGCCTGCTGGTTGCGGCAGTCATGTTGACCGGTTTCAGGCATTATGTGCTGACCAGCCAGGGCCGTTGGCAGTTGCAACATTCTTTGCGGGGCTTTATCGAAGGTCTTGGTTTCTGGGGCGATGGTTTATTTTTTTTGTTATGGACGGTAGGTTGTTTGTTTTTGCTTCCGGCCACAATTTTTACCGGCCTGGGTGCCCTGCTTTACGGCAAGTATCTCTCCATTCCGATGAACATTGTGGGTGCTTTGTTAGGTGGCGCAGCGGCGTTTATCGGATCCCGGTATCTTTTTCGCGATAGCGCCCGACATTTGGTTGGAACCCATCTTGAAAAATGGGATGCCAGGTTAAGCAAAAACGGAGTATGGGTGGTGATGTGGATGCGTTTGTGTGCGCTTCCATATCCGCTGGTGAATTTTATCGCGGCATTAACGCGGGTGTCTTTTAAGGATTTTATGCTGGGGACAGCGCTAAGTGTGGTGCCCTCAATGGGTTACATCAGCTATACCATTGGGTCAGTTTCTGAACTGGCTTTTGAAAACCGCAGTTTATGGAACTTTTTGCGCGAAGATGCCTGGGTTCTGGGATTAGGGTTGGTTTTTTATATGAGCCTTCCGTATCTGTTCAAGTTCGTAGGAAAGCGCTGGGGAAAGTTAGATGCGTAATTCGATTATTCTACGCCAGGTATTTGTGAAGTTTGTGATCCACTTTATTGATATCAAAGGGTTTTGAAAGGTAACCCACTGCACCAAGCGACATGGCTTCTTCGACGTTTGATATTTTGCTTTGATCTGTAAACATCACGGCGGGAACGTCACGGGTACGGGGGTTTTCTTTAAGGGCTTTCAGCAATTCAATGCCGGTCATTTCGGGCATTTGCCAGTCGAGCAGGTATAGGTCGAACTTGCCTTTTTTAGCCATTTCAAGGCCTTCTTTGCCATTGCTGGCCTCGCTAAACTGGCACTGGAAGCCCAGTTCGACAATCAGGCGCATGACGTGTTTGCGCAGGGCACCGATGTCGTCAACGATGAGCACCTTTTTCATGATTCCTGACTCGAAAAATTAATGTGTTGACCACTTTCGCCCGAAAACATGCTGCGACTGGCGTCATCGTCGTCGAGCCAACGCACCACCATCTGATCGGCTTTTTGACCGTTAATGATGGCGCTCTTGATGGGCACCATAATTGAAAAACAGGTTCCGCGTCCGCTTTTGCTCGAGACCATGATGCTGCCATCTAGCTGTTGCACAATTCTTTTAACGCTGTCCAAGCCAATTCCGCGCCCGGACAAGGTATTGGCCTCGGCCTTGGTGCTAAAGCCGGGCTCAAAAATAAGCTGCCGCCAATCTTGCAGGCTGTGTTGTGGCAAATTCAATTCAGCGGATTTTCTTAAGATGGCGTGCTGATCAAGACCGCGTCCGTCATCCTGGATCTGAATTTGCAAGATACCATTAAAAAGTTCCCATGAAACAGTGAGGGCGGCGGGCAGATTTTTTTTAAGTTGTATGCGTTCATCATCGGTTTCCAGGCCATGATCCACCGCATTGCGGATGATATGAATAAAAGGGATTTTAAGCGCATTAAGCACGTTTTTTTCAACTGCAATCATGGTATCTTGCACCGAAAGACGAATGGTCTTGTGCAACGAAGCGCCCAGCTCCTCGGCCACACGACCGATGCTTTCAAAAAAGGTCTGCACCGATACGGTTTGCGCACTGGTAATGATTGACATGGTGCGCTGCCATTTTTCGGAGCTTTCTTTGGCGTCGGCGTTGCTAAGTTGATCCATGACGTAACGCAGCAGCTCATCGAGTTCGCGATTGTGTGTTTCACTGGCCACCTCGTGATGTTCGACCGGGTTCTCTGGAATATAGGCGCTTTCGTTGGGCGCGGGGTTGGCCAGCTGCACCAGCATAGACCCAACCATTTCCGTAAAGTTACGGTACGAAGCATCCATGACGGTCGTATGACAGTCGAGACTGGCAGGCGGCTGTTGCATCAGTGAACGTTGTTTAATGATCTGTAATATATTGCTCGACTGTTGCATGCTCCAAAGCAGCAGTTGGTACCAGGTATCACGCTGGGTTGTCTCGGCCGGGATGTGTTTTAAAAGCTCTTCGCTTTCCTGACACAGGTTTACAAGAAAATTTGCCCCCACACAACCGGCGCAACCTTTAAGTCCGTGCATGGTGCGGTACAGGTCTTGCACCACACTGGGGTTGATCTGTGCGGCGGGATACTTGAGCCACTGGCGACACAGGTGGTGAAAACGATCTATAAATTCATCGGTAAATTCTGATACAAATTGCTGGTCGGCGGCACTACTTAATGAAATATTCTCGCACACAAAGACTGATGCCAGCGGCATGGACGTCATAATCACTTTGTTCCCGCTCCCGGCAGATCTTAAACTTTCAGCTTTGCCAGGGGTCTTTTGGCGCTTCATGGGGTAAAATCAGTTAAGTGCCCACCACGTTTATTCTGGATACCAACGTTCTATTGCACGATGCAAGGTCTATTTTTAAGTTTGATGACGGGGTGGTGATTCTGCCCATTACCGTCATTGAAGAGATTGATAAATTCAAGAAAGACTTAAGTGAAATTGGCCGCAATGCCCGTGAAGTCAGCCGGTATCTCGACCAGCTCCGCACTCAAAAGCGTCTTAGCGAAGGCGTGCCCATCAACGAAGGCAAGGGTTTTCTCAAGGTAGCCCTTATTGACGAGACTATTTTTGACATTCTGCCCGATTTTTACTCTAAGCATGCCGATGACTTGATTTTGTCGGTGGCGCTAAAGTACTCACGCGAAATTGAAGGTGATAAGGTCATTTTTGTCAGCAAAGACATTAACCTGCGCATCCGGGCCGATGCCTTTGGCATTCATTCCGAAGATTATCTGGCCGAAGCTTATGAAGTTGACGAACTGTATACGGGCTATGTCAGCCTCGAGGTTACCGACGAGCGTATCGGCGAGTTTTACAAGGATAAAAAACTGGCCATCGACCAGGGCCTGATTGCCAACCAGTTTGTGGTGCTTAAAGGGCTTAACACCTCGGCGCTTGGAAAGTGCGATCCGTTGGATTCACAAGTGGTCATTCCGCTATCCGAAAAATCTGCCAGCAATATTTATGGCATCCATGGCCGCAATAAAGAACAACGTTTTGCGCTGGATCTGCTGCTTAACGACGACATTAAACTGGTGTCGCTGCTGGGTTCGGCGGGTACCGGAAAGACGCTTCTGGCGCTGGCGGCGGGTTTGTACAAGACGGTCGAAGAGGGCGTTTACCGCCGTTTATTGGTCAGCCGTCCGGTGTATCCCATGGGCAAGGATCTTGGCTATCTGCCGGGCGACATGGATGAGAAACTACGGCCATGGATGCAGCCGATCTTTGACAATATCGAGCTATTAATCGGTAACATGCCTTCGTCAAAAACAGGCTCTGGCAGCGCCAGCGGCTCGGCGCGTTTGTTTGTTGAAGACATCCAGGGACGTTTTGACGACATGCGTGCCATGGGCATCCTGGAAGTCGAGGCGCTGTCGTACATCAGGGGCCGCAGCATCCCAAACCAGTACATGATTGTCGACGAGGCCCAAAACCTTACGCCGCATGAAATGAAAACCATTATCACGCGTGCCGGTGAAGATACCAAAATTGTGCTGACGGGTGACATCTACCAGATTGATAATCCTTATATTGATGCGGTCAGCAACGGCTTGGCCTATGTGGTTGAAAAATTTAAAAATCATAAAGTCGCCGGTACAGTGCGCCTGGCCAAAGGCGAACGTTCAGAACTGGCCAATTTAGCGGCAGAGTTGCTTTAAGCCCTCAAAACACAGGTACGGAATGATGCGGCTGGGCCGCTCAAGTTTTACCAGCTCGGTGTATCCTCCGGTAAGTACCAGTTCTGCGCTTGTCCCTAACTCTTTTTCAATTTGCAGCAACATACCTTCGACCATGGCTTCGTAGGCCCGGATCAAGCCCGAGGCCATGGCGTCGACTGTGTTATGGCCGATGACATGGACCGGCCTAAAAATTTCGATCTTGGGAAGCTTGGCGGTGCGTTCGTTTAAAATATCGCGCGACAGCCCGATGCCCGGCGCAATGACGCCGCCCAGGTAAGTGGAGCTGGCATCCAAGACATCAAAGGTTGTGGCTGTGCCAAAGTCAACCACCACCAGCGGAAGTTTTTTGGCAATTTCCCGCGCTGCGGCTACGTTGATAATGCGGTCGATGCCGACTTCATCGGGATGATCCACACCCAGTTTAATTTGCGGATAGTCCTGCCGGGTGACTAATTTAAGTTCGAGCAGCTGTGATTTTTGCAACTGTACGTCTATTTGCGGAACCACGCTGGCTACGATCACGCGGCTAAAACGCCAGCTGTCCGGAAATCCGGCCCGACGATCAAGCAAGGCCTGGGTTGAAATATGTTCAGGCGGCGAAAACTCGCCGGGTTCATCGTCGTATTCCATGCACCAATCGGTTCGGGTGTTGCCAACGTCAACCAACACGGTGGGTACAAACATGTGGGGCTTTACCTAGGCAGCCGGAAGCCGGGTGGTGTTAAACCACACTCTAAGTAGCATCGAAAAAATGGCAGCTGCCATCACAAGATGCAATACAGTTACGAGCGGCGGAATTTTAAACCACACATTCATGCCGCCGATCAGGATCTGTGTCAGCGTAGCCATCAGCACGCCCAGCAGTAACCGAGGGGTGCGTGGGTGCATCCACGCTGCGGTTTTATGCGTGCGTGCCAGCACAAATAAGCCAATCACAAACCCAAGCACCGTTAAAGCACCCAGACGGTGGATGATCTGAATATGCACCAACCCCGCTTGGGGGCCGCTCATATCGGGGATGAGTTTGCCGTTACACAGCGGAAAGTCTGGACAGGCCAAACCGGCGTAGTTAGATGACACCAAGCCACCCAGTAAAATTTGTACAAAAATCAACGCTACCGCTGCAAGGACTGTTTTCTTGAAAAATCCGGGCACGGACGGTTTGGTTGCGTCCTGGACAGTGCCTAGTAAAAAACTAATCCAGTACAAAATACCCAGATAAGTCATGGCCAGAGCAAGGTGCATGGTGACGGTACTAAAGTGCAACGAAAGCAGCACGGTTAATCCGCCCATCAAAATTTGCAGGGCCAAAACGCCCAGACCCACGCCCATCAGGGTCTTAATTTTTTGAGGCGCTTCTTTATGGCGGAACAACTTAAGGGCTAGTGTCAGGGATAAAAAAGAAATTAATCCAGCCACAAAACGGTGCCCAACCTCAAAACAAATCTTGATATTAAAGTCGGGAATCACCCTGCCAAAACACAGTGGCCAGTCCGGGCAGGCCATACCCGCATCCATGGCCCGCACCGCGCCACCCAAAGCAATTAAAATAATAACCAATTTGGTTAAAATAGAAAAACTTTTACGGATATTTTCTAAGTCCACGTGCGTTTTATTATAACGCCTAAACTTAAAAACTATTAATCGATTAACGCCAGAATTTATCCACCACTGGTGCCACAATAAACACCAGCATAGCCGTGTTGACGCACAAAAAAAAGCGGAACCAGGGACCCTGCCATTCGCTACGCACATACCGCCCAAGCTGCCATAGTGTTAACGTGCAGAACGGCAGGACGGCAAGCAAGTAGGCCCAGTGCGCGGTCACCAGCAAGGGCGAAAGGGTGGCCAGGGCCACCAGCGCCAGCGTGTAAAGCGTAATTTGCCGCAGGGTTACGTCCGTTCCGCGCGTGACGGGCAGCGTGGGGATGCCGGCAGCGCGATAGTCCTCGCGGTAACGCAGGGCGATGGCCCAAAAGTGCGGCATCTGCCACAAAAAAACGATTAGAAAGGCGTACAAAAGCTCCACGGTCCACGGTTGCGCGTGCGTGGCGGCATAACCCAGAACGACGGGCAATGCGCCCGGCAGTGCACCCGGGACGGCGGCGTAAATCCACTTGGGTTTCCAGTAGTAGGTGTAAAGGCCGTTGTAGAGCAGCACCGACAGCAGTCCTAGCAGTCCCAGCAGCGGCCGAAGCAGTCCGAGCATTGCCAGCCCAACACCGATCAGAAATACGCTGATGGCCAGCGCCCGTGATTTCGAAAGCCGCCCGCTTGGGATCGGACGTGCGCGCGTGCGGGGCATACGTGCATCCAGTTCCGCTTCTTGCGCCTGATTAAGGGCCAGGCTTCCGGAACTTAAACAGTACAAACCCAGCGCAAAGCACAGCAAATGGGTCCATGCCAATCCGTTTTCTGCCGTCAGCCCAAGCGCGTAACCGGCCAGACCCTCCAGCACCACAAAAATGGCAATACCCGATTTGGTCAGTTCCAAAAATATATTGCGTGCTGGAGTACGGCGCGAAAATTTAGGCCATTGCATGCGGGTATGCAAATTATACTTGAGGCTTCGAGAACAGCCGGTTGGCTGGCATTTGCGCGCGTAGGCGGTCGAGTTCCGCTACGGTTACGCGCGGCAAGCTCTGCGCGCGGCAGTAATCTTCTACGCGCCTGACCACCATTCCGCGCACGAAGGCCGGTATTTTTTCCATGCGGGTGCGGGCCTCTGGATCCCATTTAATTTCTGCCGGAACATTAGATATACCGTACTGGGTAGCGGAGGCAAAGGCGCGATTCACTTCTTTTTGTGAATGCTTGCCGGGCTCGTAATCGCAGAGCGGGTCTTCGTTCATCAGTGTGTTGGTAACGCCATAAGCCCGCGCGCGGCAGCCGCCGCAAACACCGCCAAACTCGCAACTACCGCAGCGGCCTCCCAGTTGATCCCGCTGGCGGATCTTTACGAAAACTTCCGATGCGTCCCAAATTTCCCGCAGGGCATCCTTTTTTAAGTTTCCGCCAAACAGCGGCAGGTACGGACAGGGCGTAACGTCGCCGTTGGGGCGGATGCCCATGTATTGGGTGCCAGCGGGGCAGCTGCCAGCGCCGCCAGTGTAACTTTTTATGAATGGCGATTCCGCTTCGGTTTCGTACAAAAATTTCATGTAATGCGGCGCGCACTTGGCGTTGACGAGCATTTTGCCCTGATACTTTTTTTGGATGCCGTGCAGTTCTTGCAACACGCCGGCATATTCCGCCGGGCTGATGTCCGACACAAAAGTTCCGCGGCCGGTCTGCACCAAAAAGTATAGGTTAAAGACTTTGGCATGCATCGTATCGTGAGCAAAGTCGGCGATGGCTGAAACTTCCGCCGCATTGTGTTTGCCCACCGTGGTTTGCACGATAAACGGCAGCTCCACATGGTTCAAAATTTCCGCCCCCGTCACGGTGTTCTCCCAGGCCCCGCGTACGCGCCTAAAGGCATCATGCCGCGCCGGATCGAGGGCATCGAGTGACAGGGCCATGCCGCGCAGGCCGGCGTCCTTTAAAAGTTTCGCCAGGTTCTCGGTAATCTTCACGCCGTTCGTACCGCACACCGCCCACAGGTTCTTTTGTGCGGCGTAACGGACGATGTCCAAAATGTCGCGGCGCAAAAGCGGTTCGCCACCGGTCAAAATGGTGATGGCTTCCGGCGCCCAACTGGCAATTTCGTCGATGACCCGAAAGCATTGTTCCGTTGACAATTCGCTGCGGTCGGAAAAGGCTTCGTCATCCACCAGCTTTTTTGGGCCGGCGTCAAGATAGCAGTGTTCGCAGGCCAGGTTGCAACGATAGGTGAGGTTCCAGGAGATGATGTAGGGGCGGGGGAATGGTGGGTTTTGAATGGGATGGTTCATGTTTATGCTAAGGCTTTAAATGGAGTGAATGATTATTTATTAAGGTCATAATTTTGTTTTATTAGCCTGAAGATAGTATCGACATCTTCTATTTTTTTTACGGCCGAGCCGTTGATTTTGAACAGCGCCATCTTTGTTCAACTTATTATACGACCCGGGGGAGCGCAATGTTTGTTTGATATTACAACACCATCATGACATAATTTCAGACAATCAAGTTTAAAAGTCTGGTTTTCTGGGAAGAAAGATAACATGGGCAAGCATCATCTTGGCATCCGCATCAAGGAACTGCGCGAAAAATCGAAACTTTCTCAAGCCGAACTGGCCAAGGTGTTGACCGTTCCGCGCTCGGCTATTTCGCAAATTGAATCCGGGTATCGCATGTTGCAGGCACAGGAGCTTATCAAGATTGCCGAACACTTTAATGTCAGCCTTGATCAGTTGGTAGACAATGCCATTGATCCCAAGATCATATTTGGTCCAGAGGCTAAATCCAAGCCAGGGAAACCTTATTTCCGCGATTCCAGGCCACAAATTAAAGTGGATGCCGGCCGCGTTAAGAAATTTAAAAACGTGCTTCTATATATTCTTCAAAGAACAGCGGGTCTGCCCAATGTGGGAGAAACGGTGCTTAATAAACTGTTGTATTTCATCGATTTTAATTACTACGAGATATATGAGGAGCAACTCATTGGGGCCTCGTACATTAAAAATAAATTTGGTCCAACGCCTGTCGAACTTAAAAAAGTCCTTGATCAAATGATTGAAGCTGACTGGGTGAAGCCGATCAAAACAAAATATGGCGATTATCAACAGACCCGATTTCTTCCGTTAAAGGAAGCTGATCTTGATTCCATTAAAGCCAGTGAAATCAAGGTTATAGACGAGGTTATCGGACGATTGGCGCACCTCAATGCGAACCAAATCAGTGAGTATTCGCATAACGATGTGCCCTGGATGACCACCAAGCCCGGAGAAACGATTAATTACGAGTCTGTTTTTTATCGTACGGCAACCTATTCTGTGCGCAATTATGACCCAGAACAAGACCATTGAAATAACTCGGCTGCCTGAATTTAACAAGGACCTCAAAAAACTGGCCAAAAGATTTGGAACAATCGAGGCGGATTTAGATTTGTTTTGCAGGAATGTCATTTATCTGTATCACGTGGACGAGGTTAAAAACCCTGCGATTAAACGAATCGCCGGATTGGGTGTTGAAACATCCCTTTACAAGGCCGTTAGATTTGCTTGTCGTGGACTTGGAGGGGGTTCTCAAAGCGGCATCCGCGTCATCTATGCTTTTTTTGAGGGGCCACCCATGCGGGCGGAGCTGGTTGAGATTTCTTACAAGGGGGAAATGGAAAATCAGGATCGGATTCGGAGACGATATGGTTAAAGCAACTTAACCCGGATTATTCACGCATATGAAGCGGACACCTACACACGGGAGCCCGCTGCAAGAAAGTATGAATAGTGCGGGCTAATCCGAGGCAGCAACTTTAATTTGGAACACTTCACCAGCCCATCAAAATCTTTATCGTCGGTCAAAAGATAGCTTCCGGTGGCAATGCATTGGGCGGCGATGAGGCAATCTATGGTTCCTATGGAAAATCCTTTTGATTTTGCCATGCAGTAAAGTTCGGGAGCCTCCCGAAAATGGTCTGCAGTGGCATCCAACCAATAAAATTGCTGCAAGGCTTGCGCCACTTCATCCCGGACTGCCGGACTTTTAATGCCTTGCAAGACCTCTTGATAAACGAGGCCTGGGATATAGATCACCTCATTTGCTTTAACCAGACGGTCTAAAAGACTGACTGACTCGGGCCGGTTTGAACGGCTTTGGTTCAGGTAGACTGTCCAAACGCAGGTATCGGCAATCACGCTCATTTTTTGCGGCTGCGCATTTTTTTATAGTCGTAGTCCGGATCGAACTCTACTTTTCCAAATAAATCTAAAATACTCTTGCGTTTGTGACTCCGCACATACTCCTGCAACGCCTGCGTAACAGCCTCTTTTTTGGTTTTGTGTCCCGCCACCTTAACGGCCTCGTCGATGAGCTTGGGATCAATGTTGAGATTGGTTGCCATGCCTGCCTCCTTACACATAGGTTAACACATAAGTCTACACATTAAGATGTGTGGAAATTGGTAGGCGATTCCAGGGTGTTGTTACATCCCAAACACGTTTTTAGCTTCGTCCAGCACCGCTTCGTTGATTTCTGAAAATCCCTTGTCGCGGGCGTATTTTTCAATACCGCTTCGCGCCATGGGACGCACAAATTCTGGCATTTTTTCCATGCGCACGGCGGCCTGGGATGTCCAAGGCATGGCGGCAGCATCTCCAGCCGCAGATATCATTTTTTGAATATCCTTGCTAAACGGGCACTTGCCCATGTTAACCGAAACTTGCGGTGCAGACGCTGTACCGCTCAACGCCTGCATCGAGTCTTCTAGCTTGGCGGTAGAGCCTTCTACCGTTTGCCCGCCGATACGCACGCCGAGCGAGGTGACAAGCTGGGTTTCAAAGGGGTTCGTGAGCATGGCAATTTCGTAGAGGCACGAAGGGCATTCAAAGCGCACGGTTAAAGAACCCTTGTCGCTGGGCACCACAGCGGCTTCTTTTTTAATCAGCTTCATTGGCTCATTGCATTCCACACATAAAAATTTCATGGCTGTGCCTCCATTCTTTTTTCAATGTTTTCTGCCAGAGCATGGATTGCCTGGGCAGCAGGTGAATCAAACAAATAGGCCAGGGGCTGGCCCTGGTCGCACAGCGTTGCAAGGCGCGGGTCAAAGGGCAACGAGGCCAAAAGTGGAATGTCAAAATTCATGCGCGTGTTTTGCGGAAACAAGGGTTTCACTTTGCCACAGTCTGCACAATAATACCCGCTCATGTTTTCGACATAGCCAAGCAGCGGGTTTTTAAGTTTCTTTAAAGCCGATACCGAACGCCGTACCACTCCTTGAGAAACATCAGAGGGAAGGGTCACAAGCACAAAAGCGGTTTCGGATCCCAAAAACTGGGCAAACTCATAACATTTGTGTGCGCCAGGCGGCAGGTCTATCACAAGATAGTCCAAGGTACCCCAGTCGGTTCCGGCTAATAGATCACGGAATGTGGTGAACTCTCTCGTGGCCCGCCAGGTAAAGGATTCGGACGGGGCCACGCTTTCAAAATCGATGGCCTGGTCTTCGGATACCATGCTCCCCAGCGAAAGCACGCCAATACCGTCTTTGGTCTTAGGCACATGCAGACCTGCCGGGCCAGGGATGAACAGGCTTTCTTGCAGCCCGGCCATGTGCGCCAGGCTGGGGCCGTTAAGGTCAGCATCCAGCAGGGTTACGGTTTTTCCGCGCTGACGCAAGGCAGCAGCCAGTTGCATGGCCAGAGTGCTTTTGCCTACGCCCCCTTTTCCGGAAGCAATCGCCAGGCGATGTTTAACCCTTGAAAGTTTGTGACGGATCTTTTCTTGAATATCAACGACCTGATCCACAATCTGCGAACCACCGTCACCGGCGATATCAAAATACGTTTTCATGAATGCACGGGTTCCAACATCTTATCTTGTGGGGCAGATACGTTGTCTACCTTTAATTGAGCACAAAAGTTTTTTGCATTGCGCACAATATCGGGAATACCAACGCCATCTATAAAATTACCCAGCACGTAAAAATTCTTGGGCGTATGCCTGCGAATGTCCTGCACAATTTGATTATGTCCCAGGTTGTATTGCGGCAGCGCATGCGTCAAAATTCGGCACTGCTGGATGGCAGGTTTTTGCGTAATGCCCATGTGCGTGCGGGCGGCCTTAAGCGCCATGTCGATAAAATTATTTTCGCGGTACACATGAAAATTTTTAAAACGCGGTCCGCCGATCATCACCGAGAGCACATTGCTGTCGGCGGGTGCATGTTGCCGAAAAGATTGCTCATTCCAACTGACACCTAAAATGTCCTGGCCTTCTTTATGGGGTACCAGGTAGCCAAAGCCCTGATAGTCATGTGCTTTTTTGGCGTAAGCCAGGCTGACCACCGCAATCGGCGCATACAGGATCTTTTGCAGCGCCGATGCAAGCGCCGGCGCCATGTCCATGACAATGCCAGACAACTGATGCGAGGGAATAGTGCTGATGATCAGGTCGCATTCCAGTGTTTGCTGCGTACTTAGCATTAGGCAAAAGCCGCCCTGGTTTTTTTCGATTTTTTGAACGGCCGTGTTTATTTTAAGTTTGGATGCCAGGCGATCAGTGAGGGCTTGTACCAACTGTCCCAGGCCGTGCTTAAACGAAATCAGGTCGGCCTGATAAACCGCATTTTTTCTGTCAACGGATGTACTGCGCGATCTTTCTTTAAAGAAGCCTTTGATCAGAGAACCGTACTGTGCTTCAAGGCGACTAAAGCTGGGTAACGAGGCTTGTACGCTTAAGCGCGACATGTCTCCGCAGCGGATGCCGGTCATAAAAGGATCAATCAGGTTTTCGGTGACGGTCCGGCCAAAATGGCGCAAGCAAAACGCTTCGACGCTTTCGTCTGGCCGTGGACCGGCTTTCACTGACCAGTCACGGCGCATAGCCTGCCACCAACCCTGGGCGGCCGGGGATAACAATAATTTAAGCGGATGATTCGGTACCTTGGTAAGTTTTCCGTTCAAATATAGGTAACGTTTTTTGGCGACTGCTTCGGGCAACAGAATCTCTGACTCAAGACCAAGTTCCTGGGCCAGTTCAATGACGTGCACGCCAGCACCCTTGGGCCGAATCGAGCGCGGTCCAAATTCAAACAAATATCCATCTTGAACCACCGTATGAATTTTTCCGCCGACGCGTGAATCTTTTTCAAGCAGGGTTAACTTCCAGTCAGGGTGCTGTTGACGCAAGTAGTAGGCGCTAGCCAGACCGCTGATGCCGGCCCCCAGGATGACGGCGTGCATGGAACGAACCGATTATAGTCGCTGCACTAGGCTTTGGCTAACAGATGCAGTTGGATGTATTCGCCGTGGCGTTTAAAGCCAAATTTTTCTAGAAACGAAGGTGAAACTTCGTGCGGCGAAAGGCGCGGAATACGTACCGGCAATCGGGTGGGTTGGCAGAAGCTGCGTAGCAGAATTTCAAGGTAAAAGGACGCTTCCACGGGATCATGGACGCGCAGCCCAAGCAGTTCGTGGGTGCCCTCGAGCGGCGCGGGTTTGGCTATTAGACAGGCCTCCACACGTTCCATCGATGCGATGGCATGCACACTTAAACTATCCGCGCAGTTTTGCAGCGCTGTTTTCGAACGTAGCCATGACAACTGATCCAACGGTGAAAAGTGTTCAAGCAATTCATCCAACGGCGGATTTTCAATGAGCGTTTGGTTTTCTGGGCTAATGGGCTCTAAGGGGATGACAAGTTCATAGTCGATCAAGGTCTGGACGTGTTGATACCCTTGCTTTTCAAAGCAGGCCAGAGCTTCGGTCATTTCGGTCGGTAGCTCGGCATAAATATCCGGTGGACCCAGTTTAATGAGCTTTTGTTTCAATGACTCCAGCATGTGCGCAGCGTGTCCCTGGCGCCTGAATTCAGGGCGCACACCCAGGCGGTAGACCAGGTTGCTGTCCGGACGTTTGGCACCGATCAGTACACCTACGGGATCGGTGCCTTCGCTGGCAATCATGCAACTGCTGCACCATACATTTAGCTGACGGACTTCACGCTTAAAATCCTCCACGGTCAGGGCGGGCTCTGGGGTGCAGCAACGATTGACGTAGTCTGTCAGCAGGGGGATGTCGTCGGGGCGGCAGAAGCGGTAAGAGACCACGTTATACCTCCTGAATAACCTCAAACCCTTTGGGGCTGCCGGTGATGGTTAAGGCAATAATTTTTCCCGTACAAAGTTTCTTTTGTTTAATGACATGGGCAATTTCGTTAAGCGTTGCGCCAGAACCCAGGGCGTCATCTACAAGCAGCAGATGTTTGACAGTCTGTCCCCCTTTAATGGCAAAACCGTTGTGAACGTTGGCAATACGATCAGATAATTTACCCAGTGATTTTTGGGGCACCACAATGTCCCCCGTCAGCCGTTGAATGTCGATAAGTTTGCCAACGCCGGCATAAGCGCCTTTGATTTCCTTCATAATTTGAATTTGCCGCGGTACCGAGGGAGGCACAAAGGCGATTCCATCGAGATCAAACTGCCGGATCAATTTTTCAAGACAAGGTTTGATCTCCTGGGTTAATTGTTTTGAAACACGTTTGCTTTGACTTTGTTTGGCCAAAAGCAGCAGGGTGCCAAGACGGGTTTTTCCGAATCGTTCGATGGCATAGAAATCGATATAGAACAGACGGTCGACATAAATGTCTTTAAACGTCCGCGCCAGTTTTTCAGTACCTTCAATCAGTTCGTCTTTTCGAAAGGCCTCATATTTGTTGACGGCTGTGACGTACTCTCGGGCTGTTTTGCTTGCGTCCAGCTTGAATTTTTGACACCAATAAATAAAAGCGGTCTCCCCCTCCAATAATTTTCCTTCGGGAGTGACCTGAATAAATTTCTGTTCGATGACTGATTTTTGATCGGCGCTGAGACCGGCCGGGCTCTGAAAAGTCTTGTCATCGGCCAGGCAGTACTGCACCCGGGGAGCCTTGCCCAGCTTCTTGATTTTTCCGGAGTCGACCAGTTTGTTCAGCTGGCGGTGCAAGGCCTGCGACGACATCTGGAGTTGGCCGGCAAGCTGCTTCACACTGGCGCTGCCCTGCTGCTCCAGGTAAGCAAGGATGTGATTGCGGGTGTCGGTGACGACCATGGTTTATAGTTTATAGTAAACTATAAACTACATCAATGTTTCTGATGGCGCGCTGAAATCCCAGCCCACCAAGCAACGATAAATACCATGACCATCCAATACCGCCGCATGGCCCAAACTTCTGTCGCAACGTATTCAGCTGTGGAAGTCACCTTCAGTCCATCGGTTCCACGGCATGACCGTTCCGAAATTGCCCAAAAGGTAAGTGAATACCGTAAAACGGGTGTACCCCCGCAAGATGGCGACATTATTGCCGTTGGAAACAGCGACAACGATGGGGCTACTGAAAGACATTACCGGCTGGTGGCATATTCTGGTGAACATTCTTGCAGGTGCGGTCATTCCAACGAAGAGATCCTCTATTTTCAGGCCAAAGCAGCGCCAGAACTCAACGATGAAAATTTGCCCCTGGGTCTGATGATGGGTTTGGGTATCGTTTTGGCGTTGGGCGGCGCGTTGGCGTGGTGGGCCATCACCCAGGGATAGCTTGTATTTGTCTCCAGTAAGGCGCAAGTTCTTCGGCCAGTTCGGCAAGGTTTTCAAGATCGGCGCGTTTTTCTCCGCCTGCAATCCAGGTATCTAAATCGATGTGACGTTGTTTTAAAATTTTGCTGACAGTAGCAATGGCTTGCGCAAGGCTTTGATTGGCTTCGTTTCCGATAAGTATTTCCTCTGGTGTCGGCGCTGCGCTGCGCAAATGTTCCGCATGACCGGCGTACCAGCGTCCGTATTTGGGCTGGGGAGGCAGGCCAGGCCAGGCGTCGGCCTGGGGGCGTTGAAGGTGCCGCCGCATTTGAATGGCCACATACAGGCATATGGTTTTCGGAAAAGCAAACAAGCGGCGCAAATCAAAATAAATATCCTTATAAGCCCGGGGCTGCAGTTCCACATCGCGGCAATAATTCAAAAATGTTTCCAAGACACCGCGGGCATGCCCCACGCGCAAAACAGACAGCAGGGTTAAAAGGGCCGGCCATTCCAGCGGATATTCGCCGACTGGCTGGCCCGATATTTTAATTTCATGAAGCACGCGCTCCATCAAGCCATCTAGTTTTTCAGGTTGTTTGAGCAATATACGCCCCATCAGCGCGGGATTAATGTGATAGTGGCAGTGCAGATTGTCCAGAACCGTTTGCCCCATGGCGACCACTGCGGAATGATTTTCGTTTTGACGGACAAATGTTTCGGCGTCGCGCGGCGAAAAGCCCCAAAGCAGCAGGGTGCTTTTAGACGTGGCGGCTTCTGCCAAGATTTCCTCTACGGCATTTTCGTTGTGCCGCCGGTCGAGGCAGGCCACCGTTTTGATGCCTACGCCGTGCCGCTCTGCCAAATGGCGCAAGCGGGCCAGATGCGCTTCCAGGGCTTTGGGCACCAGGCTCAAGGCGTATGGAGCGATGTCCCTTTTAGACAGGCCGTAACGGATGGAGAGTTGCTCGATTTCCTTTTCCAGCGCTTTTAACCGCAGCGCCGATGGAAGCCTTTTGGAATGGATGTTGGCAAAATAAAAGGCCGAGTCGGGATCCATCCAATCGTATTGCGCCAGGAGGGTATTACGCTTGGAAACACAGGACGTCAGCGCGACGCGCCAATTTCGGCCTCCCAGCGCGACAATATAATTCCGGGCCGCATCGGATAATCGATGGCGGCGTTGTGCTTCAGTAACTTGAGGCCAGTGGTCGGCGAGAAATTGAACGCTGTTTTCAATCCGGTAAAGCAGTCGAAAGGCCTGGGGGCGGGTGAAACCGTACCGATGCATCAGGGCGGGGAGCAGCAGACTGATTTTAAAAAACATTCTTTCCGGATACCGGTAACGCGTGATCACTTCGGTCAGGTCAAAATGAGACAGTTGTAACTGCCGCGCAAAACGCTCAAAGCGGCGGCTGGGGTAGCAACGTTTCGTCAGCTGTCGTGTTTGCGCGGGAGTCAGCCCCAGCTTTTGGTAGCATGCGATTTCTGTCGCTAGCGTGGCGGCCACTTTTTCGGCCGTGACTTCCTCTGGCTCCTTGGCTGAAAAACTTGCAAGAGCCGTGCCCCAGGTGGCGTCCTCCGTTAGTGAGGCAAGCGAAGCGGGTGTCAGGCGCGTCCACATTCCGGCCAGTGCCTGAGCGTAATCCGGAGCGCCATCACTCAGCCCCCGTTTTTTGAGCGCTGCTTCGAGCGATAGTAAAAAAGCCTGTTTTCTAAGCGTGGTTTTTCGATTCAAACTTCCAGCCCGCGGAAAGAGGCATAATTCGGGTTCCCCCGCTAAAAATTCATCCCAGCGGAGGGTGCCTGTGCCGGCGTCCTCATCGCAAAGCGTCTGTTCGGCAGGTGTTAACTCCCAAGCGGCATCGGCATGGTTTTGATCCGGCTCCAGGCGGCTACTGGCAATATGGCGCAAACGGATCATGCCGTTATTTATCGGGGCGATAGTTTAAAAAAAGCAAAAAACTGGTCTTGCGCTTCGATATGGGTGGATCCGGACAGCCAGATTTTGGCAAGCTCGCGGGAGTAGGCCATGTAGTTTGTGGCTTTGCGCATCTCTGCCAGTGCTTTGGGTTTTCCGGCATACCAGGCGCGCAAGAGTTGTTTTTGCGCCTCGACCGCGTGCATCCGCCCGGGCGAACGTCTCAAGTAATAATCATAAGCCTGTGAGATGGGCGTAATGCGGCGCTGCGGATTATTCCAGGCCTCTAAAAAACGACGCGCATATTGATTGTCCGGGCTTGCTTCGGCCTCCTGAATTTTTCGCGAAAAATAAATTTTGCCCTGCAATTTAAACAGGGCGCGCGAAAGCATGATGCAATAACGCGTTGATTGCGATTTGATGTCCGGCAGGCGCGGATGCTTTCGAGCGGCGGGGGCAAACAAAATTTCCGCCACGGCCAGGGCGTGGCGAGGTCCGTTCAAGTCATTTGTCAGTAAAAGGTGGCCGAGCAGCGCTTTAACAAGCAATTCTGGCTGCCGCGCTACCTGCATGTCCCGTGGGTCAAATAAAATCGGGGCTTTTCGCAGCGCCGCGCTTAATTGTTCTTCCATTAAAGCTACTTGCCGCGCATCGCCGAGATCCAATAGAGCCTCATCTTTAAGCTGCAGAAGCCCATACAATTGCAAAAAGCTTGCGCCTATCTCGGCCCGTTCAACCAATTGACGGGCACGATCAGCCGGATTTTCAAGGCCGGGACTGAAAATTTCCGGCAGAGTTGCTTTGGGATCACCCACAACTTTTTGGTAGAGCGCATTTAAATCATTTTTGCGATCAATGGCGGGCGCAGGGGGTTCGGATAACAGGCGATGGGTCAATTTCATGGTTGGGTCTCCTCAAATATCCATCGAGACACAGGAAGGGTGAATTTCATTTATTTGCAATTCGTCTGAAATCTACCTTTGTTCAAATCGATAGGTATATGTCAGATCCAGTCCCCCAGGAGATTTTGCCATGGTATTTATTTTAAGAACCGTTGCCAGCCGTGAAGCCATTGTACGCATTCACGAACGCGCCATTTGGAACGACATCGAAGCTGCCGCCGAAATTATTTTGGGCGAGGCTATTCCGCTGGTGGATTTGGCCATGACGATTTACTTTGCGCAAAACATGGCGGGCGAAAACGCCATGCGTCAAATAAGCGCCGATGCGCCCGCGCCGGAGAAAGAGTTTTCGCGCTCCGAACTCATTGCCAAAGCCAACGCCCAGTCGGATCCGGTGCTTGAGCGGGTGCGGGAAAAACTGATCACGGGCGGTGAGTTTGCGGTGTTTTGGCGTATTACCGCACTTGGACTTAAACCTGACGAAACCAGCATGACGCTTACCTTTGGGCAAAACCGTGGCCACGTGACGTACCGCAATGTGTTTTCGCAACGCAAGGCGACTTTAGAAATCAAGCTCGATGGCATTGATCAAACCGTGGACGTGCCTATGGGCTCAACATTGTTTTTATTTTTCTCGGAGCTGTGTACCGGGCAATCTCCGGACATCATTGAAAACTTTGCCATGAACTATCCCGGCAAATTCAACGCCATGGATCATCTCAAGGGGGAGCGCAACTACGATGATCCCAACGAATTTCCGTATTATTCCGGCTTGAGTTCGCTCGGATACAACCAACGGGACAAGCACATCGACAAGTATCTGTGCGCGTTGGCCCTGGCGTATCAACTCGACTCCACGCTGATTCCGACATGGGTCACAACACTGACGCGCATTCTGGTGTTACACCCGCGCGAACAGGTTCGCGAAACAGCGGCGCAGTTGCTCGCGGCCCGTCAGTTTCAAGCAGAGTCCGACGTTTACCAGCGCACCTATGACCAAATCATGTACGCCGAAAATCTCCACGACTTTAGAGCGTACCTACCGTGCAAGGTCGATGATCTTTTAACCAATACCCGCGGTACGCTTAAAGACTTGCTGCAGTTTCGGGCAAATCCGGGTGACTTTGCCCAAAAATCCGCATGGGTGCTTTCGGAGCTATTGTCCGTGCGGTGGAAGATTGCCCACCACAAGGAACTTCTTAACATTGAGCTCGATTATCTGCGGCTCAAAATATTAAGTTTGCGACACCGGGTTGATCCCCAGTATTTCTCTACGGTAGATCATTACATCAACCACGATCATGGGGGCTATCTTTGCGTCGGCTATGTGTTTGAAAGACTTAAAGAGGCCATGGCCAACTGCTGGAAAAGCGCCGGACAGGATTTTTCGGAAGCCTATGCCCGGCGTGATGGACGCAGCAAACCACAGACGGACGCAGCCGCACTGGCCTGGATTTACCAGGATAGCGCGATGCATATTCCCACAGAGCTTGCTCCGCTGCTTATGGAACTGGAAAAAGCCGACACGCTCGATGCGGTATCCAAATTGTTCCGGCGCATTTACCCCTTTATCCATACCGACCTGCCGGCCAACCGTACGCCGGAAAATGCAACGCTCCGGCATAAAATCTTTAACCGGCGCAACCTGATTGAACGCGGAATTACAATCATTGAACGTTTCGGGCGGCGGGGAGGGGGGTAAATGCGCGTTGCTATCCGTGAAGATTTAGCGAGGATATTCCATCTCGATGAGGTGGCAGATCGGTTTTTGAACGGCAAGTCGGGGTTTATTCTCGATGAAACTCCGCGCTTGTTTGGTCATGTGCCTGCGGTCATGGAAGCGTATGCCCGGGCCTGCGAGGCGTTTGAAGCGCGCTTAAGCAGTGACATCCATCCGTGGATGACGCGCGACATCAAGCGAAAAGATTACATTGGAGAAGTGACTGATCCGGTATGGCAGGCCATTATGGCGTATAGCCATACTATCAAGTGGCAGACCGGAGTAAACATTGGGCAAATGGCGGTTTCGGATGCAGAGATCAATGCGCTTGATGCGCTTGCCCAACGGTATGTGGGCCGCAACGACCTGATTCAACCAAATCCGGATTGGAATTGGCACCGGAGTTTTGCGATTAACATTCTTGGCCAAGCCTACGAATGCACATTGGTTGCCAGCCCAAAAAACCGCCGTGAGATGAGCTTTATTCTCAAAAATACTTTTGCTGAAAAACACGGTGGAATGTTGGAGCTCCATCCCCATCTTGACCCGCGTCGGGGGTTTACCCACCGGGAACAAATGTTGATAAACCTAACTGAAGCGGCCATTGGCACCACAAAGGGTTTTTATAAACTCCGCCGCAAACTCAAAGAGATGCATAGCGGCGAAAAGTATGGCCAGATGGACGTTTTCGGAACGGCCATGAAACTTATTCTGGGAGAGAGGTTATCCCCG
>JAHFDA010000086.1 GCA_023249225.1 bacterium
GCCGCCAAGATCTGTAGCCGTGCGCGCGAGGCCAGCAAAAGAATCAAATCTTTTCTAATGATCATAAAATATGATCATATTATACATTTTTTTGATCATTCCAAGACAGCGGGGAACACCAGAAATCAACGGGTTCGATAAAGAAGGCCTTAGAGCGCTGCCCGTTAATGCCCTTGCTTTAGACCTGCCATAACATCACTCTCAAACGTCCCCATGTCGAACTTGACGTCCATGATGCCATCGTACAAAAAGTTTACCCGTCCGGCCATCAAATGGTCACGCACGCGCCCAATGAGTTTGATGGTGTGAGCGTCCACATCAGTGCTCTTTCGGATTTTTGCGGCGTGCTGCGAACACATTAAATCCGCGAGATCCTGAATGGCTTGCTTTTCTTCGGCAGAAAACTGCTCTTCTCCAAGCAAACGGTCGGCGTAGGCCAAAGCTGTGGCCATGGCAAAAAGGTTGGTGGCGTGGTCGACCAACTGGCCCAGCTGAATCTGTTTTTCACCCAGCATCTTCATGTGGTTCAGAATGGCTTTGGAACCTTTTTTCTTAACGCTGCCGAAATCCAGTTCCAGCATGTGCGCGTTTAACAAGGCAAAGAAATCCAAATTGAGCTTAAAAGTGTACTGCTGCAAAAATTCCAAATGATGGTCGTTGGAGGCGTTCAAATGCTGCGAACGAACCGAAGATCCAAACCACTGGCGCCGGGCAAAACTGAAGTGATAGCCAATAAAGCTGCCCAATAGCATCTTGGTCATGGTCGTGGCAAAGCCAGCCACCCCCGTAATCAGACGGCCAAGCGAAAAACTCCCGCCCAGCATTTCAAAGAGTCCCATCACCGGCTTAAGCGAAAAATCGGAACACTCGCGCGCAATCAGCAGGTGCATGATGTCGCTGGTGCCTTCAAAGGTGCAGTTGATCGGCGCATCGCGATAAAACTGCGCCACCGGCACGTTGCCCAGGCCTACTTCCATTTTGGAGGCCGGCGTTTGAAAGTAACGACCGCCCCACAGGCGCCACGCACGGTCGGAATTGCGGACGAGCATTTCGCTGCAATACAACTTGGCCATGGCGGCCTCGACGCGAATGTCGCGCCCGTGGGCTTCGGCTTCGGATCCGAGCAAAGTGGTATAGCGGCTCATGGCGTCCATGCCAAAGGTATTGGCGGCCCATTCGGCCAGTTTTTCGGCGCCGGCCTGCCATTGACCCACTGTTTTGCCCATTTGCTCGCGCGCCCGGGCAAACTCCACGCTGGCCCGCAGCATTTGCTTGCTGGCCGCCGTGGTGGCGCCCGGAATGGTCAGGCGACCGGTGTTCAAGGTATCCAGCGCCATTTTTAAACCGTTGCCCAGGCCGCCGATAATGTCATCTTCCGAAACCTCTAGGCCATCAAACAAAAGATAACCGTTTTGCAAGCCCCGCAGCCCATCAAAACACAGGCGCTTGTACACGTGATAGCCCGGAACTTCGTTGCCCTGATCGTCGCGCACGCGCACGATAAAGGCCGTGATCTGCTCTTTTTCCTGCCAGCCGGCCTTTTCGCGTTCGGCGCGCAGCCCGGCGCTGATCATCGACTGGTCTTGAAGCGTCACCTTGCCGTTTTTCTTATCGCTGATGACCCAAACCGAAGGCGTCTTGGCCATGACCACGCCAATGTCGCCGATTAGTCCGTCGGTAATCCACAATTTTTCGCCGTGGATGCGGTAGCCAGTTTTGCCATCTGGCCGGGTAAAGGGTTCGGCATAACTGGTCATGCGCGAGGGATCAGACCCCGCGCCTTTATCGGTAAGCGCAAAAAACGAAATCAGGTTGCCGTGCCCCAGGAGCGGAAAAACGCGCGCTTTTTGTTCAGCTGTGCCCGCCAGTTTAACGGGTTGCCCCACGCCAATGCTCTGGTGCGCCGACATAAGCGCCGCCAGCGAACCACAGTAGGACGCCGCCGCGCCGGAAATGCGCACGTAATTCGGAATGGATAATCCCAAACCGCCATATTCGGTTGGAATCTTGATTTTTAAAACGCCCAAAGCCTTAAGCCCGTCGATAAAACCTGCCGGGATTTCGCCAGTGGCATCGACTTGCAGCGGATCGTAATTTTCAAACAGGTAAGCTTGCAGCCTGGCAATCAATTCGTCTGCCTTGGCCTGGTCGGCGGCATCATGCACAGGATAAGGGCTAAAGCGATTCCACAACAAATCGCCCTGGAAAAGAGAGGCGGCCGGACTGACTTCATCGAACTCGTTGCGATTGTCTTCTAAAAACGCCATGGACTTGTCGCTCTGCGTTTTTCCGCCCGCAAACAAATTGCCCTTGTCGCGGTTGGGAATTATTTTGGAATCGCCGACTAGCTCGCGCTGGAGTAGTAAAAATGACCGTAGCGGCGGCGTGAGTTCAAGGCCGGAAGCCAGGCGATCCTGTAAGGCCAAGTTCAATTTAGCGTCGAGCCCTTTTGCCATATACGTTCCAACCAAAGCCAGACCTTGAAAGACTGTCGAATTTATGGCCGGATCTGCTGAACGCCGTTGACTGATCGATACCATATTGCACCCCGTTAAAAGATTGAAACCAGCAACCTATCGGGGAACTTTTGAGAAACTACTATAGAATTTTGTAGATTTATCGCGTAAAAATTACGGAAATCCTGGAGGGATTTCGTATACAATAAAATCGATGAGTCTTTCTGCCAACATTGTTTCTGAATTTTTGACGCCCTTCAGTCAAAAACCACCTATAAATCACCTGCAAGGATTTACCCACTTCGCCAGCCGTGATGTGTTCCAAGCACAGTTGGATAACTTTTATCGGCAGGTCAAGAACCCCCTGCTGGTCGCTGTTTTTGGAGAAATCGGCAACAACGCATTTGACCACAATCTTGGCCGGTGGCGTGATCTTTCTGGTCTGTTCTTTGCGCAGCGCGATCACTGGTTTTGTTTTGGCGACCGGGGCCAGGGAGTTCACAGTAGCCTGGCCAGAGTCCTACCCGCTTTACGGTCGGATGGGGAAGCGGTTGAAACCGCTTTTACCAAACAGGTTTCCGGGCGCAGTCCTGAAAACCGGGGCAATGGATTAAAGTTTTCCGCATCGGTGATCCAATCGCAATCGTGGCAACTGTATTTTCAATCCGGGTCGGGTATATGCACCATTGAAAAAGGTACAATGACCTTTAACGAATCCGAAAACTTGGTTTACGGCAGCGTGGCGTTCATTGGAACCTGAAATCGACAGCCTACATGAAAATTGAAATTAAAAAATTCGGCGAGTTGTTAATATCCCGGCCTGCGGGGAAGGAAGCTTTTTTGGCCGCCAAAGCTTATACACTGCCGCCCGTGGATACCACCGATGAAATCGTGGTGGACTTTGCCGGAGTCAACGTCCTGGCGCCGTCCTGGGCAGATGAGTTTTTAACACCGCTGCGACAACACTATTCCAAAATAAAAATTTTGTGCATCAATACCGAGAACCCCTCGGTTTCTGCCACGCTCAAAATTTTGGGTTACTGTTGACCTGGCATCGCAGTGCGAAAAAATGTAAAAATGGACCGGAACTTACCATCCGAGCTTAAACCACGCCTTCCTGATAAAAATGCAGCCGTCCGGCCAAAAGGTGGTCGCGCACGGTTTCAACCCAGTTGACGTAGTTTTGATCGTGTCCCGCATCGCCTTGCACGGCATGCCCCAGTTTTAAGCAGGTCAAATGCGTCAAATCCTGGAGGGCCTGGCGCTCGTCGGGGTTGGAACATTCTGCCAGCAAGCTGTCGGCATAGGCCAGCGTGGTGGCCATGGCAAAAAGCTGCGTGGCAATTTCAACAAAGCGGCGCAGCAAGACCTGCTGGTTCTGCAGGCCCAACATGTAACGGTTCATGGCTAAAAATTCTTTAATGGCAAGCAGCTTGCTTTGGCGGAACATAAAACGCAAATGGGCGCGATTGTGGCCGTTAAGCTGTTTGGGCGTCGGCAATACCAACGCAGCCAACACGTGCGACAAGCCCGGCACAGCCCCAATGAGGTTGCGCGTAAACCAGGTGGCCATAAACACCGAGGTACCGATAAAACCGCTTAAACGCGCGCCCAGAGACAAGCCCGGCTTTAAAAATGAACTTAACTTTTTAAACGCAAAGTCGGTGCCCTCGCGCGCAATTAAAAGATGCATCACATCGGTGGTGCCTTCAAAAATACAATTGATAATCGAGTCGCGATACCAACGCTCGACCGGAACATCTCCCAGGCCGATGGTACGTTTGGATGCCACTGTCTGATAGCCGCGTCCACCAAAAAAGCGCATGGCCAAAATAGAATTGTCTAAATTGCGCTCGCTGCAAAACAGCTTGGCCATGGCGGCTTCGATGCGGATATCGACGTTAGCTTTGTCGGCCTCGTCGCCCAGTCGGCTGACCCACTTGGACATGCCATCCATGGCAAAAGTGTTACAGGCAATTTCGGCCACTTTTTCGGCACCCACCTGCCACTTGGCCAGCGCCCGACCCATCTGTACCCGCTCGCCCGCCCATTTGACGCTTTCACGCACCATGGTTTTGCTGGCGGCTGTGGTGGCTGACGGAATGGTGAGGCGTCCGGTGTTAAGTGTACGCAAGGCCATTTTAAGGCCCTTGCCTTCTTCGCCGATAATATTTTCGGCGGGCACTTTAACATCGGTGAACTTGAGGTAGGCATTTTCGAGCGCATCCAAACCCATAAATTCCAGGCGTTTAACAATTTCGTAACCTGGCACGAATTTTCCGTTCGGGTCTTTGACTTCCAGCACAAAGGCCGTGATCTGTTTTTTTTCACGCCAACCTGCCTTGAGGCGTTGCTGCCGTAAATCTTCGTTGATGGGAATACAACGGTCTTTAATAGTCACAAGACCCAGGGCTTTATCCTTAACACTCCACAATGTGGGCGTGACCGCCATCACCACCAAAATATCCGCGATGGCGCCGTTGGTGATCCACAGTTTTTCACCATTAATTAAAAAATGTTTTCCGTCCGGCGTTGGAGAAGCCGTGGCCACCATGCTAAAAGGATCGCTACCCGCGCCTTTTTCAGTAAGCGCAAAAGCCGAAATTTTGTTTCCGTCACCCAGCTGCTTAAAGAATTTTTCCTTTTGCGCCTTGGTCCCTGCCAGCTTGACAGGCTGCCCCACGCCAATGCTCTGATGCGCCGACATCAGAGCCGCAAGAGAAGCACAATAACTGGCCGCCACTCCGCAAATACGCGTGTAATTGATGATCGAAAAACCCATGCCCCCGTGTTCTTTAGGAATTTTTAAACGAAAGGCACCCATGGCTTTAAGATCATCGATATTTTTTTGCGGAATTTTTCGGGAACGCGATACTTCTTCGGGATCATAGCTTTGTTTAAGATAGTCCACGAGCTTTGTAATGAAAGCATCCCCCACCGCCTGATCGGCGGGATCCTGCGCTGGAAAGGGATGAATCTTGTCCCACATAAATTTGCCCTCAAAAAAACCACCCGCCGCGCTTTCGGAATCCCAGCCTTCCTGGCGGTTTTGTTCCATGCCATCCAGCGCGGCTGCCTCGCTGCCGCCTTGCTTTGAAAAGATGGTGCCCTGACCGCTGCCGGTTTCGAGTACCTGTGAATCGGCCAGCAAATTTCCGTGCGCGTCGATAAACGCCTTAACCGCCGGTTGGCTTTCAATGTGTGCTGTGGTTTCGCTGGCAAGCATTTTATGATTGACCATCTTCTATTACATACCTCCTGGGCAGCCTGTTTCAACCGCTATCACCACAGTTCCCAAGCCAAATAGAAAGTAAACGTTTACAAGAAAACCTTACGTGAGTTTTTATAGAGCAATAATTGAACTTCTCCGGGAGATCCGCAGAAGAATTTTGATGGGCATCCTGAACAAAATTAGCGCCCTAAACGGTCGTTCATTTGTTTTTCAGCTGCTACCCAATATTCAAGCTCCTGGCCGACCTGAAAACCCTGCGCTTCAGCGATAAAATAGGCCGCTTCGGCGATCATGCGCTGACGTTCTTCTTCAGATAATTGAGCGTTGATATTGGCTTTTGAAGCCTTAGGCTGAATTTTGAATTCAGTATTGGAATCAAGTTCGACCTTGGCTTTACGAGTGGTCGATTTTTTAACCAATGTTTTAGTCATTTTTTACCCCCTTTCGTAGCCACAATTTTATACTGCACGCTCAAATAATTCAATATCATGGCAAAATTGTAACCCGGTCGGGTTATTCTTTTGGCGCAACCCCTTTGTCAATCCAGTATTGCTGGCCGTAAGAGATCCGCAGCTCGTCTCCGCGATAAATATCCCGCTTGGCAAAAAACACAAAGTGCATGCTGCTTGGGCTAAAACAAGCGCCAAAACCCACGTTGGGCCCGGTGGCCATGCGTCCGTCCAAATAATGTGCCATGACGTCGACCGATTGATGATTCATAAAGCGCATTTCGTTTCCGTACGTCAAGGCATCCAAAAACAAATGCGCATCGTCTGGAGTTTCGCGCAGGCACCCCGGCACCAGGTTATCCCACAGATAATCTTCGTTGCTGTTGGCCACACGCCGGTATTCGCCGGCATATTCGCCCAACCAGGCTCCCTGCGGAATAAAATCTTGCGCCACAAGCGCAAACTCCACGTCGGAACTGATCCACACAATTTCAATTTGGGAATGGGCCCCTTGCCCTAGAAAGGTCTGGAAACGTTGTGAACGCTCCATCAATATCTGAAATTGGCTGGCCTTGCGCAAATCTTCGATCACGTAACCCTTGGAAACACGCTGCTTAAGTTGTTGGTATCTTGCTGCCAGGCGGGCCACAAAGTGTTCATCCCGGCGGCTTAAAAAAATAGGTTGCGGCACAAACTGGACACCGATCGCTGCAAAGAAAGCTTGCATTCTTTCTGCGCGGGTCTGTCCCGGTGCCTGCCGGGAACTAGGCCAAGATACGGTTTTTCCATGGTAAATGACTTCGGCAAGACGTTTAAAGCGCACGATAAGATCTATCGCTTATGATGTCTAATAATTTCAATAAATTAATATCTAATTATTTCTATGTAATTATGTAAATATCGAAACGATTAAATACTAGATGCTTTTTTCATACCATGTCTCTGCCTGGCGGGCTTTCTGGATTGATTGCCTGCCTGCCTCCGTTGTTTTAAGACGCATTTCCCGCGCTAGTAAGGCTGACCTCCTTCAGTTTGTTCATTCGCATCGAAACAATTCCAAAGTTCTCCTGACCATTTTTCAGCAACGTCCCGATGCCGAGCGCGCATTTTACGATATTTTGGTCGAACGCCCGGATCTTCCGGAATGCCAGGCCTGGGTACTTAACCTGTTACTTCATCCGGACCAAGGTCTGACAGAACGCATGCTCGACATGATCTATGGTCGTTATCGTCACATCGAAGACATTGGCATAGCACTTAAAATTTATATTCCTGATTACGTTCCAGCAGACGAATTTGCTGCTGCCCCTGTATCCCCCGTCCCAAGTCCTGATAGACCAAGCGATGATGCTTTGCCATCCCCTGTCCCCAATCAAGATAGACCTGGCATCGTGCTGCCAACCCTTTCCACAATAAACAAAAAAGATTTGCCGCCTGACCGGTTCGCAAATGGAGTTGAAGTCATTGCTACAGAAAACCCCCATGAAGCCACCCCCATGAGTGTGGCTTACGCCTTAACCCGCATCCCTATCTGCGAGGCAGATGAACTATTGGAGATACTCGCCCAACTCTATCCGTCAGACTTGGTGCTGCAGAGCATTCTGTTGCAACGTCCGCGGATGGGCCGCCCGGCGATGGAATTTATTCTCTACCGACGGGCTGACTTTGTTCCGGTGCAGAATATGCTGGTCAGATTATTGCAAGCAAAAAACCGCTTCACCCGTCATGAGCTTTTTAACCTGACCCGCCTTTACGCCGCTTATCCGCACGTCACGGTGGCGTTGCTCACTTATGCTCGGGGTGAAAACGGCTTGGTGGATATCGTGCTGCAATCGTATGACCACATTCATAGCCTTGGACACCTTGTAACCCTGCCCAGGTTTCCGAATGCCTTGACCCTGATACTTTTAAATCGCCTGGTAGATCGTGACCTGGAACTGATGCGCAACCTTTTTGCCAAAGTAAGCCTGCCAAGCGCGTTGCTGGCCTACCTGTTTGAACATGGTTCAAATTTGCTCTTGCTTGACGCCATCTTGACTGCGCCCGGTTTTGAATTGGAATGGGCCCGGCAAAAAGTTAATAAACCAGCCAGCGCTTTAGAACTTGAACCCCTGCTTAAGTTGCCGCACTTTTCGCTGGTGGTACTGCGCGAGCTTTTACAAAGCGAACTGCATAAACATGTGATTCATGGGGAAGCTGCCAAACCGGTGGATGACAGCACTGGCGCCGTTGGACTGCGAGAAATCCGCTTCCTTAAAACATATCATTACCCGGTACGAAAATTGGCTTTCGACGCCTTGCTGGCACGCGATGCCATTGCAAGGTCTTACCCGGTGCAATTGACCGCAACTATTTCGGTGATCTCCAACGAAGTGATCTAACGATCCTGCGCGTCCATTTCACTTTCTAAGTGATACACGTATTCTTCGTAAGTTCCCGGATACAGCTCCACGCGGCCGTTTTTAACTTCGATGATCGACGTGGCCAGGGTGTTTACAAAGGTTCGGTCGTGACTGATAAAGAGCACCGTGCCCAGATAATCTTTAAGTGCCTCGCCCAGCGCTTCGACGGTTTCAAAATCAAGATGGTTGCTGGGTTCATCCAGCAACAAGACGTCTTTTTTGCCAAGCAACAGCCCCGCCAAGTACAACCGGGCGCGCTCGCCGCCGCTTAATACCGCCACCTTTTTTTTAACATCGTCCCCACCAAATAAAAAGCAACCCGCCATGTCTAACACACTTTGGCGCGGTGTACCGCGTTCGGCCATGGATTCGAGGCAATCAAAAACAGTCTGTTTTTCGCCCAGGCGCTGATACACATGCTGGGCGTAGTAACCCAATTTCATACCCTGGCTCCACTGAAACTCGCCTGCCAGCGGCGGCAGTTCGCCTGCCAAAGTTTTAATAAAAGTAGATTTGCCCTGACCATTGTCACCCAAGATCGCCACATGATCGCCTCTTTTAACATGCAAATTAATGCGGCTGGCCACCTTTTTTCCGGAATAACCCACCGCCAGCATGTCAGTATCAAAAGCCACTCCGTTTTTAGCTGGAATGGTCGGCATTCTGATGGTGACCGAACGAAGCGTATGGTCGATGTGTATGGCATGCAAGCGTTCCATCTGTTTGCGCTTGGATTGCGCCGATGCGGCCAGGGAAGCTTTGGCGCCAAAGCGGTTTACAAAGGCCTGTAAATGTTTTTTTTGGCGCTCGATGCTTTCATTTAACTGTTGCTTTTGCTCAAGAATGGCTTGTTTATATCCCAGGTAATCTTCAACATTTCCCTTGTAGAGCAGCACGTTTCCGTGCTCGATTTCAACGGTATGGTCGCAGGTCTTTTTTAAAAATTCACGGTCGTGCGACACAATGATAAAACTGCCTTTAAAGCGCAGCAAAAAACGCTCGAGTAAGAGCAAAGTCGCCAGATCCAGATAGTTGGTGGGCTCGTCTAAAATTAAAAAATTGGGATCTTTCAGAAGCATGGCCGTCAGCTTGACGCGCATCTGATAACCGCCTGCCAGGCTGGTAATGACCTGGTGCAGATACTCGGGCCCCAAGCCAAAGCGGGCCGACAGTTTGCCACATTCCCATTCGGGTTTGCCACTGTAACGCGTTAAAAAATCCAACACACACTCCCCCGGCTGATAAGGATCCTTTTGCTCAAGGTAACTTAAGCGCAGGTTTGATCCAAAACTCACCGAACCGGAGCTGGCTTCCTCTTCGCCCACGATCAGCTTGCACAGGCTTGATTTACCCGCGCCGTTGCGTCCAATCACGCCAATTTTTTGGTGGTAGCTAAAGGTCACCGTGGCCTGGTCAAGGATGGTTTGCGTGCCGTAATACAGGCTAAGCTTGTTGAGTTGGATCAGCATGGCTCGGTCGTCTAAAGACGGGAGGCATTATTATATCTGATCATGCCTGACAGGTCTTTGGCGCAAGCACACTGCACCGGCATTCAAGATGGTAAAATAAAATTCACCGTGCTTGCTGGGATGGCCGAGTGGTTAATGGCAGCAGACTGTAAATCTGCCGGCGAAAGCCTACGGAGGTTCGAACCCTTCTCCCAGCACCACTTCATACACGAATTACAACCGGGGTTAGCCCGGAGTTCGTAACTTTCAGTTTTTAGATGATGTTCTGTTACAACCGCATTAGGCCATGGCGAGGCAATCTAATGTAGGCACCTCTCAAAAAAACCCGGGTGGTTAGCCCGGGTTTCATGTGTAAGCGTGTTAAAAAACGTCTTGCGTCGGTTTACGTTAAAACATTGTAAATTCGTACACACCGCCAACCAAAGACTTTAGCTGGGGAGGCGTGATTTTATGCGTTAGAGGATCTATCTTAAGCACGATATTCGTCGGGTTAATGGTCATTCTCCTGTCACCGGTTGTTTTTGAAACACCAGCTTTGGTTTCAACATATTTATACCCAATCTCAACTTGAACGACTCGAATTGTATTTCCCACGAAACTTAAGACAGGGAAAAGGGCCAGTTGATTATTGGGGTCATTAGCAGCACCAAGGTGGGTGCTCATTCCCATCTGGTGCTGATAGGAATCAAACTCATTTGTGTATTTAATGATAAGAGTACATGAATCCCTTAAAAGTGTGGCCGTGAGACTGGAATCGGTAAGGCTGGTTACTTTGTCAGGTAGACCCAAAATATATCCTGCCTCATTTGTTGCTGGGACAACTCCACCAACCGTTTCTGCTGTAATAACTAAGGAAGCCTGTGCCGTTGCAGTAAACGCGCACAACATCGCAATTACTCCTAACTTTTTTGTTAATGTTTTCATATTTTTTTTACCTCTCTTTTACTTTATGGTTTCAGTCTGGGACTGCTGAAAAAGTCATCCAAACTTTCCTTTTGAAACTGTTTCAGATTTTTGACAGTGTTTTTGCGTTTAAAAGCCCAGATGCCGTGGCCTCGGAACCGCCATTTTCTGGCTTAAAG
>JAHFDA010000087.1 GCA_023249225.1 bacterium
GCTGACTTATCCACATGATCACAGCTGTCCACAAAGAAAGAAAAAAAGAACCAAAAAAAGAAAGAAAGGCGGCGGCTACGGCCTTCTCTTCAGGCTCATTCTAGGATTGGAATACACTGTGTAGGCCTCGATCAGAATGTCTTCCCCTAAAGAACGGCTGCTGACCTGATAGAGCAGCTGGGCCTCGGCCATAGACAGGGCCCCTGTGCCTCCCACCGGGGCCAGGGCATCTTTTCCCCCAATAATCTTGGGGGCCACAATGGCAACAATTTTATCCACTACCCCGGCTTCCATAGCCGATCCCTGCACCTTTTGGCCCCCTTCGATTAATACCGAGTTTAATCCTTCGCGTCCTAACTGGGCCAATAGCTCGTTCCAATCAATGTGTCCGTGCACATCGGACGCCAACGTTAACACGCGCGCTTTTTGCGCCAAAGCCGCCACGTTTTCAGAACGCGCTGCCGCCGTGACGGCCACCCAGGTAGGGGCATCGGGATGGTTTAAAACACGCGCATTCAAAGGCAGTTCGGCCCGTGCATCGAGTATTAAACGCACTGGATGAGCCGGTCGGGACAATGCTTCCAGCGCTTGCGGATGCCGCACCGTGAGCAACGGATCATCAGCCAGCACCGTTCCCAGGCCGACCAGCACCACATCGGCCATCCGCCGCAAACGATGCGCGTAAAGCTGCGCGGCTGCTCCAGAAATCCACTGGCTCTTGTGCGCCCGGGTAGCCAGCTTGCCATCAAGGCTCATGGCCCACTTAAGGGTCACAAAGGGTAATCCGCTTTGGACATGCTTAAAAAAGGCTTCGTTAAACTTAAGCGCCTCCTGTTCGAGTACGCCACCCTCTACCAAAATACCCGCCGCTTTTAAACGCTCGAGACCCTGCGCCGCAAGTACCTTGGGATTGGGGTCGCGCACGGCATAGACCACCCGGCTGATGCCTGCCGCAATAATTTGATCCACACAGGGGGGATTTTCGCCCCAATGACCGCACGGCTCCAAATTGACATACAGGGTAGCGCCACGGGCGGCTGCATCGGCGGCTTTTAAAGCCACCACTTCAGCGTGCGGATCCTGGCGCCAGGCGTGAACGCCACGCGCCAGCACTTGTTCATCTTTAACAAGGACACAAGCCACCAGCGGGTGCGGGCTGACACGACCACGCTGGCGCTCGGCTAATTGCAAGGTTTCGGCAATATACGTTTGATCTACAGAACTGATCACGGCCCGCTAACGTTAGCCTTGAATAGCGGTTTCGGCAGCACGGCGAATGCCGCGTAATGCTTCGGCTGGATCAGGCGTGCGAAAAATTGCGTGACCCGCCACCAAAACACGGGCCCCAGCGGCACACACTGCCGCTGCCGTCTCGGCATTGATACCGCCATCGACTTCTATTTCGAAATTCAGGCCCAAACGCTGCCGTGTTTCATCCAGCTGACGGATTTTTTCCAGCACCTCGGCAATAAAGTTTTGGCCGCCAAAACCAGGATTAACTGTCATCAGCAGCACAAGATCAACGTTTTTAAGCACGGGCTCGATGAGTAACAGGGGACTGGCCGGATTGAGCGCCACGCCAGCCTTAACACCCAGCGACTTGATCAAATGAACCGAGCGATGCAGGTCCCGCGTGGCCTCGGCATGGATAGTGACAATCGACGCTCCGGCTTTAACAAATTCGGGCGCATAGGTATCGGGCTGTTCGATCATCAGGTGCACGTCCAGGGGCAAACGCGCACGATCTTTAAGTGCCTCGCACACCACCGGCCCAATGGTGAGGTTGGGCACAAAATGCCCGTCCATCACATCGACATGAATGTAATCGGCACCCGCTGCTTCGACCATTTGAACCTGTGCAAGCAACTGGCCAAAATCGGCAGATAATATAGAAGGCGCTATTTTAACGGTGTTGCCGGGCATGCTTTTCCACATCTTTCAGTAGCACAAGATATGACTGGTAACGCGATGGCGCCAAGACCCCCTGCGTCACTGCATTGCGGATAATACAATCCGGTTCATCGCGATGCAAACAGTTGTTAAAGCGGCATTGCCCAAAGCGCTGACGCAACTCTGGAAAGATCATTTGCAGATCTTCGGCGCACTGCGGCAAGTGGCCGTACGTAAAACCCGGCGCATCCGCCACGTAAGTATCGGGGCCCACATTAAAAAGTTCGACAAAGCGCGTGGTCTGGCGTCCGCGTTTGATCTTAAGCGACAAGGCGTTGACGCGTTGCAACCACGCACCCGCCAGCGCGTTGACCAGCATCGACTTGCCCACCCCCGACTGCCCTACCAACACAGCCGTTTTTCCTTGCAAAGCCCCCTTAAGTTCCGCAAGACCGCTGCCGTTTTGAGCCGACACGGTAAAACACGGATATCCCAGCGCGGCGTATAGCTCTATCCACGTGCGATCAACCCCCAAATCTGCCTTGGTATGAACAATCCACAGCGGAATATCAATGCTGGCCAGATGGCGGTCGAGCACCAGGGAATCAAAGGCCGGTTCTACAAAGGTGTTGATCAGCAGCACCAAATCCACATTGGCCACCGGCGGTTTGGCCAGCAAAACACGTCGCTCCACCACCGCTTCGATGCGGCCTTCTTCGGAATTCATTTCGTGAAAAACAACTTCGTCACCCGTCACCACCGACAACGACAAGTTACCCCGGCAACGGCAACGAAAAATCTGCAGGCTGCATTCCACCAGATAATACCCACAATAATCTTTGATGACCCGTCCGCGACGACTCATTAATACCCTGTGTCGAACTCCATATCTTGTGAGCTGTAAGCCAATTGTTCGCCATAAAAAACTTCGAGCACTTCACCCTCTGCCAGGGTCACCGAAACAGCATCGTGTTCGCCGGGATCAAGCCACTGGTCATATAGCTGTTTGCGATAAGCATCCTTGGCCGAAACAAATACTTTAATTTGTTCGCGTTCCCATTGCGGCAAGACCTGAAACTCGATGCGTACGTTTTGTGCATCGAGTCGGCTGACTTGAATAGGATAACCCTTGCTAACCAAAACCTCGAGCGTTGAACGGCCCGCAATGGGCGTCTGCGGAGGCGGATCCTGAAGCATGATGGTACCCGGCGGATACACACGGGTATACGCTTCGCCGGTGCGCACCAGCGCAAGGCCACGTGCGCCCGCTATCTGTACCGCCTCATCAAAGAGCATCGACTTTAAATCAGGCACGCTTAAAGCATCTGCCCCGCGGCTGACCAGCAAAGCCACCAAACGTCCTTTGCGCACATCGCGTCCGGGCGCGGGTCGCGAACGAATGACGCTGCCGTTGGGAATCATGGCATCATCCGCAAAACCATCCATTTCGACACGCAGACCCATACGTTGTAAAAGCGCCGTGGCTTCGGAATAAGATTTGCCTTGCAGATCCGGAACGGTGACCACCGGAATGGCTGTAAAGTAATGCAAGACCATCAGACGCACGCCGCCCAAAATAAGTCCCAGCAAGGCCATGGCTACCAGCACACCAAAAACCCGCCGCAACTTGTGCTTGCGCGCCGCCGCCACATCGGTTTCAATAGCTTCTTGCGTGGTCTCGGATGGGGGCCGGGCGGGCGCAACCGCAGTCACATGGGTACGCCGCGTTTGAATATCCTCAAACATGTCCTCAACCGTCTTATAGCGTTTTAGTCCCTCTTTGTCGACTGCGCGCATGATGACTCTAGAAAGATACTCGGGCACATGCGGATTAAGATCACGCGGCGTCTTAGGCACCGCCAGCAGGTTACGCTTGGCGCCTTCGAGCCGGTACTCGGGCGCATACGGAAACTCGCGCGTCAGCATGCGGTACAACAAGATGCCCAGGGCATACACCTCTGCCCGGGGTGTGGCCCGCCCATCGAGCAGTTTTTCGGGGGCGATAAATACGGCGTCTTCAATTAAACGATGATGCTGCATCATGTGTTCGATCAGGACGCTTTCAAGACCAAAGTTCAAAATTTTGATCTGGCCCTTGGCCGTCAGTAAGACCTGGTTTTCGGTCAGATGGCCGTGATACAAACCCTTGCGCAAGGCATAGCGCAAAGCCGAGACCATTTGGGCCGCGCATTCCAGCGTCTGCACCATGGAAAGGTGACCCAGGCGGATCTCCTCGTGCAAGGTGCGTGCTTCCATATATTCATACACCAGGCACAAGGACTCTGGGCTGTGACAGAAATCGACCACATTGAGGATGTGCGGATGAATCAGCAGGCTGCTCTGCCGAATACGATCCACCAGTTTTGCGATCAGCTCGCCATTTAAGTAATCGGGTTTATATTCGCGGATCAGCACCTGGATATGGGTGTAAATTGATTTGCCCAGGTAATAATAGGAATACATATCTTCGCGTAGCAGATCGATTTTTTCGTAGCGTCCGTGCACGATCTTGCTGACAGTAAGGCTGGGCATGGGGCGTTGTTATTGTACGAGGCAAGCCTAAGGCTGTGAATATCGAATACTTTAGGGATCATCGGCCCAATGATAAAATATTGCAATGATCGTGGCCGTGACCACCCCAAAGATTGTAAAGATCACTTTACTGGTTCTCCGCTGCAAAGATGTGGAACTTTCGCGCACTTTTTATGAGGCCATGGGCCTGCAGTTTACGCCCGAGCAGCATGGTTCTGGTCCGCGGCACTACGCCACACAAATTGCTGGTGTCGTCATTGAACTGTACCCTCAATCTGGCCGCGACAGTAGCGGTGTGCGCCTGGGGTTTGAAGTGCCCGACCTGTGCGCAACACTCGCCGCCGTACGGGCGGTGGGCGGATCGGTGCTCCGCTTTAGCGAAGATGCCCAACCTCCGTCTGCACTGGTCGCCGATCCAGATGGCCACAAAATTGATCTTACCCAGACCCCTCGAAAACCGGTTTTGAACCTGTAAATCTCACTTAAACACAGCCTTAAATTTTTCTGCGTGCCAAAACACCCCAAAAGACTGTATGCTATGGACATCGCTGGTGAATGCTGTGCTGTTTATTGATTCCCCTAATACGGATAGTCAAAGACAACTAGAGAGATCTGGCGAAATTTCTGTATTGTGAGGATAGTGATATGAAAAAATTGTATGTTGGAGGGTTGTCTTACAACACCTCAGAAGAAACGTTAAAAAGCACTTTTGCCCAGGCAGGTGCAGTAGAATCAGCGGTGATCATCATGGATAAGATGACCGGCCGTTCAAAGGGATTCGGTTTTGTAGAAATGTCCACCGAAGAAGAAGCCAAGAAAGCTTGTCAAACATTAGACGGCTCCAGTCTCGATGGTCGCACGCTCAAAGTAAACGAAGCGCGCCCGCAGACCGACCGCCCCCGTTCCTTTAATGGCCCCCGCGAATCACGTGGTGGTTCAAGAGATCGGTATTAAGTAGTTCAAGACACTTTCTAGTTTTCTCATTGAAAGTTCAGCCAAGGGCAGGGAAACCTGCCCTTGTGTTTTTTAAGAGTTCTTTTTCAGGCGTCCCCTAAGGTTTTGCTAAAACACTGCGTATCGCTTCAAGCAAGTTGTCAACGCGGTTTTCCTGGGCGCCCATTGGGCCCATCAGGCCAATGCGCCAGGCTTTGCCGGCCCATTCTCCCATGCCACCGCCTACTTCGATGAGATGTTCCTGGCGCAAACGCTGGCGCAGCGGAGTTTCTGGCAAAGCGCCCGGCATGCTGACCGGAGTCAGCTGCGGCAACTGATGATTGGGATCGGTTAAAAGCCCAAAACCCATGCCTTGCAAACCCGTACGCAATTTTTGACTGACGCCAACATGCCGCGCCCATACGTTTTCGAGACCCTCTTCGAGCAGCAATCGCAGGGCCTCATGCAATCCAAATAACGTATTGATCGGTGCGGTATGGTGATAGGCGCGCTGCGGCGAACCATCGTTTTTCCAGTATTGCATGATCAGCGAGGCGTCAAAACACCATGACTGCACCTTGTGCTTGCGGCGCTGAATGGCGTCAACCGCCTTGGGACTGAACGAAACGGGCGAAAGACTGGTGGGCGCACCCAAACATTTTTGGGTGCCCGAATAAAAAGCATCCACATGCCAGACATCCAGCTCTACCGGCACGCCGCCCAAACTGGTGACACCATCCACCAAAAACAAGGTGGGCGTACTGCTTAAGTAAGTTCCCAGATCCGCAAGTGGCTGCCATGCGCCCGTTGAGGTTTCGGCATGCACCACGGCCAGCACCTTGGCTTCGGGATAGGCACGGTGGGCTTCGATTAATTTTTCGGGCGGAATGATTTGGCCCCAAGGCGCTTCGACCCGCACCACCGTGGCGCCACAGCGTTCGGCCATGTCGCACATGCGGTTGCCAAAGTAGCCGTTGACGCCAATGATGGCCAGATCACCCGGCTCAAGGGTGTTGTCCAGAATGGTCTGCATGCCCGCACTGCCCGTGCTGGACACCGGATAAGTAAGCCGGTTTTGGGTGCCCATCGCCAAGCGCAGCATGGTAGAAATTTCGTCCATGGTGTGGATAAACCACGGATCCAAATGCCCAATGGTTTTTTGCGACAAAGCTTCGAGCACGCGCGGGTGCACATCGCTTGGGCCGGGACCGTGCAGGGCCACTTGTGGAACGCTTCCAATCACGCTTTGCGGAAGTCTGACGGCTGTGGTTTTAAGATGATAGTTCATGGCTTACCCCCATTTTTTATGTTATGGAATACTGATTTCACCGCGCACACCCAGCAAATACACATCTTGAATAGCATGAAGCAACGCAATACCCTCGGCCATGGGTTTCTGAAAAGCCTTGCGTCCGCTGATCAGGCCCGTGCCGCCCGCACGCAAGTTGATCACCGCCGTGGCAATGGCATCGTCTAGATCAGACGCACCCTTGGATTCGCCGCCAGAATTAATCAAGCCGATGCGGCCCATGTAAGCGGCCGCCACCTGTGCACGAACCCAGTCGATCGGATGCGTGCCGACCACACGGGCAATTTCGTCATCTTTGGAATTCAGGACACCGATCTTTTGAGCGCGGATAGCCTGCGGACCACCCGCCCTGGTGGCCAGTTTTTGTTTAACGATGTCCGCTCCCAACGAAGCTGCCAGGTGAATGGCCTGCGAGGTGAGCGCGGCATCATCATGAAAATCAGTGGCAGCGTCTTTTCCATCTTCCTTAATCTTAAATGCTTTGGAGTTACGCAAGTAACACCAGGCAATGGTGGCCAAGCCCGCCTCGCGCGCGGCCTGAAAGGCATCGCGCACTTCTTCCATTTGCCGACGGCTTTCTTCGGAACCAAAATAGATCGTAATACCAATGGCCCGCGCACCCATGTCTGCTGCGGCCTTTGCAGTGGCAAACATGGTTTGGTCATACTTGGCTGGCGTGGTTAAAAGTTCATTGTGATTTATTTTGACAATCACCGGAAGTCGCAACTTGGCCGCCATGTCTGCCACAATGGATGCCGCGCCATACGAAGTGGCCACCGCGTTGCAACCGCCTTCTTCGGCCAAGCGCACAATATTGGCCGGATCGGCATAGTCGAGATTGCGGGCAAAGGTAAACCAGTCGTGTTCCACGCCCTGATCCACCGGAAGAATAGACATGTATCCGGTTCCGGACAAACGGCCATGGTCACGGATGGCCCTTAAACTATTGCGAACCTCAATTGAACGACCACTTAAACCAAACACGTCGTCAATGAATGTCAGCGAAGGCAAATGCAGACGCGTACGTTCAATCATCGGACTGGAAAAACCAAGCATGTTTTCGGCCTGGCCTCCTAAGGCACGCCTTACATGATCGAGAGTGAGATCCGGCGTAGCGCAGCGCTTGAGTTCCATGAAAGGCTCCTTTGTTGAAGTTGATCTTCTATCGCCTGTTTGCCTGGAACGTTTTACTGGTTTTTTGCGAGGTTCGGGATTAAATGGCGTTTGGAAAAAAATAAGGTTTAAGCGACAATCGAGCCCATGCGCGTGGCCATTGCGGAAACCTATGCCCATCTCGACTCGCTTTGCCTTCGCAAAATTTTTGATGCTGGCGCCACGCCTTGCTGGGACGATCTCAATGATTGGGAATTTGCGGGCATCAACCTGCATCCGCTTCTAAAAGCTTTGGGGTTTTCTAAATTTATCAAAGGATTTTTTACCGATCCCAGGGGCCTCGCCATGGGTTACAACGTAGATGTCGACAAATCGCAGGCGGCGGAGCCATGGGCGGCTCAAGGTATGCCGTACGGTTTTTACGCAGTGGAAACCGTGCCCGACTTTGGTCCGGACGTCCGGCACCCGCACGCTTTGTTTTTGGACTACAGCAAAGGTCAACGCGGCCCGCGGCTCAAACGCCCGCCGCTGCGGGACTACCTAGTGCAGCCCGATCCAGCCAATATAGATTTGTTCCTTGGATTGGCCTACCTGGCCATAGGTTCGTGGCGCATTGGGCCAGGCGCTTTTGTGCTGATGCGGCTTGGGCGGGCGCGGTTGATGTACTGACATGAAAACCTCCTGGATGCATAAAAAATGTTCGTATCACCAAGAAGTGGTCTTAAAACTTAAAAGTTTAGCGGCCTTTGATATTCAGGAATTTGGACGCCTGCAAACGGCCGCCGGTGTTTATCCTTTTTTTGTTGTACGTGTGGCGGGTCATGCGCCGGATCTTCCGTACATCTATATACAAGCAGCCATTCACGGCAACGAAATTGCCGGCATATACGCCATCCTTGATTTTTTAAACGGTGACCTGGGGCAATACAAAGACTTTTTTAATTTCATCATTGTTCCGCTGGTCAATCCTTTTGGATTTGAGCACGGCACGCGCACAAACGAGCATGGCCTTGATTTAAACCGAAATTTCAAAGTAGAAAATCCCGAAGAAGAAGTCAGAATGCTAAAAGCTTTGATCGAAAACGAAGGCAAATCATTCCTCGCCGTGCTTGATCTGCATGAAGATCCCACCGATGAGGCTGCGGTCGGGTTTGAGGACGAGAAATCGCCCACGGCCATGTATATGTATGAACAATATCCGGCCGATGACTTTACGTTTGGCAGGCAAGTGCTGGAAAAACTGCGGACAGCGGGTTTTGAGTTTTGGGACGGCACAATAGTGTTCGGAGAAAAATGCGATCGGGGTCTGATTCACCAGTTTCAAACCGGTATCCCTGTTCCGCTGATGCAGGGATCCTTTGATGAGTATATGGGCGCACGATCCCGGTATATCCTGATTCTTGAGACACCCACCTGCTGGGATTTAAAAAAAAGGGTTCAGGGACATTTAGAATTTTTACGGACGGCACTGGAAGCATTGAAGAATCGGGTGGGTTTGATTCGTTGATGGTAGGGCGTAGCAGAGAAGTATTCCCTGCAAATGATTCCACGTACTCTCGATGCGGAAATTGATGGTTTGGCTAATCTCAATAAACAGATACTCATTGGTAACGCTAATCGCGAGTTGGGATATCTCCATGCGTTAAATATGCTAACTCCGCTGGAGGTAATTGACTATGAAGAATAATGTATCAAAGGCGCAGCAGGATGTTTGGGATGTTAAACAAAAGATGAAAGCATGCTGACCACCCATTTGGGCCTGGGCGTGCAAGGCTCCCTGCTGGGCATCACTGGCGGCAGTTCGACAGTGACCATGTTCAGTGGCGCAACGGTCTACGCCGTAGTGGATATGTAATCGAGTCGTAGGTACTAGCGGGTATCTGCGATTAAGTAGTATCTACATACGCTACATGGGGGGCCCTTCTCTTCTTCACCTTTGAACGAGTAATGTTTACCCCCACCAAAATCCGGGAATGTTCCTGTTATGGGAGTTTCTGCCGCAAACGCAGCCGGATCCGCCGCTGACTACAGTCCCCCCGCTGGCGAATACAGCGTTACCGTCCGATCGGGCGATACCTTAAGCGGCATTGCATCCCGCGAAGCCACTAAGCTGGCCCGCACCCAGCCCGGCACCGCTTGGAAAAGCGATCTTACCTATCAGGCCATCGCCAAATACAACGATATCGACGACCCCAACCATATTGACGTCGGTCAGCAAATTAAAATTCCGGATTCCAAAACGCTGACTCAAATCAGTCAGGAACTTGCGTCAGAAAAACCCGGTCGGAAATCCGGCTCGGCGCGCCCGGCTCCCAGCTGCGAGGCCCAGGAAGTATTCGCAGAGCAGTTATATGCCGATGCACCGGTGGAAATTGTGGAAGTCAATCCGAATCTGCTCGCGCCCGATACAGCCCATGTGATTGGCGAAGTCTGCGCCACCATCGATGAACAGTTTCCGGAAGTTTCGAATCAGATCAGCCACGACGATCTGGCCGATGCGATTGCCGAGAACCTTACGGACGACGACGGCGATGGCAAAGCGGAGCTGAACCTTGACATGCTCAAGGCGTCGCTGGAAGCCCGCGGGGTTTCAGTAGAACCCGCTTTTGCCGACAACCTGTCTGACGCGCTGCGCATCCGCGGCGGCCTGCATGAATACATCGACGATGCCAAGTTAAACACCGATACCGCCAAACAAACGTTCGCGCAAAAAAAATTAAGCGCCTCCGGTTTTTACGAGCAGGTCAACAACCCGTTGGACTTGCATCAGGTAAAGGCCTTCTTTGATACCCTGCGCGCAAGCGGCGCATCGACAAAAACATATCTTGGAACCATGCAAGCCTATGTGCAAACCTATTTCAGTCACGTTGGAGATGATGTCAACGACAACTTTAATATTAGCGCTGATACCGATTTTAGCCGTTTTGCGGTCAATCATGATGGCCAGACCATGATTGACTGCACCATGTATTCCGATATCTATAAAACCCTGCTTGGAGACCACAGTGAAAAATTTGACTATATTTCGATCGGTTATGACGACGGAGGCCACTCCGTCACTGGCAGTTTCCAGGATCTTGGAGACAACCAGTATGAAGTGGTGGTGACGGACAATGATAAGATTTTTTCACAGTTCGTTATCGGTCCGATGACTGACGATCTGTTTGAAACAAGGGTCGCTTCTTTATTGCTTACCAACGGGAGCACTACCGGATCAGACCTGGTCACGGGCATT
>JAHFDA010000035.1 GCA_023249225.1 bacterium
TGCGTGCCAGTTAAAAACCATCCCGCATCGTTTGGGAATGAATCATGAAATCTCGTTTTGTTCAGTTGCTGCTGGTTTTAAGCTTGTCCTGGCTGGGCTTGGGAGTTTTTCTTTTTGGTTTTCTTTTTGCCAGTCAATACCTTTATGTCAATGACGGCATCCCGCCTCAAACCCAGGCGCTTATGGCGCTTTCGGGTGGCGAAGAGGATCGCATGCAGAAGACGATCGAGCTTTATCATCATTTTCCGATCCGCTGGGTATTGCTGTCGGGTGGCCCGATGAATGCCCAAGAAACGTGGGGCCAACGCTTGTTACACCAAGCCCAAACGGGCGGTATTCCTAAAGCGGTTTGCGTGGTAGAGGATCGTGCGCACAGTACGTATACTAACTTTGAGTTTATGATGCCAGTGATTGAAAAACTGCGGCTGACGGATGTGGTGGTGGTCACCAGTTGGTACCACACGCGACGCACGCGTTGGGTGGCAGATCGCTTTGAACGGCGTTACCCAGTGCACTTTTATGTGGTGTCGGCCCAGGGGTTACCGTATCCCATCAGCGCCATGATTCGCGAGGGTCACGTTAACCTGGTGCTCAACGAATGGTTCAAGCTGGCCTGGTATCAGTTGCGGCATGCCTAGCGTGCTTTTAACTGGCGGAAGCGGACAACTTGGACGGGCTTTGCTGGGGGCCTTGCGCGACCATGGTTTTAGCGTTGCGGCGCCCGATGTGCAGGCCTGGGATCTAACCCGGTGGACAGAGACCCAGGCACCAGTACCTTTTGATTTTGAACTGTTGATCAACTGTGCGGCCTACACGCAGGTGGATCAGGCCGAGCAGGATGCTTTAGCCGCGCACACACTCAATGCCCTGGTTCCCGAAAAATTGGCCGAACTTTCAAAAAAGCGCCGGGCGCTCTTTGTACACATCAGCACCGATTATGTATTTTCGGGCGACAGTCGCAGGCCCTACACCGAAGACGATCCGCCCTTTCCGCAGAGTGCCTACGGGCATACCAAATTAGAAGGCGAGATGTGCGTGCAGGCCGCAGCCGGAGCTTATTACATTGTGCGCAGCGCTGGTCTTTACGGCCCTGGGGGTGCCACTGGCAAGGGCGGACATTCCATGATTGATTTTATTTTAAATACCGCGCGCGCGGGCAAACCGCTGCGGCTGGTGCAGGATCAATGGACATCTCCAACCTATGTGGGACATCTGGCGCAGGGCCTGGTACGGCTGCTTGAACGCCGACCTGAAAGCGGTTGTTATCACATGGTCAACGAGGGGGTATGCAGCTGGCACGAATTTGGCACAGAAGTTTTGCAGCAGGCGGGCATGGCGGCAGAAATACTGCCAGTTTCCCTGGCAGAGTTTTCACAGCGCCCTGCCAAGCGGCCAACCTACAGCGCCCTTGAAAACCGCAAACTCAACGCGCTGGGGATGCGTATGCCAACCTGGCAGGAGGGTGTGCGGGCGTATATCGCAGAAACCCGTTAAAACGGATTTCGATAACTTTCCGTTGTGGGTTTGTGGTTGAGGGGTTTCCAGTACGAAGCTTGTTTTCGATCCGGGGTTTTGTCGAGTATATCGATGCGCAAAAGTTTTAACGCCAGTCCCAGGGGTGTCAGCACAGCATAAAATAGGATGCCAAGCAGAATGCGTGTGTTGACGTAGCCGAGCCCGGCAGCAAACTTCATCCAAATAAAATAAACGCGGTTGAGTGACTGTGGGCGCAGCAGTCCGGCGCCGGCCAGCATACTGCCAAGTGAAATCCATGCAACAGCCGATGCGGTGTTGCCCTTGCGCAGGAGCAGAGCAGCGATGATCAGCACCACTGTTCCGACAGACAATCCAAATTTACGTAGGATTTGATGGGGGGTAGCAGGCATGTTAATCAAGCTCCCGAGCCACGGTTTTGTTGGCCAGTGCTTCGGCCACACCGGCTTGTTCATGTTTGTACAGGATACATTTTCCAAGCACCAGCACATCCATTTCAGTTTGCCTGAAGCAACGGTAGGCATCTTCGGGTGTGCAGACGATAGGCTCGCCGCGCACATTAAATGAGGTGTTGATCAGCACCGCACAGCCGGTCAACTGATAAAAAGCTTCTAGCAGTTTGCGAAAGCCGCCATGTTCCGGCCCCACGGTTTGCAGGCGGGCCGAATAATCCACGTGCGTCACAGCCGGAATGTCCGAGCGCGGCACGTTGAGTTTGTCGATGCCAAACAAGGTTTGCTCTGCGGCGCTCATCGCGATCCGTCGGGCAGGTTGCACTGGAGCTACGAGCAGCATGTAAGGGCTTTGGCCCTTAAAATCAAAATAATCCGAGGCACGTTCCTCCAGCACCGCAGGCGCAAAAGGGCGGAACGATTCGCGGTACTTGATTTTTAAATTCATCACCGATTGCATTTTGGATGAGCGGGCGTCTCCCAGAATGCTACGGGCCCCCAGGGCGCGCGGGCCAAATTCCATGGCGCCGTCAAACCAGCCCACCACTTTTTCGCCTGCCAGGCAGGCAGCCACCTCACGGTAAAAAGTTTCGTTGTCTGGCAGCGTTTTATACGGAATGCGATGTTGTTTTAAAAACGCTTCAATAGCGGCTTGCGAAAATTCCGGCCCAAGATAACTGGGACCCTGGATGCTAGCTGGCAGGGCATGACGCGGTTGCTTCAGTACATGGTGCCAGGCGCACAAGGCAGCCCCCAGGGCGCCGCCGGTATCTCCCGCCGCGGGTTGTATCCATAGGTCGTCAAAAATACCTTCCTTATAAATGAGGCCGTTGGCCACGCAGTTTAAGGCCACCCCGCCCGCGAGGCACAGGTAACGTTCGCCGGTGACCTTGCGCAAGTGTCGCGCCATGCGCAGCATGGCTTCTTCGGTGACTTTTTGCACTGAGGCTGTCAAATCCATGTCGCGCTGGGTCAGGCGGCTTTCGGGTTTGCGGGGGGGGCCGCCAAACAACTCATCAAAGGCAGTGTTGGTCATGGTCAGGCCAGCCGGATAGTTGAAATATTTCATGTTAAGTGCAAAGGAACCATCGGCCTTTAGATCGATCAACTCACGTAAGATAAGGTCCACATACCTGGGTTCTCCGTAAGGCGCCAGGCCCATGACCTTGTACTCGCCCGAGTTCACCCGGAAGCCGGTGTAATACGTAAAAGCCGAATATAACAGTCCGATCGAATGTGGAAAGCGGATCTCATGCGAAAGTTCGATACGGTTATCGATGCCCTGTCCCAGGGTGGTGGTGGACCACTCGCCCACGCCGTCAATGGTCAGCACGGCCGCGCGCTGAAAAGGCGAGGGAAAAAAAGCCGAAGCGGCATGTGATTCATGGTGGCCCGTAAAATAAATAGGTGCCGGCTTCTCGTTGCCAAACAGTTCTTTTTCAATCAATTTGTCGGTCAAGAGTTTTTCTTTAAGCCACAGGGGCATGGCCTTGATAAACGAGCGGAATCCAAACGGGGCGTAAGCCAGGTAGGTTTTAAGCAGGCGTTCAAACTTGATAAAGGGTTTGTCGTAGAAGCAGACAGCACTTAACTGCTGGGCCGTGATGCCCCCAGATTCAAGACAGAATTGAACGGCTTGTTTGGGAAAGCGGTGGTCATGTTTTTTGCGGGTAAAGCGCTCCTCCTGGGCCGCCGCCACAATGCGGCCATCCTGCACCAGGCAGGCGGCGCTGTCATGGTAAAAAGCGCTGATGCCAAGGATGTTGATCACATCACAATTGTAGAGACCGGTTTTAAACCTGTCTCTACGCCTCTCATCCTATAAAATGCCAATAGATGCTTTCAGTTGTCATTCCGGCCTATAACGAAGCGCAACGTTTACCCCCAACGTTAACCCGGATTATGCATTACTTGACCGCACAAAAGTGGGAGCATGAGGTGCTGGTGGTGGACGATGGCAGCCGGGACGAGACGGCGGTGGTGGCGCAGCAGGCGGGCAGGCACGTTAAAGTGATCCGCTTGCAGCCTAACCGTGGCAAGGGCTATGCAGTGCGGCGCGGCATGCTGGCCGCCAGCGGCCAGCGGGTTTTGTTTTCGGATGCCGATCTGTCCACGCCCATTCAAGAAATTGAAAAGTTGCAGGCCGCCCTTGATGCCGGGGCCGATGTGGCGGTGGGCAGCCGGGCCATCAACCGGGCGCTGGTCAAGGTGCACCAACCCTGGCACCGTGAAAAAATGGGCAACCTGTTTAACGTGTGCGTGCAGCAGATTGCGGTCAAGGGCATCAAGGATACCCAGTGTGGTTTTAAATTATTCACCCGCCAGGCGGCGCAGGATATCTTTAGCCGGTCAGAATTTGACGGTTTTGTGTTTGACGTTGAAGTGGTGGCTCTGGCCAAGTTGCTGGGCTATCAGGTGGCCGAAGTTCCGGTCTTATGGTTTAACTCGCAAGACAGCCGGGTCAACGTATTCAGCGATCCATTTAAGATGTTTGTCGATCTTTGGGCCATACGTGCTAAGATAAAAAAACTAGCCCGTGCGTTAGGACGAAAATGGTAAAGTACCTGGCCGCGCTGTCGCTTGTGGGAGTTTTAATTTTGGGAGGCGCCTTGCGGCTTCCGGGTCTTTGGTGGAGCCTGCCCAACCCCCAACATCCCATGCTCACCTATCATCCCGACGAAGGGTCTATGCTCGCCATTCTTTCGCACATGAATCCCGCCACCGGAGACTTTAATCCCAACTGGTTTCATTATCCACATTTTCATTTTTATACCCTGGGTGCTGCGATGTATGGCGCCAAGTTGACCGGAAAAGTGACATTGGCGTCTGACGAAGCTTTTTACCAAACGCACCCCTGGGAAACCGCCAAGTTATATCTGGTAGGACGCGGTGTGTCGCTGGGCTATGCCATGGCCACGATGGTGCTGCTTTTTTTGTGGGCAGCCTGGCTGGGTCGTCCCATGTGGGGAGTATTGGCAGCCTTGGGTCTCGCGCTTTTGCCGGTGCATGTCATTCACTCAAGCTTTATGACCGTAGACGTGGCACTGACATTTTGGTGTACGCTGGCCATGGCTCTGCTGGGTATTTATGTGTCGCAGCCCAAATCAAATTTTGTCATGGGCCTGGCCATCTTTGCGGTCGTGGGGGTGGCGGCGGCCGTTAAATATACGGCCCTGTTGCTGCTGCTTCCGGTATGGGTAGGCTTGTATCACAAAGGCGATTTATCACACATTTTTTCGGTGCTGACGTCACGGCGAGTCTGGGCCGGCTATGGCGTTTTGGCGCTGGTCTTTATGTTGCTTTCGCCCTACGTCATTCTTGATTTTAAGCACAGTCTGCCCAGCATCACGGGGCTTTACAGTGCTGTGGTGGTGAGCGAGCAAGAAAGCTCGTCGGTTCCGTTTGCGGTGTTGTATCACTTGCTGTTTTCGCTGCCCACGGGTTGGGGCATACCCATGATGGGCATGGTGGTGTTGTCTGTCATTTGGGCCTTATATCGTCGCCAGCCTATGGACTGGGTGTGCGTGGTGTGGGTACTGGGCTACATTCTTATTTTTTCGTATCCACAGGAAAAATACCTGCGCTATCTTTTGCCTGTGGCACCGGTGACTTGTTTGATGGCGGCGCGGTTGGTTTATGATCTGTGGGTTTTTTCGGAAAGGCGACCATTCAAGGCTGTGGTGGCCTTGGGCGTAACGGCTGTTTTTGTGATGACTTTTTTTAAGTCGCTGGCCTATGCCCTGATGCTCAAAAAGACCGATGTGCGTGACATGGCCAATGCCTGGATTATTGAAAATATTTCCCAAGGATCAGCGGTGACGTTGTTTGCCCTGCCGTATGCCTATCACCCGCCCGTTTTTTACGAATTTGAAGACAAGGGTTGGGGGTTGTACCGGCCCAGCACACGTTATGACCTTGCGGTGGTACCACGCATTCCCAGCGGTCGGCTTAAACTGACGGGCGATTATTTTGTGCTGACAGAATACGATTTTCATACGGCCATGGCTTTTGGCCTTAATCCCAAACGACAGCAACTTTTTGTGGATCGGGCGTTCTACAACCGCTTGTTTTCGGCCGACAATGTGCAGATGGTCTTTAGTGCCAAACACCGGGCGCGTCTGGGCCCTTTTGAATTTGACTCTGGCTACGTGCCCGAAGACTGGTTGTACATTAACCCGCAGCAAATTGTGCTTAAACGGGTGGATGTGCCGGTGGCACCACAGGGGGCCACATGATTTCACTGGCTGAACTCACCATGGTGATTCCGGCTTTTAACGAGGCGGGCGCCATTGGACATGTGCTGGAACGCCTGCGCCATGAACTACCCCCTGCGGCGGTATTGGTGGTGGATGACGGTTCTACCGATGGTACGGCACACAAGGCTTCGTCCGTGGCAGGGGTGCGTGTGGTAAGCCATGGCAGAAACCGCGGCAACGGGGCCTGTATTAAAACGGCGCTCAAACATGTTAAAACGCCGTATGTGTGTGTGCTGGATGCCGATGGGCAGCATGATGCTGCTTATATTCTGCAATTGATTGAACATTTGCCCGAGCATGATCTTGTGGTAGGTGCCCGCACGCAGAACGCCGACCAGCGCAACGTGGTGCGCGCGCTTGGAAACTGGTTTCTGCGCCTTTTAGCAGGTTCGTTGGCCAAAGAAGAAATTCCTGACCTTACATCGGGTTTCCGTGCCTTTAAGCGCGAAGTCATTGCGCAGTTTACGCATATTTATCCCGAAGGCTTTTCGTTTCCCACCACGTCCACGCTGGCCTGTCTCACCAACGGGTATGCGGTTCGTTTTGTGCCGGTGATCATGCCGCCGCGTATTGCGGGCGAAAGCAAGATCCGCGTGTTTAAAGACGGCTGGCGCTTTATCAAGCTGATTTTTCGGATGACCACCATTTTTGCGCCCTCGCGTCTCATGTATCCACTAAGTGCCTTGTGTTTTTTGGCGGGCGTGATCTACAGCGTGTATCACGTCCTGTATATCGAACTCAAACTTCCGGGCGGATCAGTGCTGACCCTGGTGTTGGCGGCCGTGTTTTTTTGTTTTGGTATGGTCATGGATCAGGTGGCCAGCCTGCGTATTCATATGCGGCGTTAGGTTTCGGATTTAGGCAGGATCGGATGAAAGATAAGGTCAAAGACCCCGGTGATCACCAGCAAGCCGGATAATAAGATGGCCCAGGGGCTTAGCAAACTGGCCAACAGATTACGTTCGCGACTGATGACCCCCAATACCACACCGATGACAAAATACAGTAAAAATATCACCCACATAAGCAACGAAAGCATGCCTGTGCTCCAATGGGCCACCCCATAGGCGCTCACGATCATCAGCAAGAAAGCCAGATGCGAAACGCGTTCCTGACGGTTGGGATCGGTTTCATGCCGACGCACGCGTGGGAGCACCCGAAAAGATGTGCGGCATTCTCTCGCTACACAATCCTGGGCAGGCAGATGTGCGATATCGCGGGTTTGGAGGGATCCAAGCACCCGGCCTTTGAGTTCTCCGTTTTGGAGTTTTAACGACAGCAGGTCCATTTTTTGCGCAGGGGGCAATAATAACCAGGTGTCGATGGGTACCACTCCACAGCGCATGACCAGGTATTCGGGCTTCAGCAGAGGTGCGGATGCGTTTTCAAGGGTACTACTGTAATGTGAACGTAAAACTCCGGAATACCAGGGATGCTGCAGTAGGTTGCGATAAACCTGGTTGGCAGAGCCCGCCAAGGGATGGCCCAGAACCGGCCCGCAGAGCAATTGAACGTCACGTTCTTTCTCCAAAAAGACCTTTGATTTCTGCAGCCAGGCGCTGGCATCGGGACGTAATGTGGGCGGCAAATAAGCGATAAATTCATACTGACCTTCAGTGATTTGGGTCAGTGCCTCGGGCAGGGGATCAAATTTGGAGGGCAGCATGACAAACTCCATGCGATGGAACCCGTAACCCTTGCGACTCCGTTGTTTTCCCATTTTTTCCTTAAGCTCGACGGGTACCGCTTGCTTCGAAAGCCACAAGACATCAAAGCTGGGTTCGTTGTTCATGCCCATTAAGAAAAGAAAGTGCTCAAAAATAGCCGCTGTCCATGTTTCGACGTGGATGAGCACCACAAACGCAGGGTGGGTTTCTGCCATACCGGTTATTTTAACAGGTGTAGGGGCTGGAACGATCGGGCATAATCAAGACAGCATGATTGTCCTTGATTTTTTGGAACATGTGATTTTTTGGTTGTGGTTTAGCGCCTTTCATTTTGCGGTGTGGCGCTACTTTATGGGTGGCTGGCCGTGGTAACACTGGTATTGCGCCTGTTTTGGGCAGCCATTTTATTGCTGGCGGTGTGGGGCATGGGGCGGACTTTGACGCAACGGATGCGCAGCGTGTTTCCGGAGGCCTGGGGGTTTGGGATTGGATTTGCGGTCTGGTCGCTGGTGTGGGCGGGACTGGGTTTTGCCGGATGGCTGCAAGCAGGCCTGGTTAGACTGGCGCTTTTGGCCGCCCTGGTGGCCACGGTTCCAGCATGGTTTTTGGCGCTGGAACAATGGTACGAACGCGTGCACAGCGACTGGCAGCAAGAGGATCTCTGGGGCCGGACCGCTTTGATTTTTTTTTATGGTCTCCTGGGTTTTTACCTATGCCAAAGTCTGATCTTTAGTCCGTATCTCTACGCGCCAGCTTATCTGGCAAAAAAAATGATTGCCACAGGGGCCCTGCCGGGGGTGTTTGATGTACCCCAGAGTCTGGGGCTGCTTTACCCGGCCTTATGGATGCTGGTGGCGACAGTGTTAAAGGATGCTTATGTTTTTAATGTACTGATGGTGGGCTTTGCCATCGCTTTAAGCAGCATGTGTTTTGCTTTTGCGTCCCGGCATTTGGCACCCCGGCATGCGTATGTGCTGGCCAGTGTGGTCTTGCTTATGCCCGGATTGGCGTGGTTGCTGCGGGTCGAACCCTGGACTTGGAGTTATGTGTTTTACGTGGCGGGAGCTTTTTTATTTTTATTTGAAAGTAGTTTGCATGGCGATCAACTTCTTAAACAGGCTTGCGCCCGCAGTGCGGCGGTATGGGCCTTGTTTGCGCTTATCTTTATGCCCGAAAACGGGTTTGTAAGCCTGCTGGTGTGTGTGAGTGCCCACTTGATTTTGGTCTGGCGCGCTAACCGCAAGGTCATCGGGCAGATGCTGCTCCTGACCGGTGGAATCCTATTGTTGTGGTGTCTGCCCTGGCTGGTCCGGTATCTTTTTCTGACGCAGCAGATTAGCCATCCGTGGGTGAAAATTCCCTGGATACCGTGGCTGACGTCCAAGATACCCTTTGATCAGTCCCCAAGGGTCTTTTTAGAAAGCTGGGTACTGCCCTTGTTAGAACGTCCGTGGAGTTTCTTGCACAGTGCATTTGGCCGTGAATGTGAGTGGACGGGCACGCTGATCTGGCTGGGTCTTATACCGGGCATCCTGCTGGCCGGATTGCTTCCGCTGGCGCGTTTGGCCTTGACCCTGCTCATGGTATTGGGGCTGGGTCAGTACTTTTTAAAGATTCCAACTTTAATCCTGTTACCGGCGTATCTGATTCCCATGGTGGTGCTTTTTGGTTTGGCGGTACAGCGTTGGATACTGCCAAGGCGTTATGGAGGCATGTTGCTGGTGCTGGCAGTGGTATTTCACGGCAGCTTATGGGTGAACGTATTTTCACAGCAGTGGTTGGTGGGTCCGCTGGCGGGCTGTGGGCGTCTGGCACTGTTAAAATCTATTGCCGATTACGCCCACGGAGAGACATTGCAGGCTGCCACAGTACCGGATCTGGCCTTGGCCCAATATGCCAATGCATGGTTAAACGATGGCCAGACTATATTGGTACTGGCGGGAACGCCTTATTTTTACCGGGAGCCGGTGCTTCAGGGAAATAGGGATCAGCAATACGTATTTAATTACGAAAAATTTTCATCATCGACTGCGCTGCTCAAGGCCCTGCGCTTACAGGGAGTTCGTTACGTGGTGCAGCCCACCAGACAAGCGCCAGCGGCGGTGACGCTGACCAGCCCAGTGGCACGCAACTTTCAAGATATAATGGGTCAGGGCAAGCTGCTCAAGGAAAATGGGGGCTATGTATTGTATATGTTGCCGGATCTCTTGCCCGAGCCACCGGCCACAGGCAACGTGGAAATGCCATAAGGCATCCTAAAAGGATATGCAACTTAGCACGCTTAAACGTTTCCGTTTCTTTTTGCGCAGCATGCGGTACTTTTACCAGTGGAACCGCCGTGTGGCCGACATCGACTATCCGCCTTTTGTGGTCAGCATTGAACCCACCAATTACTGCAATCTGCGTTGCCCGATGTGTCCGCAAAGTGAAAAACGCGACATTGACTACGGCCTGATGAGCACCGAACTTTATGCCAAAATCATCAACGAGATTAAGCACTATGCCCGCGAGGTGATCTTGAATATCGGTGGAGAACCGCTGATGAACAAGCGTCTGCCAGAGTTTGTCCAAATGGCCTCCGATGCCGGTCTTTATGTCAAATTTGATACCAACGCCATGCTGCTGAACGAGCAGTGGACCGAGAAAATTCTTGATTCGCCGTTGGATGAGATTACCTTTAGTTTTGACAGCGAAGATAAGGCCACCTACGAGTACATGCGCGCGCGGGCCAAGTTCGAGACCGTGGTGCAAAACATGCAGTACTTCTTAAAAGAAAAAAAACGGCGCAAACAGTCGCAGCCGCGGGTGGTGCTGCAGAGCATCAAATTATTTAAGCCCCATCAACCCCTCGATGTGGGCCCGGCTTACCGTCAATTATTCGAAGGTTTGCCAGTGGATGAGTATCGGGGCGTGTGGGCCCACGACTGGGTGGGCACGGTTGAGACAGGCAAATACACGCTGCCTCCGCGTGAGAAGGCGCATTATCACCCCTGTCGATTGCTTTGGAAAAATATCACCGTTTCCTGGGATGGCAATGTATATCTGTGTTGCCTTGATCTCAATCGCCAGGAGCTGGTGGATAACGTACGCGACAAATCCATGCTCGACGTTTGGTTTGGGGCGCGTATGCGTGCGGCCCGGCAGCGTCTGACTGAAGAACGCAACCATGAGAGCGTCATCTGTAACAGCTGTGATCTCTTGTATGAACGCCCGGAATTCAGTGCCCAGGGACTTAAACGGGTGGTGCAGGAGAATCTGCGACACTTTCCGGTAAAAATCCATTCCACATAAATGCTCAACCAGTGGGGGTTCAGGCAGGTTAAGCAGGCATTGCAGCACCGTGCCGAACAAGGACGTGTAAAGCACACGCAAGGCCCGGTCCGTTTTTTACCCGAGCAGCTTCGTTCTATCTGGCTTTTGCTGGCACCTTCGGTGGGTGATGTGGTCATTAACGTACCGCTGGCACAAGCATTGAAGTATCAATTCCTGCACAGCCGGCTGACCGTGGTCTGGGGGCGGGGAGTGGATTGTCTTAAAACCCTGATGCCGTGGATCGATGAAACCCTGTGCCTGGATTCAGACTGGTTTAACAATGAAAAGCGGCGCGGTGAACCCTGGGATAGCTTGAATTATTGGCGCGATCCACAACGCCGCACCTTGCTTGACCGTAAGCCGCCTGATCTTTTGGTCAATGCCAATGGTCTTTTAGAATCTTTATGGTTGGCTTACCAAATTCAGGCTCCGTTTCGGATAGGAACGCATATTCCGTGCGATGCTGCCTTACCTGCCTGGACAGGATGGTCCGCGCCAGCGCCAGGGGTACACATCAGCGACCACAACATGGCGTGGCTGCGCGCCTTGGGAGCATCTGTAGCGTCTCCGGCGCTTCCAGATCTGGCGTCTTTTGCAGATCGCTTGCCAGATACGCAAGCATTGCGGCAGAGGGTGCGAGCGCAGCGGCCAGAACATGACCAGGCGCCTTTGGTCATGTTTAATCCTTTTGCGGCGCAAAGCAGTCCCTCTAAACGCTGGCACCCGGATCAAGAACTAGAATTTGCCCGCACGTGCGCAGCAAAGGGTTGGCAAGTGGTGCTGGTGGGCAGCCCGGCTGACCGGCCTTTGGCAGCGCACTGGGGGCAGAATCCAAACGTGGGCGTGTGCAATCTGATAGGGCAGTTTTCGCTGCTCGAACTGGCGGCGCTGATGCGGCAGGCCGATGTTTATGTGGGTCTCGACACCGGTACAACGCACCTCTCGGCTGCCCTACACTGTCCGACAGTGACTTTGTTTGGCAGGCTGGATGTCAATTATATTGCTCCGCGCGGTCCCAGGGTGCGGGTACTCAAACAGTCCAACGCCTGTACGCTTTCGCAGAAAGGTTGCTGCACGCGTTTGCAGTGCGAGCATCGCGTGTGTATGCAGGCGATTCATCCTTTGCAGGTTGTAGAAGCCTGTGCGGCATGGATCCGTTAACATGAAGCTCATGCCACGCGTGGTATTGCTGGGAGATGACGTACGCCGCGATGGCACCTTTGTGCTCGATTTTTTTACGGCAGTCGAGTTCCATATTTTTTACCGCACGCAGCCTTATCACGATCACCTGCCGCACGAACTGCAGCATCCCCGCTTGCACCGTTTTGCCTGGGCGGGTTTAAAGCGTCAGCTTGCGCAGCTGGTACCAGACATCATCGTTTCGGGGGCCGATGCATTTTGTCTGGCGCACTTTCCGCGCTTTGTGTTTACCTGGTGGCTGGCCCGCACGCTTAAGGCCCGCTGGGTGCCCTTTGTGCTTGAGAATCGTCCGTTCGAGACCCGTTATGGCCGCGTCACGCGAACGGTAGCACGTTTTCTGCTCAAGCGTATGTTGCGCGACGCCTGGTTTGTGATGGCAGGCAACCAGGGAGCCATCGATACCGCCCGCAGTCTGGGAGTGCCTGGTCAGAAACTTGAGCGGGTGCTTTTTAGCAACTGGGGCGTGGATATGGCGCACTTTCGCCCGCATGCCAGCAAAAAAGCAGATGTTCCCACGGTGTTGTTTGTGGGCCGCCTGGTGGCTGAAAAGGGTTTAAAAGAAGCCCTGCTGGCAGTGATTCAGGCGGCACGCGCCTTGCAATCTCCGGTGCGTTTTTGGATTGTCGGAGACGGATCGCTGCGTCCGGTCATCGAAGAATACCGCAAAAAAAAGTTACCCCATGTGAGTATTGAACTTTTGGGCATTCTTCCCAACTCGGATCTGCCCAAACTGTTTTGCAGCGCCTGGCTGACAGTGTCGCCCAGTAAGACCACGCCGCATTGGGCCGAGCAGATTGGAGTTGTGAACTTTCAGAGTCTGGCGTGTGGCACGCCGGTGCTTTCGACCCGCAGCGGCGCCATTCCCGAATACTTGCGTGAGGGTGAGTGCGGTGCGGTGCTGGTCAGCGAAGGGTCAGTTGAAGCCTTAAGCGACGTGATCGTGCGGTTTGTGGGTGAGGCGGCTTTTCGCGCCGAACTCGAACGCAAGGCGCGCCCGTATGCCATCACACACTTTGATGCCCAAAAAAATGTGCGTCACTTTGAAAAATTGGTGCTCGAAAAATGGGCGGCATGAAAATTCTTTTTCTTAAAGAATGTTGTCTTGGGGATTTGCTTATGCTTTCGTCGGCGCTTGTGCAGCTCAAGGCCCAGTGTCCAGAGGCCATCATCGACGTCTGTGTGGGACCTTTTGCGCGACCCGTGCCGGAGCATTGGCCTTTTGTGCGGCAGGTTTTTGAGTATCCGCGTTTTTGGGGCGCACGCCGCAGGCCCTGGGGTGAATGGCTGCGCCTGATGGCGTCCTTACGCCGTGAACAATACGACCAAATCTTTGTATGTGATGTGGGTCGGGGGGCTCAAATCATTGCCACTTTGATCGGCGGTCAAGGCCGGGTGGGTTTTGTGCACAAACACCGTCGCATCGGTTTGCACGACTGGGTGGAGCGGTCTCCCGAAGACGGTATTCCCGAAGTGCGCTCTTATGAACTTTTGGTGGAACGTGTTCTCAAAAAATCGCTGACGGCTACCCAATATGCCTATACAGTTTTGCCGCAGGAACAAGCCTGGGCCGATGCCTGGTTGCGTCAGCGCAATTTAAATTCCAAAAACTTTGTGGTGATTGCCCCCGGCGGAGGCAAAAATCCTGGCACGGACATGGAGCGTAAACGTTGGCCGGTGGAACGGTATGCGGGGTTGGTGGAACGGATGATGGGGGCACGGGGCACCGTGCCCCTACTTGTGGGGGCGGAATCGGATCGGGAGACGGTGGAGAAGATGGGAGAATCGAGGACGAGGACGGGAGAGGGGATACATTCGTTAATAGGAGAGTCTTTTGGGAATATGGCAGCTTTACTGGCACAGGCCCGCGCTTGCGTGTGTAATGATTCGGCGCTCTTGCATTTGGCGGCTGCCTTGCGCGTTCCGACGGTAGGTATTTTTGGTCCCACCGATCCGCGCCTGCTGTGCCCGCTCTTTCCGTGGGTTCAGTCTGTATGGGAACCGGTCGAGTGCAGCCCCTGTTACCAGCAGATTCTTGGGACCTATCCGCCTTGCAACGATTACCGTTGCCAAAAGGGGATAACGGTGGAGCGGGTGCTTGAGGCCTTGCAAAAGGCTATCAAGGTTTAAACCACTTTTCCACGATCGTCAAACGTTCCTTGACATCATGCATATCATTTTGCAAGCCGCGTATGTTTTTTGGAACATCGCACATATTTTCCATAAATACGTCAATTTTAGAAAAGCGGTCTTCGATGAGTACGGCTAATTGACTGTTGGTGATGTCTTTTCCCTTGGGCATGGCGGGCATTATATCAATCTGCTATGACGATGCCAACCGAGCAGTTTGCGTCACAGAGTAGACCATTTCCGTCTCTATTCGGTATCCTAAAGTAGGATCATGCGAACTCTTAAACAAATCTGGGGATTTTTAAACGAGCGTAAACTCTGGTGGTTGTCTCCCATTATTATTGTGTTGCTGTTGTTGGGGGGATTGTTGGTGTTTTCGGAGACATCGGCGTTGGCTCCGTTTATCTATACCCTCTTTTAAGCCATGGAAGTCAAGGCGCACTCCTGCGTGCTGTGCGGCAGCCAGGCTTTTCGCGTGCGCTACAAATTTGATCATTTTTATATCCCCAGCATGGGCGAATGGTTGCGGGAGGATCTGCCTGATGTTCCGCCTGAAGCTTTTTTAATTGAATGTTGCCACTGCCGCTTGCTTTCGCTTTACCCATTGCCCACCCGCGATCTTATTGAAAAGATCCACAATGATCCGCATTATGGCTTTGACCGTGGCGATGAGGTGGGCAGCATGCGTTACGCCGCCGATGTGATGGAAACCGTTCACAAGGTGCGGCGGCGCGCCGGACGATTGCTCGACATTGGTTGCGCGAAGGGCATGTTTTTGGCCGTGGCCAGGCACCATGGCTGGGAAGGCATAGGGGTTGATTTTAATCCGGATGCGGTAAGTTATGCCCGCGATGTTTTTGGTGTGCATGCCATGGTGGGCAATGCTGAAGACATGGCTTTTGGTGATGACCGTTTTGACCTTATTACCATGTGGGACGTGATCGAGCATCTTCCGGAGCCGCTCCGGTTCTTATCCAAACTCAAGAACCTGCTTAAGCCTGATGGATTGTTGGCTTTTGAGACGCCTAACGCTGCCAGCTTGTATGCCCGGTTGCGGCGCAAGTACTGGGGTTATGGGCCGCATCACTTGTATTACTACAGCCCAGACACCATCAAGTGCTTGCTGGATAAGGCGGGTCTGCGTATTCATCTGCTCGAAACACCCAACTTTAATGTCCTAAGTCGCGAAGGCTTGTTTCGTTCGGGTCTGACGCGCGATATGTGGGTCAATAGTCTGGGTCAGCGGTTGCGCGTGTTTTTGTACCAGCACCGCAAGCAGCCCGACATCCGTCACTTGCTGCATCTGCGCCAGAGACGCAAAAAAATTCCGGAGCATTCCTTTCAACGGCGGGTGGATCCAGCGGCGCGACGGCGAGTGCTTGAAGCCGAACTGGGATCGTATGCGCAGCGCAGGAGCGTGCTCAAAACTGCCAATGCGCCTTTGAACGCCTTGGCGCAGCGGTGGTCTTTGGGCGATCAGTTGCGCGTGGTGTGTGGACCTGTCTAAATGCGTGGCTTAGGGATGTTTAAGAGGCCGGGCTGGTGGCTATGGGTAGGTGCGGTCTGTGCCTACATGCTGACGGCATCCGGACATTATGGCGGCGATGGATTTTTTATTTACCAGACGGCCGAATCCCTGGTGCTCGACGGAGATCTGCTGATCGGCGACCGGGCGCATCAATTTCCAGACACATTTCAGTCGGCCTCGGTGCCGGGCAGCCAGGCCACCCAGCCTTTTGTGACCAAGTACGAACCGGGACTGGTGCTTTTGGAAGTGCCTTTTTATGCGCTGGGGCATTTGCTGGCGCGGCTTTTTCCGCAACTGCCGCATGACTATGTTTGCATGCTGGTGACGTCCATGACCAACGTGTGGGTATCGGCAGCGGTCTTGCTCTTGTTTTACACCGTTTTGCAGCGGTTGGGTTTTTCATCGCGCGCGGCACTGTTTTGGAGTTTATCCCTGGGCTTTGCCACGCCCTTATGGACCTACGCCAAAATTGGTTATCGCGAGCCGTTGACCATGTTAGGGCTTACGGGCATGGTGTATGCGCTGGCACGGTTTTCGACGCGTGATGTGGTACGCAGTACGCAGTACGGGACACGGGGTACGGGGAATGTGGTACGCGGTATTCATGGAATCTTGCGTAGTGCCAGCGAGGATGCTTTTGCCACGGCAACGATTTTTGGTTTTTTTGGGGGACTGATGGTGGTGACGCGTTTATCGACATTGCCGGTCTTGGTGGGTGGGGGTATGTGTTTTTTGTGGGGTGCACAGCGCGCCGGCTGGCTGGAGGGTGACCGGTCATTTAGGCGGATGCTGCTGGGTTTGGGGCTTTCATTGGGTTTATGGGCACTGGTGCTGGGGTGGTATAACTTTGCGCGCTTTGGCTCGCCTTGGGAAACAGGTCTTGGGCTTGATGCCACGGGTTTGCAACATCCTTTTTACATTGCCGCCTGGGGCATGTTGGGATCCATGGGCAAAGGATTGCTCTGGTACGCCCCCTTGGCGGTATTGGGATTGGGCGCCTGGGGCATTTATTTTAGGCGCAATCCGCTGCTGGCAACATTTTCCACTCTGGCAATTTTTGCGGCTTTTTATGTGCATGGGCGTTTTGCAGGCTGGACCGGGGGGCATGGCTGGGGTCCGCGTTATGTGGTGTTCATACTGCCCTTGCTGATTTTGAGCGCGGCGTATGCGCTCGGGGAACTGCATGGTTTTTTGTGGCGTGTTTTTGCGGTTTTGCTGACATGCCTGGGCGTAGGGGTGCAGTTGCCTTCGGTGCTGATCAATTTTAGCCGCTATACCAACCTGGTGCAGCAGTTTCATCTGGGAGATGATGTTTTTAACCCCGTATTAACTCCGTTGCGCGGCAATTGGATCTTGTTGTGCAGCGCCATTCAACGCCAGCTCACGGGTGTCTCTGGTTACTGGGATGTGATGGACGTGAAAAATCATAACTTTATTTTTCATTCCCTGCGGGTCATTGATCTTTCGGGTTGGGATGGATGGGATCTTTGGTGGGGGCACATACTGGCGTTGCCCGTGCCATCGGTTTTGCATACCGTGACTGTGGCCGGGGTATTTATGTTGCTTGCGGGCTTGGGTTATAGTGGATGGAGGCTTGTCCGTTTTTTGCTGTACGTATGAACACCACGCTCTCCATTGTTATACCGTGTTACAACGAGGCCAAGCGCCTGCCACGCGCGCGCGCCGTGATCAGCCAGTTTTTTCCGATGCCTTCAGAGCTGGTGGAGATCGTGTTAGTCAATGATGGCAGCCGTGACGATACGGCCGCAGTGATGGCTGACTGGAAGGGGCAGGATGAACGCGTGCGCCTCTTGTCGCATGTGCCCAATCGTGGCAAGGGTTACGCCATTCGGCGTGGCATGCGGGCGGCTACGGCGGATTGGGTGTTGTTCATGGACGCTGACATGGCCACGCCTATGGCCATGTGGGAGCGCTTTCGTCCACATTTGGCCGAGGCTTCGGTTTTAATCGGCACCCGCAAGGGCACGGGTTCTGAAATCACCAAACATCAGCCCTGGCTGCGTGAAAATATGGGTAAGGTATTTACAACGCTTTCAAATCTAATGCTGGGTTTGAACCTTACCGATTTTACTTGTGGTTTTAAAGCTTTCCGTCGTGATGCCTGTCAGGCTATTTTTTCGCGCCAAACGCTGAACGACTGGAGTTACGATTCTGAAATCCTGTTTCTTGTCGGCCATTTGCATTACGACATCCGCGAAGTGGCGGTAAGCTGGCAAAATGACGACGATACCAAGGTGCGTCTGTTGCGCGCTACATTGGCGGCCCTGGGCGGGCTTTTTAAAATACGCCTCAAATCTGCCTGGGGTGCTTACCGTTAACAAACGCAGTATTTTAATTGTTCTGGTGGCCGTATGGTTGGCATCGTTCCTGTACTTTGTATCCGGAATGTGGCAAAACCTGCGTCACAGCACTCCGACCGGAGATGAACAACTGCATACGGTGGCGGGGGTGCTCAAATGGAAGTACGCGCGTTTTAGCATGGGAGCTTACCAGCCTCCGCTGGGACAGTTGTTACTCACCTTGCCCGGTCCCTGGATGCCGGGGCTGCGGGTGCTCACACATGACCCGGCCTATCGAGAGAACCGTTGGGAAGATTTTAGTGACGTATTTTTTTATCGCTCCGGAAACGATGCCATGGCCGTGCTGCGCGCTTGCCGCATGCTGGCCTTGCTGTGGACGGCGCTTTTTGTGCTGGCGTGCACGGTGATTTGGTCCCGGTTCAGCGGCTGGGCAGCTGCCCTGGCGGCCAGCACCTGGCTTATGTTGCATCCGCATGTGCTGGCGCACGGAGCGGCGGTGCGCATGGATATTCTGGCCATGGCATTTTTCTTTTTTGCGGTCTGTGCGTTGCTGCGGTATTTGTCGCAGCCTTCTGACCTCAATCTGTTTGTAGCCGCTCTGGCTTTTGCCCTGGCGCAACTGACCAAAGCGCATGCCTGGGCCTTGTTGCCGGCAGTGGTTTTCTTGTTTTTCAAAAACCCTTTTAAAATTGAAATCGCTAAAAGAAAAAGTTTCGTTGTGTTTCTGCTGGTATGGCTGGGACTCACCTGGGCGCTCTATGGCTTTGAGTTCCGTCCCTTGCTGGATGACGCCGCTGCGCGGCAGCATAAGGTGCAGTTTATTCTGGACACATTCCAGGAGCATCCCCGCGTGGGTACGGCCGTGCTGGCTTTTGCAGAACGTGTTCCAATTCCGGCCAAGAGTTACTGGCTGACTTTTCCAAATACTTTTTTGCGTGGCTTGGCTCACCGGGGCGCTCATCTGGATAAAAATTTTCGGGACCCCGGCTTTTGGTTCTTCTATCCGGGGCTCTGGGCCATGAAAACATCATTGACGCAGCATGCCGTATGGTGCGTGGCGCTGGGGCTGTGTCTGTGGCAGGGTTTGTTTCGACGGCCCGTGCTTGCCACAGTCAGTTTTTGTTATGTCTGGATGCTGCCGTTTTTGTTTTTTAACAGCGCCCAGTCGGGCCTGCAACATGCCCTGCCGTTTTTTCCGTGGTTTGCCTGGGTGCTGGGGGCCGCAGTGGCATGGTTGTGGGAACAGCCTAAGACTTCCTGGGCTTTGGCTTTGGCAAGTGTGTTGTTTGTCACCGCACAGATGGCCGAATTGGCGCCGGTAGGTTGGGATTATCTGTCGTATTTCAACCGGGCGGCGGGCGGGCCGACACAGGGTTTTTTTCTGGCCGAGCAGGTGACCTATCCACGTTTGCTTTCGAGTATCAACGCCAACTATGAGTGGGGCCAGCACCTTGGGCAACTGCGCGAAGTCATGCTCCGCGAGGGCATTTCTAAAGTCTATATGCGTGACGTGACCTACCATTATTATTTTTATGAACTGCAACGCCTGGGTATTTCGGCAGCCATCGAAAACGATCTTCAAAAGCCACAGGCCCTTCCAGAACGGTATGTCTTTTTGGCCGGGGGCGAGTGGACCAAATTGGATGTGTATAAAACCAAAGCGCCGGTGGCCGTTGTGGGATTTAACGGACGGATATATCGTATGGGCGCAGATTCATGAAAATTTTGCTTGATGGCCGCAAACTGGGTGACACGGGTATTGGCACCTATGTGTTAGAGCTTTTACGTGAGTTGACGTTACTTTCAGAGGACGACCGGTTTTTGGTGGTTTTACGTAGTGACGAGCAGCGCCTGCTCCTGCGCAAATTTCCACAAATTGAAACGGTCATCTGTCCGGTTCCGGTGTTCTCATTACGTGAACAGACTCTGTTTCGGCGCCTCGAACGGAGCTTTGGGCCTGATCTGATTCATATGCCGCATTGCAATGTGCCCTTGCAAGTCTCTGCTCCAGTGATATGCACCCTGCATGATCTGATTCCCTTGCAGTTTAAATCAGAGATCCCCGGTCTGGCGGCACGCGGATACTATTACTGGATGAACCGCATGGCCCTGAAACGTTCCCGTGCTGTGATTGTTCCCTCGCCGGTGACCGAAGGTGCGATCCGCGAGTATTTTGGAGATGCCACGGCACCAGTGCATGTCATTGCCGAGGCTTCGGCACCGGTGTTTAACGGGCGCTCCGAGGGAACGGTCTGGGCCCGCATACAGGACAAATGGCATATCCGCTTTCCGTATCTTTTAACGGTGGGTTTACTCAAGCCCCATAAGCAATGGCATTATGCGGTAGACCTGCTGCATGCCTTGCGTACCCAGCACGGACGCCATGATCTGCATCTTTTAATGGCCGGGCCTGAAAACGCCCGTCAGGATGCATGCCTGCGCGAGACCATTGAGCGTTACCGGCTCGAAAACGTGGTACACACCCTGGGCCGGGTCGAAACCGAAGAACTGCTTTATCTGTACCAGAATGCCTGGGCCTTGGTATTTCCGTCAGCCCAAGAAGGTTTTGGGCTGCCGGTGCTGGAGGCCATGGCTTGCGGGGCACCCGTGCTGGGTTTTGACTATCCCTGGCTTGTCTATGTGGGGCAACCGGCGGTGTTAACGGCGCCACCTGGAGATACAGATGCGTTGGCAACAGTGGCCATGGCTCAATTGGGCATGCCTGCGATGCGCGCGCGTTGGCAAGTCAAGGTGCGTGCCCACGCATCCATGTTTTCGTGGCAAAAAGCCGCTTGCCAGACTCGCGAACTTTACGATCAGGTCGTACATGTTTCTGCAATAGCGGGCTAAAAAACCGTGCTCCTGCCATAGACGGTCGCAAGCCAAATCGTTAGACTAAGAACCAGCATGACCAACGCTGCGCTGGCACGTTTTTTTGACCGAATCATTTTGTTTTTTCAGATGTTGCTGGTGGTAGGCATACCCTTGTTTTTCAACGCGTTTACACGCTCGGTTTTTGAGGTCAACAAGCTGATGTGGATGCGCGTTGGAATCTTGATCATTCTCATGTTATGGGCAACCAAGTATTTGCTCCTGTGGGGGCAGCGGCAGGGTGGCAAAGATGAGGTGGATCCAAAAGATAAATTCAAGAAAAAAATCAAAAAAAAAGATTCTGCGCAGCCCGAGGCAGCCCTTGAAATTTCCGAAACGACGACCCCAAAAAAATGGTTTTGGTTCCGTCCCTCGGGAATCGAGTGGGTTTTGGTGGTCTGGTGCCTGGTTAACCTGCTAAGCACCTTGTTTTCGGCCAATTATCATACGGCTTTGATCGGAGCCTATGACCGCTGGGAGGGGATTTTTACCGTCTTTGATTATGTCCTTTTGACCATCATTTTTATTTATTGCATCACCAGTCAGCGCCAGTTTTTCTTTGTGCTGGGCAGCGTGATGGTGGCCACGTTTTCAACGGCGGTGTACGGGGTCAGTCAAAGCATGGGATACGACTTTATGAGCTGGTCCAGCGATCCGGCGCAACGCATTTTTGCGTCAATCAATAATCCGGTGCATTACTGTGCCTATGTGGGCATGATGGTGCCGGTGGTCTCGGGCTGGATCCTGCTTCTGTCGCAAAAACGCGGGACGCGTTGGGGAAAGGTTTTCATTGAAGTTATTGTTTTTACCGCTATTCTGGTGGCTTATTACAGTCTGCTTTTTAAATACAACTGGGATTCAGCCATCATTGAAAAAGTTCAGTTTTTATGGATCGGGATGGGGATCATTGCGGTTTTGCTGGGTGGGCTGGCCTGGGCCATGGGCTCACAGGGAACGCTGTACGGCATCATGGTCATTATCTTTCATGCCCAGGTTTTAAGTTACAGCCGCGCCACCTGGCTGGGCTTTTTTGCCGCCATGATTTTCTTTTTTATATTTGCATGTAAAAACTTTTTACCCAAGTCCGGAACACGTGTGTTGATGACGGATGTTTTTCTGACCATCTTTATTGTGGCTATTTTCTTTATGTACTACCTTTTTAATGTTTATAAGATTACCTGGTTGCTGGGTGTGCCCATGGTGTTTCTGTTTGGGCTTTACGCCTGGTTTTTGTGGCGCATGTTTAAAGATCCGCGCCAGGTGGCCTTGCGCCTGGCCATCATTTTTGGGTTTAGCGAGTTGCAGCATATTACCCAGGGCATGGGACATTTTTTTCTGTTTTTTGCTGTGGGCGCACTGATTTTTGCGCTTGTGTGGCGTCAGGCTTTAGGCCGGTCAGTGCGGGCCTGGCTAGTCATTTTATATATGACGTATGGTGTGGTGGCCTGTCTGACTGTCTTTCCGATCATGTGGGCTGAATTTACGGGCACCAAAGAAACGCTGCGTGAAATGCCCATGGAATTCAATCTCAAGTCCAAAATTGAAAGCGTGGGCACAGTGGCCATCGAGGGTTCAGCCCGCTCCAGCATGTGGAAGACCTCTATTCGTTGGTGGCTCGACGGGCCGCGAAATTTTTTGGTGGGCACTGGCCCGGATACGGTTAAATATATGTATCCCATATACCGTCGCGCAGATTATGGCATTCTCGAAGGCGGGCATAATTTTACGCCTGACAAAGTACATAATGATTATTTCAATACGCTGATTACCCGCGGCCTGCTTGGTTTTGTGGCTTTTTATTTTGGTTTGGTGGTTTTTTTTATTTCTGCCATCGTGCGCAGCATTGATCGTTATCATGATCACCCCATTCGTTTTCTTCAGGCCGGTCTCCTGGCCGGAAGTTTTGTATACCTTGGGCAGACTTTCTTTAATTTTGGCGTGGTGGCAACGCTGTCGTTGTTTTTTATTCTCATGAGCCTGGGGACGGCAGTTTTTTACCGGCCCGAGGCTTTGGTTGAGGGGCAGGCCGAGCTATGGCCGATGAAACCGTTTTTTAAATGGAAGCAGATGGATCGCCTGCATTTATATGCGCTTCCGGGGGTGTGGCTGCTGACTGCATTTTTTGTTTGGCAGAGTGTGCGTCCCTTTAACGCCGAACGGCATTATCGCGCCTCATTCAATGCGCACCAGATGGCCGAGGATGGCGGACGCACCGACCGTTTTCCGCTGGCGGCTGAAGAAGCCATGCAGGCCATTGCGCGTATGCCGCTCGAGACACATTTTCGTGTTCACCTCGGAAAGATTTATGAAGACTGGTATAACCGATCTGATAACGACGATGAAAAAAAATATTTGCTGGCCAAAGCCATAGACACCTACGCGCGCTGCGTGCAGATGGAGCCAGAAAATCCCTGGTATCTCAACCGGGTTGCCACCATGTATTCGCTTATGAACAGCCATGCGAGTGACGAGGAACTTCAGCGCCATAACATGGCTAAGGCCGAGACTTTGGTTGTTTTTGCCGCCGGATGTGACCCCAATAATCCTTTGTTTCTCATCAATGCCGGGTTCTTTAAACATCGCCTGGGACGATGGGACGAGGCCTTGGAGTATTATCACCGTGCCTTGGCCATCGATAACCGTTTGTTTGATGCCTGGTTCAACCGTGCCGATGTCCTGGTGCGCAAAGGTGACTATGAAAAGGCCAAAACAGCTTATGCTTTTATTGAACAAAAGGATCCGTCATACAATAATTTGCACAACAATCTGGGACGCATGTACCAAGACATGGGAAAGCCCGAGGAAGCCTTGCGTGAATATGCCCGCGAAGTACAGATTAACCCGGGCAATGTACAGGCTTATGTCAATAGTTCCTATATACACATTGACCGTCACGAATGGCGTGGCGCGATAGAAGACATGCAGGGGGCGCTGCGGGCCGATCCGGGACAGCTCGAAGTGCGCTACAACTTGGCAGTGGCCTATATGAATGTAGGGCAGTATGGGGCCGCTCAACATGAACTTGAAAATGTCTTGCAGCGCAGCCCAGGTTATGAGCGCGCTCAAAATACGCTGGCGGTATTGCACCGCGTTGTAGGCCGATGAAACGTACCCCGCTCGACTGGGGCTTGCTTTACGCCAAGACCCTGACTGATTTTGCGCTGGTGATGCTGGCTTTCTTGCTGGCGTATGGCATCAAATTCAAGGTAGGACTGCTTGGCCGCGCCTTTTTTAATACCGAATTTGGCATGATCTACCCGCAGGCCCAGATCGAACCTTATATACGGGTGGTGGGCCTGGTAGGTGCGGTCAGCCTGGTGACGTTTTATATGAGTGGCGTGTACGGCTTGTTTCGTGGTGCGCTTGCCAACCTTACCGAATCCGTCAAAGTTGTCAGGGGCATGAGCTTGACGGTGCTGTGGCTCATGGCCTTTGGGTTTATCTACAAACCCTTTCCGGGCAGCCGTTACGTGATGTTTTATTTTTGGCTGATTGGTATAGGTTTGCTGGTGCTAAGCCGCTGGTTTTACGGGCGTCTTTACCTGTGGTTGCATCGCCATGGCAAAGGCAATTTAACAGCGTTGATTTTAGGGGATACGGTGCTGGCGACCGAGTTGGGCAGCCGTATTGTAAACATGCCGCACCTGGGTTATCGCTTGCTGGGCTTTATGTCTGATCAACCCATGGCTTCGGTGCCCTATACGCTACGCCATCATTACCGCCATGTGGGTCCACCCGCACAGCTTGCTGAGTTTCTGAATGCTCACAGAGTGGATGTGGTGGTTTTGTCTGATGTGCAGATGCCCTCTGAAAATCTGATGGCCTTGTGCCGCCAGTATGGCGCGCGTCTTATGGTGGCGGCAGACATCAATTATTTTTATTTTTCACTTGATCGTCTCGATGATATTCCGGTTCTGACGCTTAAGGATTATCCATTGGATGAATCGCGTCACCGTTGGGTCAAGCGTGGTTTGGATCTTGTGTTACTTTTGGTTTTATTTCCGGTGATATTGCCACTGATCGGGTTGCTTTACATGGTACTGCTGTGGGTCGAGGGCAAGCCGGTCTTATATGCCCAGGAGCGTCTGGGCAAAGACGAGAAACCTTTTCATCTGCTTAAGTTCAGAACCATGACGCGTGATGCCGAAAACGTCACCGGGCCGGTCTATGTGGCCGAAAACGATACGCGTATTACCCGGTTGGGGCTATGGCTGCGCAAGACCAGCCTGGACGAATTGCCACAGTTTTTTAACGTTTTGCAGGGTGACATGAGCCTGGTGGGCCCACGCCCGGAACGTGAACATTTTTACAAGTTGTTTGAAAGCGACTTACCCATGTTCCGACAGCGCTTGCGTGTACAGCCGGGCATTACGGGTTGGGCCCAGATTCACGGTCGGTCCGGATTGACCCGCCGCACCGACGAAAAACTGCTTTACGATTTGTATTACATCAACCAATGGAGCTGGTTGCTCGATGTCAAGATTCTGCTCAAAACCATTGGCGTGGTTTTGTCGCAGCAGGAAGCCTATTGATGTTGCCCCTGGCGACGCTGGCGCGTGTCCTGGACACGGGCTTTTTAACGCTACAGCTGCTGCTGGTCATGGGTGTGCCGCTGTACTTCAACACGCTGACCCATTCGGTGTTCGAGGTCAACAAGCTGACCTGGTTGCGGGTGGGTGTGACGCTGCTTGGACTGCTGTGGTTTGTGCAACATTTTTTGCGGGCGGGGCAGGCGTTGTCTGCCGAACACACAAAACCCCCTGGCGTGAAATCAAAGCATAAGGATAAAGAGAAGTCCGCAGAAGTTGTATCCGTAAAACCAGTGGTGTGGAGGAGATCGCTTTTGTTAGGGCTTGCCGGGCTGTGGTTGCTCGTCAATAGCATCAGTACGGTGTTTAGCGTAGCGCCCACCCTGGCCTGGCTGGGCACCTTTGAGTATTGGGACGGATTATGGACCATGGTGTACCACATGGCTTTTTTATTGTTGTTTGCCTACGGAAGCACCCGTGTTCAGTCTTGGTTGACGATATTGTTTGCGATGCTGGTGACGGCTGTGTTGGTGGCGATGTATGGCATGTTGCAAAGCATGGGAATCGATTTTATGAGTTGGTCTGGTGATGCGACCCACCGTGTGTTTGCCACAGTGGGTAATCCAGTACATTTGTGCGCGTACATGGGCATGATGGTTCCAGTGGCAGCCGGCTTGCTGCTTTGGTCGGCGCAGCGGCCCGCAGCTCGGTTTTGGGGCTGGCCACTGTTGTTTTTTGTGGCCACCGGTCTGTTATATTGCGCCCAGGTTTTAAGCTACAGCCGTGCCACCTGGCTGGCGTTTTATGTGGCCATGATTTTCTTTTTTAGTTACGCGGCTACTCGACCACGTTCTGACAACCAGGTTTTGCAAGCTGCGGACAGCTTGTTGTTGGCCGTGGCAACGGGTAGTTATCTGTTGTTGCATTTGTTTCATGTACAAGCACACCATTTGGGTTTGGGGCTTGCACTGGCTGGCATGATCCTCTTGTGTGGCCTGGCGATGTTTTGGCTTTCAAGGGATGTCTGGGTGCTGCTGACCCGAGTACTGATCATTTCGGCGATGGCCGAGTTGCATTTTGTGGCGCTGGATCCAAGGCATTTTGTGGCATATCTGGTGTTGGGAACAGCCTGGTTCTGGGTGCTTCGAAAACGGAGTGCCATGTCAGGACGGGTGTGGGGCTGGCTTGTGGCACTGTTTTTGATGTTTGCACTTTTGGTCTTGCTTCCGTTTGCGTCGCGCCTGTGGGCTGGGCTGACTGACAGCGCGCTGGATCATGATGCATTGTTTACCCGTAGCCGTGAAAATATCGAAACCAAGATCCAGAGCTTAGGCACAGTGGCCGAGGATGGCAATCCGCGCCTAAGCATGTGGAAGTCCGCTTTGGTTTGGTGGCTCGATGGCCCGCGCAACTTCTTGGTTGGTACGGGCCCGGGTACCGTACGGTATGTGTTTCCAAAGTATCGTCGAGTCGAATATACGCGTCTCGAGCAGTCACACATTGCCACGCCAGATAAGGTACACAATGATTATCTCGATATTTTGGTGACGCGTGGACTGCTCGGTTTGCTGGCATATCTGGCGCTGCTTGGGTACATGGTGGGATGCATGCATCTAGCCCTGGCGCGGTACCGCGAGCATCCTTTTGCATTTGTCTTGACCGGAATGTGGTGCGGGGTGCTGGTGTACCTTGGGCAGATTTTCTTTAATTTTGGCATGACCACTACACTGACGGTGTTTTATGCCTTGCTGGGGCTTGGGATGGCGGTGTATTTGCGACCCGAGGGCTTGATCCAATCCAGGGAAAGCGTGCTTTCTTCCAAAGTGCATTTTCGCTTTCAGGACGTGCCCCGTGGTTTTGTCTATGGCCTGCCACTGGTGGTTTTGCTGGCCGTATTAAGCCTGTGGCAAAGTCTGCGGCAGTTTCGGGCCGATTGCCAGTACCGGCAAGGCAGAGAATGGTACGCGCTGGCCCTGCAACAAAACCAGATATCCTACTTTCAACAGGCATCCGATCATGTGTCGCGGGCTGTGGCGGGTCTGCCCTGGGAAACTTATTATCGTAACGAGCTCGGCAAAATTTATCAGGACTGGTTTTACGCCAGCAAAGATGAAGGTGAAAAAAGAATCTTGGTCGAAAAAGCGGTGACTGCTTTTGAGGGTATCCTCAAGCTTAGACCGGCACATGCCTGGTCCATGATCTTTTTGGCCAACCTTAATACCATCCGTGCGGGATACGTGTCGAATGATGCCGAGCGCACACGCTTATTTGAAGAAACGCAAGGCTACATCGACCGCGCAGTACAAAGTGACCCGCAGCACTTTGTGGTGCTTTCCACAGCAGCCTCGTATAAACTGCGCACGGGCCGCCTCGAACAGGCCTTGGAATATTACCAGCGTGCCATTGCGGTGGATCCCAATGTGCGCGAACTGTGGGAGCGCGTGGCCGACATCCATCGCGCCCGTGGCGAGACTGCGCTGGCCGAGCAAGCCCTGGCTGAAATTCAACGCCGTCTAAAGGCCTATGTGGATCGGGCCAACGTCCAATTGCAGGGGGGGGATCCCGTCGATGCAACTCTAGCACTGTCTCAGGCGATTGAGTTTGATCCCAATCAAAATGAATTGAGATTTCAATATGCGCAAATTGCTTATCATAGTACAGCTTCTCAAGGTAAACAGCGGGCGCGTGAATTGCTTCAGGAAGTATTGCGCCGTGATCCCAACCATGTGCAAGCACGGCAATGGTTTGCAGAAATTGAACGTGAGCGGACGCAAGCTTCGTCCTTGTTCCAGATTTCACCTTGAGCGGACTTTTATGAAAGCACCTTTTTACCGTTTTACGAATGTCTGGATGCGCGGGTTGGCGTGCTGCGTAGATGTGATGGGCGCGGCATGGTTTGGTAGGAGTGATCGGATGAGCGCTCCTACGTTACCTGAACCATCACAGGTTAAAAATATTCTCATTGTACGTGCGGATCACTTGGGAGATTTGATCATGGGTACGGTGCTGATACCTCCGTTACAGGCGCGTTATCCGCAAGCCAAGTTGTATTTTTTGGTCCAACGCGGCCACGGTGCGCTGGTGCGATGTTTGCCTGGCGTGGCGGGAGCGCTCGAATGGGATCTGGACGACAAGCAACTGCGCAATCCGCTTAAAGCCTGGTGGGCCGCACGAAAGTTTTGCCGTTTTGCCGATACGCTGCATTTTGACCTGGGGATTGATCCCAAAGGTTTGTGGTTGAATGCCGGGCTCTTGCATCGCTTGGATATTCCACACCGCGTTGGTTTTGCAGATGGGGGGGGTGGTTTTTTATTGACGCAGGTGGTTTCAGTGGATCAAGCCGATACGCCCTTTGAGCGGCTTGAAAAACTTTTGGCGCATTTGGAATGCGTTGTGCCGCGTCCTTTGCAAGCGCATTTTCCGGTCTACCCCGCCCGCCAGACAGATACCCAGGCAGTGCTGGTCTTTCCAGGCGCTTCCGAGGTCAACAAGCGCTGGCCTTGGGAACGTTTTCAGGATCTCATCGAGCGCATGCTTCAGCAGACTCCTTTTCCGGTAAAGATTCTGGGCGGGCCAGCAGAAGCATCGTGGCTGCTTGCGGCGGTGCAGCACTGGAATCCGGATCCAGCGCGGGTGCAGGTTGAATTGCTGCAGTCTACCGCTGCTTTGATCGAGGCCATGCGGTCAGGAGTCTTGGTGCTTAGCAACGACGCGGCGCCAGCTCATTTGGCGGCTGCCATGGATATTCCCTCGATCACCCTTTTTGGCGCCCAGGATCCGGCAGACTGGCATCCGTATGATCCTGTCCGACATGCGGTGCTCTACGCCTATGTGGCTTGTCGGCCCTGTGGGCTGCGGTATTGTCCGCTGATAGGCGCGGATTATATCCGGTGTTTAAAACACATTTCGGTGGATGAGGTGTTTTTAAAAGTTCAAATGAAAATGAATGCCCATGACTGAACGTATTCGGATATTGATGCTGAACAAGTTGCGCTGGCCCTGGGTAGGCGGGGTCGAGCGTGTGGCAGAACAAATTTTCGAACGCCTTCCGGAACGCTATCCGGTGTCCATGACATATGTATATATTTCCCAAACAGACTGCTTTCAGGATCAAAAGATCTCCGAACACCAAAGGGCCATCGAGTTGCCCAACTTTTTTTATACGTGGTTCAGGCGCACTTTGATCGGACGTATGCCTTGGTCGTTTCGTCTCTTTGCCTGGGTTCGGCGGCAGGCATGTGAGCATGATGCCATGCTTTTGCATTGGCCTTTTCCGCTTGGGTTGCTGGCATGGCTGTGGGCCGGTGTAGGGGTACGGCGCGCCATGCCCCTACACGTGTTTTGGCACAGCGATGTGAGGCGCTATCCGCTCATTATGTTTTTTTTAGGGCCGCTGTTGCGCTACATGCTTAAAAAAAGCGCGGGGATCATTGTGACCAGCCCGCAGATGCTCCAATATTCTCCGTGGTTACAGGCGTATGCTGCCAAAACGCATGTGGTGCCGCTGGGGGTGCCGTTAGGGCGGTTTAAAAATCCGGTTGTACCCGTACCCGATCATTTACCGGACAAATTCTTTTTGTGCGTCGGACGCTTGGCGGCCTACAAGGGATATGACGTGCTTTTAAACGCCCTCAAGGGCCAGTCCTGGCCAGTACTTATTGTGGGCCAGGGGCCGCTGGAGCAGGAACTTAAA
>JAHFDA010000036.1 GCA_023249225.1 bacterium
AGCAGCACTTTGGCTGTAAAACGGGCGTAGTCATACCAGATATCCAATAGGCGCATGGCCTGGGCGGGATCATGGCGGACTCGCAGGGGCACAAGGTACAGATGCTTTTTTAAAACGCCCTGGTAAATCCATTCCGGCAAGTGTCCCAACATTTTAAAGTTTTTAAGCGCCTGCCAGGGACGGAATAGATAACGGTCGTCCAGCATGGCGCGAAAGAGGTTGTGGTAAAAACGCAGCTCCAGCGCCATGGCCGCCAGCGGGTTGTAATACGCTCCGCCCGAAGTCCAGGCGGCGTCAGATTCGATCAAGGCCGCCAAAGTTTTAAGATACGGATGAATCGGCTCGAGGTTTTGGGTCTGATATTCCTCCCAACCAGCGCGGATGCGCTGCGGATCAAGCACCGATGCCAGTTTTTCCAGCGCCGTGATGTTTTCTTCTACCTTGTCAAAGTCGTAAAGCAAGCTGCGATTCAGATTCCGCACCAAGTCCACTGGCGCCTCGGCAATGGGTTTGATGGCGGACACATCGCGCAGCTCTTTGGAAAGTAAAAAACGGTAGATCGGCAGGGTGAATTTTCTTTGTTCCGGTTTTTTAGGATTGCTTTCCTTGTTTTCCATGAGTTGTTTGCGTGTGCGTTCAATGGCCTCGGAGAACAAGGCATTTTGCGCAGGGGTGGGCAGCGAACGGTAACGCAAGAAAACCGGATGTTCGGCAATGCGGTGGTCGAACAGCGCCGTCAAAAATTCAAAATGCATACTGGGAGTCACCCATAAGTCCGGGGAGGGCGGTATGCCGTGAAGCCGACTTGGAAGCGGCAGACTTTGGGCATGTATGGGGTTTGAAGGGAGCCCCTGGCAAACCCGCAACCAGGCCGTGACGTCATCTTTGGCCAGGCTGTGCGTGTGCCGCTGCGAGCGTAAATGGGTCAGCCAGCTTTCCAGGCTTTCGAGCGTAAAAGGTTCGTGACCGAAAAGTTTTTGCACGTGCATGCGCCATGAGAGGCCTGCTTCCGGGCGCAGCAGTGAGCGGGTATCCATCCATTGCGGATAGGCTCCTTCGGTGGCCACCACACAGTCGTATTCGGTTTTGTGGCGCCGGGCAAAGGCCACGGCTTGCTGTATTTCCTGACGCGAATATTCCAGCGAAGCCGCCGCTTCTACAATCCACAGGCGCTGTCCCGGACGCACCACATGATGAAGCAGCCGGGCATCCAGCATTTGTTCCAGACCCGGTTGCTGGCCGAGCAGGCTGCTGTTGCGCACGCTTATATATAGCTCTGGCATCCAGGATGGCATGGGACCGCCTGCCGGGGTGTAAAAGCGCTGGCCGTAAAACACGCACACCCGGTCTCCGGTGAGCAGTGCATGCCATAGTATGGCGCCGAGGCTTTTGGCAGCGCCGGGTCCGCGGAATTTGGGGGACAGCACTAAAATGACCGTGCGCTGCTGCCGGTCAAAAAAGCGCCGGATGACCGGATGTCCACGGCGGGCGGTGGCGGCCCAACTGATCTGGCGCGGATCGACTACTTCATTGGTTTCCAATAGTTCAGAAAATTCGTCTCCCAGAGTTGTTGAGCGCCACGACAAATGCCGGCCATGGTCGTGACGGCCACGCACGGGCAGCTCGTGCACATGGCGCTTGGCCAGCTGGCGCAATGCGGCCAGTTCCTTTAGCGCTTCGGACTGATCATTAAGGGCTAGCAGCGCCTGTTCAAAGGCCCGGGGCGTAAGCACGACATATGTTCCCGATGCGCTGCGCAGCAGCAGGCATATATGTTTCTCCGAACCGACCAGGGTTAACGAAGATACCGCGTGTTGGTCTAAGAAGCGTTTATAACTGTGGCGCCATTTTTGGTTTATGGCCTTGTCTGATTTTTCAAATTCAAAAACGGCCTCCGGCAAAAGACTAGGATGGCTGCCGCTTGATTCAAGGCGCAAGCGCCCCCCGGATTGCGGCAGGGGAATGTTGCCCTCCAAATCAAAATCTTTCGGAATTTTGTCGGGGTTGAATAATCGGGTTTTGTGGACTAGTACCCGGCCGGAACGGCGCACACGCACATCGATCACAATTTTTTGTCCGTGGGGATTCTCAAATACCAGTTCGGCGTGCTTGCGGTCTTTGGCGCGAATGTCTACAAACTTTTTACACTCAAGCGGCAAGGGCCAGCTGTGAATACTTTTTGGCCCCTGGTTATCGGAGGACTGCGCAAACATTTGACGCAGGGCGTATTGTTTTTTATTTTCGTCATACAAAATGACCAGGGCTTGTGCCGGCAAGTCGTATTTGGCTTTGAGCTCAAAGGCATTCGTAAAACGTTCGTGGCCTTCCAGCGGCAGGTGATGGTTCACCTGCGGGCTTTTGTGCGGGTAGATGGATATCTGATCGACCATGCCGGGCGGAGTGCTTTTGACGCACAGGATCATGGAGCCTTCTACGCCGACGGCGGCCAGGGCGCTTTTGACGTTTTCCAGCGCAAAAGCGTTTTTTTGTTCAAAACCGCCGTCCCCGCTAAAGGCGTGCAGGCACAATTTGTTTTTCCCGCGATCGTGCACCCACATACCCCAGCGATCTACCGCCACGACATGCTCATCATCTTTTAAAGCCAGGCCCCACTGTTCAAGGGGTCTCAAAACGCCGTGACGAACCTCCAGTGGCGGCTGGGCCACGCGCTTGCAGCGGAAGAGGGCAGTACCCACATAAAAATATCGAAGTAGCTTTTAAAAAGCGTATTTTGTTTTTCAGTGAAAACTTGTCAAAAATCGTCAAAATCTTTCCTGAAACAACCTTCGATTCCCACCGATGTATTGGCGACCCATGTTTTACCGTCTTTCCGCGCAGCGCATTGAAATCGCCCAAACCGTTCAGGGACTATTGGAACTGAAATCTGATTCCGTGGGCATAGTTGGGCGTTTGGAAACCTTATTCACCACCGCACGCGCGGCCAAGGTGGATGTGTTTGCTGGGGACGAGACGTACCACAAACGCTGGCGCAGTTTGTTAAAAGGCTTGGATAAGGAAGATCGTGAGCGGCTGCTTACAAATTATATCGGCGCTGACAAGCTGAATGAGTATGATCCATCTTGTTTGAGTCCAGCAAACGTTACGGAATTTGTGGAATGTATAGACGGAGACGAAGACGGCCAGCCGCTGGGGTGGATTTCGGATTTTTTGCAAAAGTATCTCGAATGGACTCCGATTACCCTGCCCCGCCTTTCGGGGGCGGAATTACGTGAAGCACTTGAACAACTAGGCAAGGTGCATGAAATTTGCCAACCCAAGACGAATCTAAAATTTCTGGCGCTGGTGTTATCCGAAGTCAAAATACGCAATCTCTGGGCGGCCTCTTTAGGTAAAGTTCAGATGAAATCCAAGGAATTCGAGGTTATCGTACGCAAACCGGGCGTTCATTCCTATAACATCTCAAGGGATAGTTTTAATTGCTACGGATCTATCGATGCCAACCTGACCTTGCTGGAACTTGTTATGAATCTCCGTCCGGATTTGAAACATACTGTGGGGTTTTTTGCAGAACGGCATGGGGCCTGGGTTAGCAGGGCTTTGGAGATCGCCGAAACATCCACCTGGCCCAATGATGGCCGGTTACGGCATGTTCCCATCCCCAATATTTGCGTAAGTAAAAGCACCGCGACCGATATTGCGCTGTGTTCCCAAATGGAAAAAACAGATTTTCAGTTCATAAACAGTGGATATCAGGGACTGATGCCCACCAATTTTTATGATCTATACGAAGTTGTTTTGGGAGCCGTAGCTTAACTCGGGTGGATTTCGGATTTTTTGCAAAAGTATCTCGAATGGACTCCGATTACCCCGCCCCGCCTGCAAGGTGCTGCTCAAGCTGGCAGAGGTAAAAACGTTTTTGGGCGTTGGAAATCTTTTTCCGATGACTAAAGTCACTTGGCTCTTGCCCACCTGCGTGGATCAGGCTGTCCGAAAACACGACCGATTCCGATAAAATGTAGATAGGATAGAAATAAGCTGGTTCGTCATTCCCGCCTCCGCGGGAATGACGAACCTAAGGAAATTTTGTCTAACGGTACTATTGCTGTTTTCGGACAGACTGCAAACATTCATAGCCCGGGGCATCGCCCTGGGAATGGATGTGCGTTGTTTAACGGTTGTTTGATCAAAACGAATCAAAATGTCAAAACATCCCACAAATTTTTTGGAACGTTTGTGGGGCTTTTAACGATAAATCACTGTATGGCTGCGCTGTGTTTTAAACGTCTGGCGCCTGGAAACGGGCACTTGGACTTTGTCCTGACGACCGAACGCCTCAAACGCGAAACTTTCACGGTCACTTCGATCGCTTTGGAAGAACCCCGACCTCTCCCACGTCACGTAGATCTATACATCCGTGCGAGCGACGATCTGGCCACACTGGAACTTTTCCGCGTGCCGTCTGCCGTTCGGCCCGAGGGGTTTTTGCTTCCGGAAGTCGACAGTCTGACGCCGCTTGCGCGTATTCCCAGCAACGGCTTGCTGTATCCGGAGTTGCACATTGCGCGGCGCCTGAAAGACTTTGATCTTATATCGCGCCTGATTACGCTTTACGGACGCGGACGCCGCTATACCGAATACGACGGCGTCGTGACCGATTACGATCAGGCGGTCGACCAGGATGTGTGGTGCGCCAACATCGATACGCTGCTTGCGCTACGGAACCTTAAGGCGGAGGGTATTCTCAACGATCCGGCGCTGCAAAAAGTTGTAGAAGTGGGCGTGGGCGGCGGACATATTTCCTGCGCACTGGCGGCCAAGCTCCCCAACTTGCAGGAACTGTACTTTACCGACATCAGCCCCTTTGCCCTGCGCTGTACCGACCGCAATTTGCAACGCTACCCGCGTCGGGGGCTAAATACCCATGCGTTTTTAGGAAAAGGCATTGCCGGATTGCCCGACGGTTTCGACCTTTTGATCTGCAACCCGCCGTACATTCCCATTGCGCCACATCAAAATCAGGATGAAAAAGATCCCTACCGCGGCACGGGTTTGATTCGCGAGCTCATTCATATTGGCCACAGCAAAGCGCAGCGCGTCATTATTCCGGTCAGTGGCATGGCTTTGGCGGACATACGCCGCTATGCCGAAGAGGCCGGCAAACGCCTGGTGTTTCATTCCGACGGCACAGAAGTTCCGCTTAAAATCGAACACGTGGATCCCGCCTGGGTGCGGTGGTTGGTGGCGCAGGGTGGGCTTAAAATCAAAGACGAACGGCGGCATTTGTACCGGTATTGGCATACGCTGTATTTGGTTGAAGTCGTTACGGACTAATCCTGACTGAATATTGATCAGATACTTGCTTTTTCAACAGCAACCAATACTTGTTTAACGATCTTGGGATGCAGAATTTTTCCGGTGTGGAAGGGCAGTACTACCCGAATGCCGTTTTTTATGTAGATACGATGGCTTCCTTTACTGCGGGCCAGTTGAAAACCAGATTTGAATAGCAGTGATTCAGCATCCTGGGGTGTGAGGCGGGCTGGTTTAGGTAACCTTAACCTCGTAGGTGGTGGTATAGATTTCGGTGTTGAAAAGGGATTTTATTTCTTCCACACTAAGCGTCTCGATATACAACTGCGCTGCTTCCTTGATATTAGCGCTGACTTCTTCGATGGTGTCTCCCTGGCTTTGACAGCCCTCCAGTTCGGGAGAAAATGCGTAATAACCCGTTTCATCCTTTTCGATAATAATACTGACCTTGTAGTTCATAGATCCTCCCAATTGCCTTGGTTAAATTATACGGGTATCGATTTTAGCCCGCACTATTCATACTTTACTCGTAGCGGGCTCCCGTGTGTAGGTATCCGCTTCATATGCGTGAATAATCCGGGTTAGGATGCGAACTGGCTGCAACGAGCTTCATCGCCTAGGGCTTGGCTGCCCATACTTGTTGTGACGTCTGGCTGTAGATCGGCAGGCCCATGTCTTGCACGCCATATTTCGCTGCCCGTAAAAGCGCCACGGGATCAATGCCAGTCTGATAACCGGCTTGGTGCAGGGCCGCCACAAGGTCTTCGGTAGATACATTGCCATGCGGATGGGCTGTGGCCGGGCAGCCGCCCAATCCTAGAATTGAAGTATCCACGCGGGTAATACCGGTCTGCACAGCTCCAAGAATATTGGCCACACCCAAGCCCTGCTTCCAGTCGGGGTCATGCGCGTGAAAGGCCAGTTGCGCGAGGGGCAATCCATGTTGGCGCAGGTACTCAAAACGTTCGGCAATGAGCTCGGGAGTGCCCAGCGCCGAAGTGTCGGCCAGGCCCACTTCGCACGCGCCCATGTCAAAGAGTTTGCTGGCCAGGGTATACACACTTGCGGCGCTGACATCGGTGGCGTTTACATCACCCCAGGCGGTAGACACATATACGCGCAACTTGATGGCCGCATTTTTAAGGCGCGGGTCAGTAAACAAGGTTTTGTAACGTGCCAAAAGCTCATCGGTATCGGCTCCCAGATTGCGCTGGCAGTGCCCGGGATGCGCGGAGAGCACAAAGGCCAGATCGTAAACGCCTGCCATCAGTGCCTTATCCAGGTATTCGGTTAAATTCTTGCGGCTGGTCATCACCAGGGCGCTGATGATGCTTCCCCGCTGCATCACCGCAGGATGCGTGGATAACTGAAAATAAACGGCTTCGGGATCGCTCATGCTGGTCATCTTGGGGCCGGTAAAGGCACAGGATTCCAAAAAGGTGACGCCCGCTTCGAGCAGCGCTTCGCCCAGGCAGATACGTTTGGCGATCGACTGGGGCGCCTCGTTTTGCAGGCCATCACGCAGGCCGACTTCGCGGATGGCGATGGTTTTATGTTTTAAGGCTTGTTTCAGGGTATCCATGTAGAGGCATATCGCATGTTTAACAAATAAGTTTCACCCTATTTTAACCCGCTGCGTGAATCATCCGGATTAGGGGAACGCAGATATACGACAACGAGCACGACTGCGATTAATGCAAAGATTGCTCCCCCCATAAACGCCATGTGATAACCACTGTTTAAAGCTGCAATTTGTGTGGTGCCCTTGCTCATCAAACTTGCCGTACGTGCTTCAGCCAAGCTTGAGAGTATGGCCAGCCCCAATGCGCCACCCATCATAAATGAAGTGTTTACAATACCCGATGCCAATCCTGACTGGCTGATATCGACAGCGCTCATGGCCGCCAGCAAGACTGGATTAAAGGCCATGCCGGCACCGAGGCCCAGGAGTAACATGCTCGGCAACATATCCACCACAAAACTTCCGGCGAGCGGTGCACGGGCAAAATAGGTCAGTCCCAGGGCAACCAATAATATGCCGGTGGCCAAGCTGCCTTTGATACCGAAACGCATGACCAGTTTGGCCGACAATCCTAGTGATAAGAGGGCCATGATTAAATTGGTGGGTAAAAACGCCAAGCCAATTTGCATAGGCGTGTAGCCAAGTACCCGTTGCATATACAGTGCCGACAAAAAAAACCAAGCAAACATTGCCGCTGCCCACAAGATGCCGACAATATTTGCAACCACCAAGTTGCGTAGCCTAAATAGGTCGAGTGGGATTAACGGTAAAGTCACACGCGATTCAATCATAAAAAATATAAAGAGCAATAGTGTTGCCGCCCCCAGTAGACCCATGGTTTGTGCTGACCACCAGCCTGCTGCATTGGCATTTACGATGCCATACACTGTCAACATCAGGGCCAACGTAATTGTGATCGCTCCAGGGAGGTCCAGTTGCCTGGTTGACGGTGAAACCTGTTCCTTGGGGAGTAAGACCAGCGATAGGCCCATCACGGCAGCCCCAATCGGCACGTTGATCAAAAATATCCAATGCCAGCTAAACGTGCCTGTCAGCAGACCACCCAGTAGGACACCGATACTGCCGCCTCCAGCGGAAACAAAGCCAAAGACGCCCAGAGCCTTGGTGCGTTCGACGGTTTCGGTAAACAGGTTCATGATCATTGAAAGTGCTACGGCCGATACGATGGCCCCGCCTAAGCCTTGCACCGCACGTGCTGCAACCAGCAGCGTCTGTGAGTTTGAAAATCCGCAGGCCAGCGATGCCAGGGTAAACAAAGCGAGGCCACTTAAAAACAGTCGATGCTGACCATACAAATCGGCCATGCGACCCCCCAATAATAAAAACCCAGCAAAGGTCAGCATGTAGGCATTCACGACCCAGATCAGTGAGGCTTCGGTAAAGCCCAGATCTAAACGTATCGAGGGCAGGGCTACGTTGACGATGGTCACGTCAAGCACGATCATCAAATCGCTCAGGCACAGGATGATCAGGGCCAGCCAGCGGCCAAGGTCGGATTTATTTTTTAATAAGGCCATTGGGATAAGCAACCTTTCATTTCATCCATTACCCATAGTTCAACGTATCCCAGGAGTTTTGGCGATAAAAATTTTTCAGCTTAGCCCGCGTGATTCATATGCGATTTCCAAGACCCAAAAAGCTACAATAAAATCATGATTCTAATCCTAAGTCGGGCCCATAATGATTTGGCCACAGAACGTGTGCTGGGGTGGTTGGATGCGTTGGGTGCGGATGTGGTAAGAATTAACGAAGAAGACCTCGAATATCCCAGCCGTTTTGTGTTGGACGCCAGTGGCCCTAAACCCACGCTGACGTTGACCCATTGGCTAACGGGTGCGGAGCGGTGCATTGATTTAATGCAGGTGCATAGCGTGTGGTTTCGGCGCTGGGGTTATTTTAAACACTATGCGATTCATCATGTAGACACCTTTAGCGAGTGTTTGCCCCAGCAATTTGAGATCGCCCTTTTTTTGGCGCAGGAACATGCTGCACCTGGGCAGGCCTTATTTGCTGCGCTCAAGCATGCACACTGGTTGTGCGGGCCGCAACTTGCCCAACTCGATAAGACTCGGATGTTGATCGCTGCGCGGGAAGCCGGACTGGATATTCCGCCCAGCCTGATTGTGTCGGAAAAAAAGGCGTTGCTGCAATTTCTGGCTCAACATGGCCAGGTGATCGCTAAAAATCTGGGCCGCGATCCCTTGAGTCTCAATATGGAAGATGGTGTTTTGGCGTCCTATGCATCCCTGCTCGACCAGGAAACCGTCAATCGCTTGCCCGACAACTTTTTTCCGTCGCTGGTGCAGGCTGCTATTGCCAAGCAATATGAGCTAAGGGTGTTTTATATAGAGGGTAGCTTTGAAGCCGTGGCTATTTTTTCACAAAATGATCCACAGACCCAGGTAGACTATCGCCGTTACAACCTTGCTCGCCCCAATCGGATGGTGCCGTATCAACTTTCGCAAACATTGGAGCAACGTTTGCGTGTGCTGGTGCATGCGTTGCATTTTGATGTGGGTGCGATTGACTTGATTCGCAGCAGTGATGGACAGGATGTGTTTTTGGAAGTCAATCCGGTGGGGCAGTTTGGCATGGTCTCGCATGCAACCCATGTTGATTTAGAAAAAAAAGTGGCACAATGCTTATTGCGTCATGACCAGTAACGATGAAACCATTCGCCAGAAATTAACGGATTCGGAAAATCCGCGTACGCCTGTGTTTTTTCGTAGCCTGCGGTTTACTCCCGCCACGCCGCAGGCCCAGCAATACCGCCATGCTGAAAGCGTTGACTATCATGCCCGTGGTTTTGTGGTGGGATCGGCGATGGCCGCTCCCAAGCCACTGTCCAAGTGCCTGCCTGACGATGCATAAGATTTTCCGCTTGTTTGCTTGTAACCGTCCGGTGCGGGGCGCTTGTAAGAGTATCCTGTGTGATTTGCAGCGTGCCCAGTATTATCCTATTCCGCTCCAGCTTTTTGAAATACTTACGGTGCATCAAGGCCTTAGCGTGCTTGCCATCAAAGCGCTGTATCCTGTCGATCAAAGCAAGACGATAGAGGGTTACTTTGCGTTTTTGATTTCGGAAGAATTGGGTTTTTGGTTACAGGAGGATGCCGAACATTTTCCGGATCTTGATCTTGGCTACGAGCATCCGGAGCGCATCAACAATGCCGTGATTGATATAGGGGCAGAGTCCCGGCACGACTTCGCCTCGCTTTTTGCGCAGTTGGATGAACTTGACTGTTCTCATGTGGAGCTGCGTTGTTACGAGGCCATGAGTCTGACTGCCCTGGATGCCCTGCTTCAGCCCACTTTACTGGGTCGGTTGCGTTCCATCGAGTTGCTGCTTCGGTATGATGCCAGTCTTAGACAGAATGATTTGGTGGCCTTGTGCAAGACGCATCAGCGTATTGCCCGCGTTACCGTTTATGGTGCGCCGCAAGCATCCCGCGTTGAGTATGGGGGCTGGACGCTCACCCATGTCACGCCGGTTGTTCATCCTGCTCACGACTGCGGTCAGATTCATTCTGCATATTTTTCAGTCAATACCGATGTTTTTACCGAAGCGCAACATTTCAACACTTGTCTTAACAAAAAAGTAGGCATCGATGTGCAAGGCAATATTAAAAACTGTCCTTCCTGTCAGCACTGCTATGGTCAATTGGCGCCGGCTGCGCTGGCCAAAGCGGTGGCGCAACCAGAGTTTCAGGCTGTGTGGCACATCAATAAGGATCAAGTAGAGGTTTGTTGCGACTGCGAGTTTCGCTATATTTGTACCGACTGTAGGGTATTTCTGGTTGATCCCGGCAATGCTTTGTCTAAACCGGCCCACTGCCAATACGATCCCTATACGGGTGTGTGGGGAAAGCGCTAATGTAGTGCGTCCATTGCTTCTCTAACCCGGATTATTCACGCACATGAAGCGGACACCTACACACGGGAGCCCGCATATCGTGAATAATGCATACTTTCGAAGCATCCTTTACTTCACGCAGCCCGCGCATTTAGCGGGCTACAAGAAAGTATGAATAGTGCGGGCTAATCGGCGTCATAATCCAGGTGATAAGCCCCCGGATACTCCTCTGTTTTTTGCAAGAAAATATGTTTAAAAAACACGCCAACTGGGAATAATGACAGTATCCTGAAATATTTTCGAAAGGAGCAAGTTGTATGGCAATCAATCGAGAGGCAGCAATGGTCAAACAAGGGGATGCTGGTAAAACTTCGTTGGCAAGTGCCACTTTAGAACCGGTGGCCATGCTTGGAAGCAAGGGGCTAAGCAGCAGCTACAAACAACACTCGGCTATCGAGATGTCACATACTGGGGCAGCTGACGGACCAATTAACTAAAACATTAAAAAGACGCCCCTCTTTCAGGGGCTATTCGTGAAGCTGCGCACTTTCCTGAAACAAGGGATCGTGCGTGGGGGCCAACGGATGCTTGTGCAGGGTGCGTTTAAAAAACAAAAGTCCCAGCGCAGCGATGCTGGCTAAACTTAAAAGTTCTACTGCGCCAAATTGCGGCCCGTGTCCATGCGACAGCGGTGGCATGACCATGAGATAGACATCCAATGCCCGTCCCGCAAGCACTGCCATGCAAACGCACACCAGCCAGGGGATATTGCGCTTGGCTCGGTAGCCCAGCAACCCTAAAAAGGGGACAAGCCAGTTCAGCGCAAGGTTTGCAAAAAACAGAGGTCGCCAGGCACCCTGCATGCGCGGAATAAAATAAACTGTCTCTTCGGGGATATTGCTGTACCAGATCAGCATAAACTGTGAAAACCAGATGTAAGCCCAAAAAATGCAAAACGCAAAGATCAGTTTTGCTAAAAAGGTGACATGCACGGGCTGAATGTCCTTAAAACAATCTTTGCGGCGGTAATAAATGACCAACAAAGTGGTCACGGTAAGCGCGCTTAAAAAGGCGCCTGCAAAGTTATACACGCCAAAGATGGTGCTAAACCAGTGTGGCTCCAAGGACATCACCAGGTCAAAGCTGGCAAAAGAATACGACAAGGCAAACACAATCATGTAGGCCGCTGACCAGCGTACATTGGCAAACGTGTGTGTGGGACTACCGTCCTCGTCTTGTGCACGCGAGTGCTTGACGATGCGGCCAATGATTAAAAACCACAGGCTAAAATAAATCAAAAGGCGCAGCGTAAAAAACGGCATGTTTAAAAAGACTTGCTTGCCCTCTAAAAGCACGTCTCCGTGCGGGTGTACCCAATGATAAAGCTGGGCGTGTCCCAGCCAGACGATAACCGTTAAGGCCGCCGCAGCCGGAAGCAGACCAGTCAAGGCTTCGGGAATGCGCCGCAGAACCACCGCCCAGGCGCCCTTCATTAAGTATTGCAAGGCTATAAAAAAGCAGGCGCCAAGCACCACGCCCAGCAGAATCACCAGCATCATCAGCACGTTTCCAAGCGCGCGCTGGGGTTGCTGCTGGTAAGTCCAAAGCAGCATGGCGGCGGTCACGACACAGACACTTAAAAGCAAGGTGCGTCTGGCGGAGCTCATGATGGATTATCCTTTTGCAATTTCCTTATGTATAAAATGATTTTCCAACGGTCCTGGGTGTCTACCTGGCTGGCGTAAGCGGGCATCAGGCCACGGCCGTTGGTGGCAATATGCATGATTTCACCGTCCGAAAGTTCGCGGGCATGGGCGGCAAGCAGCGAGGGTGGGTTTGGAAATTTAGGTGTCACGGGTCCATCACCCTTGCCTTCGGTGCCATGGCAGGGCAGGCAAAATACTTCGAACATTTTTTGGCCCCGGGCCAAGGTTTTTTCATCTGCTGTCAGCGGGTCGGTAAGGGTTTTAGCTTCGTCGTAGCTGGCGACAAAAGCTTCGTAGCCGCGTGGCACAGTACCTTCTGGAGGAATTTGCAGAGTCTGTCCATTAGAAAATACTTTGTTGGGCGAAAACGATTTGGAGGCGGGCGTATGCCGCATGTTAAATAGAAACTCGTAATTGGTCTTGCCCCGATCTCGTGAAAGATACCAGCCAAGCAAGAGCGCCAAAAGCGCTAAAAAAATTAGGCTAACTTTCTTCATACCATTTACATTCCATGGCGCCGTGATGCAGCAGCAGGTTGTGGGCGGCACCCAGGTCTAGGTTCTGATTGTACGAGCGCAGGGCCAAAATAAACCGATGGCTGGTGCAACCGTGTTTACCAATGACAGAGGGGCGCAAGGTGGGGCCAAGCTTTCCTAAAGTGATCATGCCACCCAGTCCGATTAAGCCGCACAGCAATACCGTAAGCTCAAAGGTGATGGGGATAAACGCAGGTAAGGATATGTAAGGTTTACCGCCCACATTAATCGGCCAGTTGTAGGCCGAGGTCCAGATTTGCAAATGCAAGGCTACAACAAAGCCGAGCAAGCCGCCAAAAAGTGCAATCCAGCCTAATTTGCTGTGCGCCAGACCCATGGCCTGGTCGAGCCCATGCACGGCGTACGGCGTGTAACAATCGTAAATATCAAAGCCGGACTGCTGCGCGGCGCGGGTGGCCGAAAGCAGCTTGTGTTCGTCGTCAAAAATACCCAGATAAAATTTAATGTCCGCCGCCATGAGCTTCTTCCTTGCCTTCTTTGAGCACCGTCTTGACTTCGGCCATGTTGATCACTGGCAGCACGCGCACAAAAAGCAAAAACAAAGTAAAAAATAGACCAAAACTACCGATCAATATGGCAAACTCCACCCACGTGGGCCGGTACATGGACCAGCTTGAGGGTAAAAAGTCGCGGTGCAACGAGGTTACGATGATCACAAAACGCTCAAACCACATGCCGATGTTTACAAAAATAGTCATCACAAACATGACCGGAATATTCTGGCGGAAACGTTTAAACCAAAAAATTTGCGGCGAGAGTACGTTGCAACTGACCATGATCCAGTATGAAAAGGCAAAAGGACCGAAGGCACGGTTGATAAAAGCGTAACGCTCGTACAGATTACCGCTGTACCAGGCAATAAAAAACTCGGTGCTATAGGCCAGTCCCACCATCATGCCTGTGACCAGGATCACCTTGCACATGGCTTCGAGATGCCGGATTGTAATGTATTTTTCAAAACTCAAAACCTTGCGCGTAATGATCAGCAGCATCAGCACCATGGCAAAACCCGAAAAAATAGCCCCGGCTACAAAATAAGGTGGAAATATCGTGGTGTGCCAGCCGGGTATCACCGAGGTGGCAAAGTCGAAACTGACGATGGTGTGCACCGAAAGTACCAGCGGTGTCGAAAGCCCCGCCAGGATGAGGTATAACTTTTCGTAATGTGACCAGGCCCGGTTAGAGCCGTTCCAGCCCAGGGCCAGGATGCTAAAGATGGCCTTGCGAATGGGATGGACTGCCCGATCGCGGATGGCAGCCATATCAGGAATAAGGCCGACAAACCAAAAGACAGCCGAAATGGTCAGATAGGTCGAGATGGCAAAGACATCCCACAAGAGCGGCGAACGGAAATTGACCCACAAGGGGCCAAGGGCATTTGGCAGCGGCAGCATCCAGTATGCGCCAAACCATACCCGGCCCATGTGCATAAGCGGAAAGATGCCGGCACAGCACACCGCAAAGATGGTCATGGCTTCAGCGGCGCGGTTTATTGATGTACGCCATTTTTGACGCAGCAAAAACAAAATGGCTGAAATCAGCGTGCCAGCATGGCCAATGCCGACCCAAAATACAAAGTTAGTAATGTCAAAGGCCCAGCCCACCGTATTGTTTAGGCCCCACACGCCCACGCCGGTGGCAATTAAATAGATGACGGCCACCGTTCCCAATCCCAGGGCAGAAAGCGCTGTTAAAAACGCCAGCCACCAGGCTTTTCCGGGAAAACGTTCGAGCGGCTGGCAGACTTCATCGGTGATCTGGGCCAGCGGCGGATTGCCTTCTACCAGTGGCGGTCGCAGAATTTGCAGGGTGGCATCAACCATGGTGAGCTTCCTCTGACGCGGCCACAGGCCCAGGCTCAATGTTGCGCACTTTAGCCAGATAGGTCACCGAGGGTTTTGTGCCCACATCGTGGAGTACATGGTAGGCGCGGCCAGATTTCATGAGCTTGGAAACTTCACTTTCGGGATCGTTCATATCACCGAATACCAGGGCGTTGGCCGGACAGCTTTGCTGACAGGCCGTTTTAATTTCGCCATCTTTGATGTCACGACCCTCGCGTTTGGCACCAAAACGTTTTTCCTCGATGCGCTGTACGCAGAAAGAACATTTTTCCATGACGCCGCGGCTGCGCACGGTGACGTCCGGATTGAGCGCCAGGTTGGCCAGTAAATCATCATGTGAATAATTGAACCAGTTAAAGCGCCGCACTTTGTAGGGACAGTTGTTGGCGCAATAACGGGTGCCCACGCAGCGGTTGTAGACCTGTTGATTAAGACCCTCGGTGCTGTGCACGGTGGCCAGTACCGGACACACGGTTTCGCACGGCGCGTTGCCACAGTGCTGACACATCATGGGCTGGTGCGTCACGGTTGGATTTTCTTCGTCTTTAGAATAATAGCGATCGATACGGATCCAGTGCATTTCGCGATTGGTGGCCACCTCTTTTTTGCCGACCGACGGAATATTGTTTTCAGACTGGCATGCCACCACGCAGGCGCCGCAGCCGGTGCAGCTGTTAAGGTCTACCGCCATGGCCCAGCGATGGCCGGGGTAAGGAAATTCAGGCCATAGGCTGGGCAACTTGTGTTCTGGCAAAACCCCGGCGCCCGGGTCTTTTTGATATTCGGTTAAGGTGGTTTCCTGCACAATGGGTCGGCCTTCTAAAAAGTTATGTTCCTGCGTTAAGGCCAGCTTGTATTTACCAGAAGCCCTGGCGATTTTGACTGGCAATCCGGTCCACTGGGGTCGGCCCTCTAGGCTAGCCGACAGCGGCGTGGCATTTTGTCCCACCCCATTTCCAATATTGCCAGCATGCGTACGGCCATATCCCAGTGCCACCGCCACCACGCTGTCATGCTGGCCAGGCTGGATGTACACGGGCAGCGTCAGTTTCTGGCCTGCGGTGCTGATCGTGAGCAAATCGCCCAATTCCAAGCCCAGTGCTTTGGCAGCGCCAACCGACAGTGAGGCATAGTTATCCCAAGTGACTTTACTGACTGGATCGGGTAATTCCTGCAACCACGGATTATTGGCCCACTGACCACCGCGGATGGCTACTTTTTCGTACAAGGCCAAGGTTAGACCTTTTTCAGGTGAACGGCGGGCTAAGGCCGTGGCAGCGCTTGCGACAACGCTGGATACGCTGCTGGCCGGTTCGGACGCTTCGGCTGCGACAGTAAATACGCCCAGCTGAACGACTTGACGCCAAAATGTATTAAAACTCTGCAGACGTGAACTTTGCGAGTAAATGTTTTGCTGCCAAAAGGCGCGCAGGCTGTCATAGGCTTTTTGCGGTTTACCGGCCCAGGCCAGCAAGGATTCCTGTGCCTGGCGCGTATCAAAGAGCGGACGCACCAGGGGCTGGAATAAACTGTAGACGCCACTTTGCGGGCGGGCATCATTCCACGATTCCAAATAGTGATGGTCGGGAGCGTGATACTGGCACAGCACAGTGCTTTCATCGGCCCGTTCGGCCAGCGACACACGCAACGCCACTTTTTCCAGAGCCTTGGCAAAACGTGCTCCTTCGGCCGAGTCGTAGACGGGATTTACACCGTACAAAATTAACGCGTCGACGCGTCCTTTTTCCATGTCTTCGACCAGTTCATTCCAGGCCGAGCCGGTACTGACGCACTGATACGCGGCAGAAGCGACACTCAAGGTGCGGCCGTAGTTGCCAAGCAAGCTGTTGATATAAGCAACCAGGCACTGGATATCAGGATCATTGCTGCCGCACAGCAGCAGCGACTCTCCGGGATGGGCGAGCAAGGCTGTTAATGTGCGCTCCAAGGTCTTGGGATCGAGTTTAGGTGCCTCGGTACGGATGGTCAGGGCTGATCCACCAGAACGTTTAAGGCCAATTTCACGGGCCAGCCATAGCAGAAAATCAACTTGTTCCGCAGGTGTGGCACGCAAGCGCAGATCGGCATTGCTGCCTGTCAGGGACAGGCGTCCCTCAACTTGCACATGCAACGACATGTCCGCGTTTTGCTCGCTGACTTTACGTCGCTTGGCATAGGCCTTGGTAAAGGCCACCGGAGCGATCCAGCTTGCCAGAAAATCGGCATCGACGCCTACAATGACTTTGGCTTTGTCTAGATAAAAGCTGGGCAGGACGGCGCGTCCGAAACTACGTTCATGAGCCAGCAGCAGACCCTGCAAAGGTTCACGGTCATAGCGCACTTGCCTGGCAGAGGAGTAATGCGCCACAAATTGGTCGACCACATCCTGGCTAAAGGGGCTGGGCAACGAAGGTGTCAGGATGCGGATATTCCGCGCTTTTTGCAGGCCAGCGATGACAGCCTCATCAAGCTGTTTCCAACTGCTTTTTTTCTGGCCCATGGTCGGAAACTGGGCCCGGTTGACATCATAAAGATTGAGCAAGGTGCCCTGGCCTAAGGCGCAGACGCCACCCTGGGAGAGTGGGTGCTCGGGGTTGCCTTCTATCTTAATAGGTCGCCCATCACGTGACTTGACCAGCAGGCCGCAGCGGGCGCTGCAACCTCCGCAAGTGCTGGCATACCAGGCGTTTACTCCGGGAGTAATTTCTTTGGGTTTGTTGACGTAAGGAATGGCTTTTTTGACGGGCATGGGACTGCAACCGGCGGCGGCGGCGGCAAACGTCATGCCCATGAGTTTTAAAAAGGTGCTGCGGGAAACATTCATACTATCCCACTGTTTAAAGTCTTCCCCGGTGAGTGGAACGGGTTCCTTAAACTCGTCAAATTGAGTATCTTTATTCATATTAATGATGACAGTTGGCGCAATCGAGCAGGCGGTTGGGCTGATTGCGGGTGGCCGGATTTTTTTGATGAATCTCGCGGTGACAGCTAATACATTCTCCCATTGTCAGTTTTTTCGCCTGTCGCATTTTAACCATGTGGGGCACATCGCCGTGACATTTTAAGCAATCCACGCCCGCATTGACGTGCACGCTATGGTTAAATTGTACATGGTCGGGCAGGTTGTGGACTTTAATCCATTCGATGGGTTTGTTTTCCTGAAAAGCCTTGATGATTTTTTGCACTTCGGGTGAGTCGCGCTTGACGGCCTGATGACAATTCATGCACACGTTGACCGGCGGAATTCCGGCATGACGGCTTTTTTCGGCGCCAAAGTGGCAGTACAGGCAATTGATTTTCATAGTGCCAGCATGCAATTTGTGTGAAAACGCAATCGGTTGATCAGGCATATAACCCTTGCTTTCGCCAATGCCACGCCAGCCATAATAAGGCCACAAATCTTTTTCTTTGCTTTGCGCCGATTCACCGTTTTTCCGACTCGCCGTCTCCATAGATCCCGCACTGGCGGGAGCTTGTTCAATGTAAGCCAGCACCGCATCCACTTCTGTGTCTGACAGTTCCTGCGGGGCCATGACCATGGGGGCAAATTCTGCAAACAGTTTAATGGCAGCGGCATCGCCTGAATCTTTCAGGGACTGGGGGTTGCGGACAAATTTTTTAATCCATTCCTTCGAATGCCGGGTGGTGACGCCTTTAAGGTCGGGGCCGATTTTTTTACCTTCGCCAATACTGTGGCAGGCCACGCATTTGCTGCTAAAAATATCCTTGCCAGCGCTGGACGGTTCGACCGCAGAAAGCATGTGGGGTTTGGGCGCCAGCCAAAGGCTCAACGGAGCGCCAAGTACGACAAAAACTAAAATAGCCAGCACCCGCCGGTGCTTCTTTCGCAGATGGGCTGGATATCCTTTGGCAAACAAATTGCGGTGAGCTGTCTTTCCCCCGTTAGACATGCAAACAACTAAAGTATATCAATCCATTTCAACCTGCACTATGCATACTTTCTTTTAGCAGTTCCAGTGTTTACGAAGCCAGAATTTCAAATTTTTTTTGGCGACCCTGGTGACCACGCACAAGTTTGATCCGTGCGGGGGCAATGTCAAAATGTTCTGCCAAGAGTTGGATCACCGCTTGATTGGCTTTTCCGTCTACTGCGGGTGCCGATGTCCATACTTTTAATGTTCCGTCAGGTTGTTGTTCGATCTTGTTTTGGGAGCTTCGGGGTTGAACCCGGACGCAGATGATCAAGGACGCATAGAGGGGTTACAGCCCCAGGACTTTATGCACCAGGGGCTCTACGATCATCGATAATATAAAGTAGGTCAGCGCGGGCGAAAAATCAAAACGGCTTTGAAACAGTCCGCGAAAGGGCGCCACCAGCGGATCTGAAATTTTTTCGATCAGTTGCGCGACCGGGTGTTGCTCCACGCGGCGGTTCAACGCCACCCAGTTGAGGATCAGGCGTGCCAGCAGCAGTAAGTAGATGCCGCGAAAAATCCATTGGGTGAGGCTGTACATCGCTTAGAATCCCGTGCCCAGGCTCTGCAACAAACCGATGATCACGCGTTGCGCAATATCCAGGGCAAAAAAAGCCATGATGGGCGAAAAATCGATGCCCATGGAACCGGGCGGAATAAATCGATCAAGCAATTGGCGGCAGGGCACCAGCATCCAGTCGGTCAACTGACGCAGGAAGTTGGCAAACGGATGCATGGGATCGTGCGGAATCCACGACATCAGAATACGGGCAAACAAGGCCAGCTCAAAGAGCCTGAAAACCACGCGGATCATTTCTGCCAGCGAATACATTAGCTTACCCTCGAAAGTTCTTTGGCGCGGGCGCTGGCTGCCTTAACGGTCTTCTCTAAGATTGCACGCACCGGGCTGTGCGTTAGCACATGCATGCCAGCCACAGTGGTGCCGCCCTTGCTGGAGACATCCGCAATCAACTGTGGCACGCTTTTACCGCTTTGCAAGACCATGGTGGCGGCACCAATCAGGGTCTGCGCCGAAAAACGCAAGGCTGTGTCGGCCTGCAACCCAGCTTTGATACCTGCTAAAGCCAGGGCTTCAGTCAGGTAATATCCATAGGCCGGGCCGGAGCCGCTTAAGCCTGTAATCGCGTTGAGATTTTTTTCGGGCACTTCAGACACAATGCCTGCGCCTTTAAAAAAACGGAAGCACCATTTTTTTTGAGTTGCAGTGACATTTTTCGAAAATGCCATGGCGCTGGCGCCCAGGCCCAGCACGGCTGGCGTATTGGGCATGGCGCGACAAATCTGGGCCTGTGGGCCAAAAGCTTTTTGCAGGGTTTGAATCGAAATTCCGGCACAGATCGAAATGATGAGTTTGCCATTGCCAGGGATACCATGGCAGCGCTCGAAGAGGGTCGGGGTGTCCTGGGGTTTGATGGCGATCAATACACGGGAACTGTTGGCCAGCACGGCTTCGGCACTTGAGGATAAGGCGATGCCATAGCTACGCTGGCTATGTTGCCGGGCGTTTTTAGAGATGTCATAACCCAGCACTTGCGATGCTTTAAATAGATGTGTTTTGAATACGCCGGACAACAGTGCGCTGCCCATTTTTCCCAGTCCAATCATGCCCAGTGGGTATTGTCTTTTGGACACGTTAGTTTATTATACAGGCATGATTGACCGCAGATGGGGTGGCCTTTCTTTAATGGTAGTTGGGTTTGTTTCGGTGCTTTTAACAGCCATTATAGGTTGTGACAGCACGACCCAAATAGACAGCCTGGTTATTTTTCCAAAGGGTACCTTGTGGACTTACGAAATCAAAGAATTAGATAAAAATACTTCGTATAAAGCCTATGTCAAAGTCACCGATGCCAGTGCCGAAAAAATGGTGCTGCTGCGTAACGAAAAGGGAATCAAGCAAGACGAAACCTGGTCTGTGTTGCCCGATGCGGTAACGGTGGCCATTCCGGCTGGTTTTGCGGCAGTCTATCCCAGTTTTACGATTCCAAAGATCTTAAAGGCGGGCGACAGCAGCCCCTGCTCGCTGGGCAGCACTCAAAAAGGAGAGCTTACATTTAACGGCGAAAGCGAAAAATTGACTGTACTCGGTCAGGAAGTCTCCACGTATCTCATCACTTTCAAAGGCGATAACTGGCAACGTAAAGCGTGGTATGCCGTCGGCTATGGTTTGGTACGTGCCCAGTCATGGCAGTCCGAAAACCTGATCCGCGAAGAAACTTTAATTCAAAAACAGCAGCCCGCCGCTTCCTGATGACCCGTTACTACACGGTTGCGGCCATCGGAAAAGACCAAATTGGAATTGTGGCCGAAGTGACGCGTGCTTTATTTGACGTGGGTAGCCTTATTTTAGATTCGACCAACAGTATTTTGGGAGGGCAGTTTGCCATGATGCTGCTGGTGTCGACCACCGATCGGGTTTTCCGCGCCTCCATCGTAAGTGCCCTGCGGCCCGTGGCAGCTCAATTTGATCTTACTGCTGAAGTCAAAGAGATTGCAGCCGAAGACGTATCTGCCAAGGCCGCGCCGGGGCGCATTTATTCGCTTTCGGTCTATGGCAACAAACGTCCGGACATGGTGTACCGCGTGGCGCAGGGCATTCGTGATCGGGGCTGGAATATATTGGGTTTAAGTTCTGGCATCAAATGGGCCGGGCAGCAGGAGCATGGCGTCATGGACATCAGGGTGCAGGTTCAGGACGAACGCAGAGATGTTCAGTCGGTCATGGACAGTCTGCTGGCGCTTGAACGCGAACTTGGAATTCATGTTCAGGTTCTGAATGAAGCTTTAGTGGCTACCACCGGTTCATAGACCCGGCAATGGACAGGTTCAAAAACGATCCTTTTGTTTTGTTATAGTTAATTTCATGTCCGACCAGGCTGTGGACGTCTTGGTGCTGGGTGGCGGCGTGATTGGGGTTTGCAGCGCTTACTATCTGGCTCGGGCGGGACGGCGTGTGACGCTGGTGGATATGGGCGCAGTAGGTTCTGCTTGTTCATACGGCAACGCGGGCCTGATCGATCCCAGCCATTGCATGCCGCTGGCTGCGCCGGGTGTCATCAGCAAGGCTTTGCGCTGGATGTTTAACGCGGACAGCCCGTTTTACATCAGACCGCGCTGGGATAAAGACCTATTTCACTGGTTATGGTTGTTTCGGCAATACTGCACGTTGGCCCACGTCGATGCCGCAGCGCCGCAGCTCTATCGCCTGGGCATGGCCAGCCTGGATCTTTATCGCGAGCTGGCCGGTTTGCCCGGCATGGATTTTGCTTTGACGCAAAAAGGATTTTTGCTGCTGTATGCGACTCTTGGGGGTTTGACCCAAGCAGCTCGTGAAGCCAAACTCTTGCAGCGTTATGGCGTAAAAGTACAAATGCTGGATCGTCCACAGGTGCGGGGCATGCTGTCTTGCGTTTCTGATCAAGTGTGTGGCGGCATGTTTCTACCGCATGATGCGCATATCATTCCAGATCGTTTTGTGCGCGGATTGGCACAGGTGCTTGCAGCTCACATGGGCGTAAGCGTATGTCCGTTTACTGAAGTCAAGGCGCTGGTGCCAGAAGCGGGTCGTGTGCGTGTTGTCAAAACTTCAATGGGGGATATCAAACCCAATGCGGTGGTGCTGGCGGGGGGATCCTGGTCGGCTGAATTATTGCGGCCTCTGGGTGTGCGCCTGCCATTGCAGCCAGCCAAGGGATACAGTGTCAGCATTGCGCGTCCGGCACACTTGCCAGACTTTCCCTTGCTACTTACCGAAGCCAAGGTATGCGTGACGCCCATGGCAGACAGATTGCGTTTTGCCGGCACATTGGAACTGACGGGTTTTGATTTTTCTATTCGTGAGCGGCGCGTGGCTGCCCTTCTGCGGGCGGTTAAGCAGTATCTTGTTCGGGTGGACACGTCAGAGCGCCTGGAAACGTGGGCCGGCCTGCGTCCTTGTACACCCGATGGAGTACCCATCATCGGACGCGCGCCCGGTTTTGAAAACCTCATTGTCGCCACCGGCCACGCCATGATCGGCATGCGCACCGGCACGGGGACAGGGAAGCTGGTCGCGCAGATGCTTACCGGAGAAATACTCTTCATGGATCCGGCGCCGTTCCGGCTGGAGCGGTTTTTTTAGGCCAGAAACTTAGCTTTATTTGGTGAAATTTACATCTATTTTGCTCGATATATTGTATGCATCTTTTCCAAAGGCTTACCGCCGCTCCGGCTGAAACGGGGCTGGTTCTTTTTGGCCGTGCGGAGGCCTTGCAGCGCATCCCCGGCGGACGCTGGGTTCCGGCCTTGTACGGTGCCGATCAAGCGCTGTTCCAGACCTCACAAGATACCGGCGCTGCGCTGGCGCTTGCCCAACCCGGCCGATTAAAGCACTGGCTTTTGAACCTGGTGGGTTTGGCGCCGGGAGCCATTCAAGTACGCCAGGAAAGCACGCTGGCCGTGATCACTTCACAAGATCGTTTCCGCCAGAGTGTCGAGGAAAATCTGGGACGTATGCGGGCGGCACGCACAAAGGCGCAGGCCGAGCGTAAAGACGCCGGTTCCGACGAGCCGAAAGCCGAAGCGCCCGACAGCATTGCCCATATGGAAGCCGCCTACGACCGTGGCGATTACCAGACTTTGCAGCTTTTGTGCTACAGCCTGTATTGGCTGATGGAGGGGGCCAGCACGGCAGATAGAGATTTGTTCAGCGCCGACCTGCGTATGTCGGCGGGCTTGTTCGAGTTTTTTGACCGCTACTGCACTACGTGCTGGCATCTCATTCAACCGCCCAGCCCAGAGGAAATCATTACGCGCCTGAACAACGCAGTGATCTATGTGGGGCCCACGTATCCGAAAGCGGCGGAGCAATCACTAACCGTGCTTAGCGGCGTGTTGCGCAAAAAACTCATCGAGCCGATGCTGTGCGAGTATGCCGCCCGGCTGGCAAAATTTCTGGCTGGAGCCGGATATGCCAGCAATGCTGCGATTGAAAATCCCGAAGCTGAAATTCAAAAGGTTCTGGAGGTGGCCATCACTTCCGGCAAACAAACGCCCGAAAAATTGCGCCGGGCCCTGATTGACGCCGACATTTTGTTTGACGAACCGCCTGCTATTCAGGCACGGCGCGAGTTTGCCCTCACAGTGCGGCGCGGGCGTATGGAAAAGATGCTCAAACAGGCCGATGCCAACATGACCAAATTTGACGCCGAAGAACGGGTGCGAAACGTTTTAAGCGCCAATCTTTACGATTATCTGCAAGCCAACACAGCGGGTATCGACTTGCGACTACGGAGATTTTTCGACATCGGCCAGCACATGGTTTTGTTGGAGGCAATCGTAGACATGTTCCGCGAATGTCCGGAAAGTTTTTTCATCAAGGTCACCGATGCGCCGTTTACGGTAGAAGGCGACATTGACCTGCAGGGCTTGCTGCTCGACCGGCTGAAAAGCACCGGTATCCAGCCCGCCCCGGTAACACGCGCCCCTGCGGCGGGCATGCGCAGAATTTTGGAGCAGCTTGGCGAAGTTTATGAGGTTCCGCTGGGAGAGAACAAAAATTCCGTGGCGGTGCTGCTCAAGTTGGCAGAGGTAAAAAGGTTTTTGGGCGTTGCGGATCTGAAAGAAGTGTTTGTTGTGGCAGGCGTCCGACAGGAATACCAAGTCAATCAAGCCGGATTTATCGTGGATGTTGATTTGCACCAGCAAAAAGCCTTGTTGGCGGCGATTGTAAATGTAGGGGCAATTCATGAATTGTCCCTACATTCGTTGGGTTTTTACAATCTGCGCGGCTCACGCAAGTTATACGAGGTTTTAAACGCCCAAAATTTTTATCAATGCACCGATATTTGGTGGGTGCGGACTGGCGAAAGGCACAACCCCGATTATGGAGCTTCTAACACGAGAGCAGCAGAAAAAAAGTATGCGGAGGCGGGTATCGTGACCCTGGGTGACATAGGTGAAATTAGAGATAGCTACTTTGTCCGTCGCGACGTGGACAATGGCCGCTGGGACAACATTCGCCCTACGCATCTCAGTGGCGGCGGGTGTGTCGCGTTTGGTGGCCGTGATGGGACTCCATAGCCCTCGGCACTTGCCCACCTGCGTGGATGCGCTTAAGACGCAGGTATTTGGACCCTTGGGCTTTTTTTAGGTTCCCGCCGCAGGCGGGTTTTTTTGGCTGTAGCGGTTTTCATGCGCTTGAATGGCTTGCTGAATCGTTAAAATCGTAAATCTATTTATAAAGTTTATAGGGTCTTCACGTATTTGCCCGAACCCCCATAGAGCAGTAGCTTGGTCAGCATTTTAGGGTGGTATCCTCGGCAGCCAATTTCAGAATAACTATCTTCAATTTCGGAAAAATCCAGCTCATCAATAATTTGGCTGATCAACCGGGCAATGTGATTTTTCCCGATTAAATCTCCCAGGCTTGGTGGCAACAGCATCACTTGTTCCTGCTGGTACTCTTTAAACTTGGCCATTGGTTCCTCCGATAGGTTCGGGTTTTAAACTGGATTCCCGCGGAGGCGGGAATGACGAACCAGCTTATTTCTATCCTATCTACATTTTATCGGAATCGGTCGTGTTTTCGGACAGCCTGGTTTTTTTTGATTCAGACAAGGGTTTGACCGGTTGAATCCGGTGGATCGGATCAGGCATCCTAATATCAGAAATTCTGAAATTCTATATTTTGGAAGTCTGGAAGGCTGGACATGCGGCGAAATTTGACCGTATCGGACAAGGGGCAAATTACGCTGCCGGCGGCGGTGCGCAAACGCTATGGCATCCACAGCGGCAGTCTGCTCATTCTGGAAGACGGGGAGGATGGTCTTAGCTTAAAACCGGCGGAAGCCATGCCTATAGAAATCTATACCGACGAGCAGATTGAGGAATGGAGAAAAGCGGACACCTACAAACCCGGTGAACGTAAAAAGATTCTAGGTAAACTCAAGAAATACCTTTAATGCGCTTGTTTTTTGACGCCAATGTATTATTTTCTGCTGCGTACAGCCCCGAGGGGAGAGCGGCAGATGTTATTCGTGGAGCCCACCCACACCTTACGGTTTTACTGACTTCGCCATATGCCGTACTGGAAGTCCAAAAAAATATGGTGGCTAAGTATCCCGCTGGAATACAAAATCTAAACGTGTGGTTGCGGTTGTTCCAATTGGTGCAGCCGATGCACCATGATCCTTGCCCCATCGAGCTTCCGGCCAAGGATCAGCCTATTTTTATGGCAGCTTTGCACGGGCGGGCAACGCATTTGATTACCGGAGATTTAAAACACTTCGGAAAATGGATGAATAAACCGGGGCAAACCCAGGGTATTTTAATTCAGACTATTGCCCATTTTCTAGACGTACTACACTAAATCAGCACAGTATGGGCATACTCACTTGGGCTTATCGCATATATGGGCGCATGCAGCGCCGCGCCGAGTTTGAGTGTTTGTGTCGGCGGCATGGGCTGGCCTTAAACTGGCGGCGTGACGGCGACGCCGGGGACATCCTTACGGACATCTTTCAGCAGCGGGTTTATGCCGATTATTTTCCGTTTCAAGAAGCAGCCGTGGTGCTGGACATTGGCGCCCACCGTGGATATTTTTTGCTCTTTTGCGCGCGACAGCTGGATGCCCAGGCCAAACTTTTTGCGGTGGAGCCGCATCCGCAAAACTTTGCGGATTTGCAGCAGGTGTTGCGCGAGCACAACATCCCTTCCGTTCAGGCGTTGCAGGCGGGCGTGTCAGATTGCAGCGCTTCGGCCACGCTGCACCAAAGCCGCAGCCCGAACCATTCGTTATTTGCCGGTCACGCGGCGGCCCTGGGTCAATCCCAATGGGGCTCATGTAGTGTCGAAACCCTTACTCTGGAGGTGTTGCTTGATCGCCTGCAATTAACCCAAGTCGACTTTTTAAAAATGGACGCCGAAGGGGCCGAATATCCCGCCTTGCTTTCCGCTGATGCCGCCACCCTACGGCGCTGCAAGGTGATTTCGCTCGAATTCCACGACGTTAAAACCAAGGGCTGCACAGGCCTTGCATTGGTCAGGCACCTCGAAGCCTGCGGATTTCGCATTGTAAAGTTTGCCCACGGTTCAACGGTCATCGACAATAACTATGGGTATCTGGTGGGCGTAAGAGCGGATGATTAAAAAAAAATCTATGGGTGTTTGAGGGTATAATCTTTCTATGACTGATCCGCGTGTTGAAGATGTTTTATTGCTGCGCAAAAAGATAGATCAGGTTTTGCAACGCTACCCCAACGCAGATCCAGACAATGTGCGGCATGCCTTGATATTGCTAAATGAAGATCCTTGGGAGCGATTAAACCGGAGTTTGTTGCGTGGACAAAAACAGCATTTTTACTGCTAACGAAATTGCTTTTTTAAAGGCGCTGGTCAAACATCAGGTTGCTTTTATGATGGTGGGCTTGTCGGCAGCGGCGCTGCAAGGCGCTCCCGCTGTCACGCAGGACATCGACTTATGGTTTAGAGACATTGCGGATCCCAATCTTATGGCGGCGATCAAGCAAGTTGGGGCTGTACTGGTTCCTTCGGTGGGTTTGCATCCCCCCATGTTGGGTGGAGATGCCGTCAAACTTTTTGATATCGTGCTGACGGTGCATGGCGTGGGCAGTTTTGATGCAGAAGTGGCCGCCGCGCTGAACATTCCGCTGGAGGATGTGGTCATTAAGGTATTACCGCTTGACAGGATTATCTCAAGCAAACGTTTTTTGGGTCGTGACAAGGATCTGCAAGTTCTTAAAGTTTTAGAAGATACCTTAAAGACTCAAAACTCCCAAGCCTAAAACGGTCCGCCGTTCCAAATTTCATGAAACCTTTCCAGGGACAGATCGATATAACTCTGATGTCCCTTTTTAACCATAAACACCTTGCTGTTCGCCCAGAGTTTAAAGTCAGCATGGTGCAGTTCAAACCTGTGGTGGGCGACCCGCTGCACAATGCCTCTCGTATGGAAACGTTCATGCGCCGGGCGGCGGCCGAGGGCGCCAAGCTGGTGGTTTTTCCGGAACTGGCGCTGAACATGTATCACTCGCAGGATGTCTTTAACAACGGCAACGTTCAAAATCAGACTGAACAAGCGGTGGAAAAAGTTCGCCAGCTGGCGCATGAACTCAACATTGCCGTGTTGTTTGGACACATCCAACGCAACCTGACGCAAACCCTTGGGCAAAAACATCTCGTCAACGCGGCTAGTTTGCTTGGCACGGTGTTTCCCGAAAGGTCGCGCGTCAAGACCACCCTGCCCACCTACCGCGAGTTTGACGAGTACCGCTGGTTCGAGCCCGGTGATCCGGCCAATATCCGGCCAGCGACGCTTATACGCCGTGGCGAGCGGGATATTTCCCTTGGCTATGTCATTTGCGAGGAAGGCTGGAATAATCCGGTGGGCGTCCCCGACTCACGCGAGCGTTTTTATGGCCATGATCCCATTGGCATGTTGATTCAACAAAATCCCTTTCTGAACGCCATTTTCAATATCTCCGCCTCGCCGGGCTACAGCGGAAAATTGGCGGGAGTGGTGGCGATGAACGCGCGCATGGCGGCGCATTACAAGGTGCCCGTCGGTTGGATCAACACGGTCGGCTTTCAGGACGAACTTGGTTTTTGGGGCGGGACACATCTTTTAAACAGCCGCGGCGAGCTGGTGCTGATGATGCCGCAGTTTGTCGAAGACATGGTGACCTTTGACCTTAACGCCATCGACCGTATGCCGGTCATTGCCGATTGGGAGCCGAACTACGCTTCCGAACAAGGCCAAATGGAGGAGCTCGACAAGGCTTTTGGCTTGTATCTTAATGATTATTTTGAACGCAGTGGCATCAGCGCCCGCTGGCCTAAAGATCTGCGTATACCGGAATCCGACCGTTTTCTGCTGGGACTGCCCAAAAAGAACTGGAAAAAAATTCCAATGGGTGGCGTGGTGCTGGGTCTTTCGGGCGGCATCGATTCCACTTTGGTGGCGACGATTGCTGCCCAGCATCTGGGCGCGGAACGGGTTTTGGGCGTGATTATGTCCAGCCGCTACAACACCGAAGAAGACGAGCGTCTTGCCAAGGAACTCGGTGAACGGTTAGGTATCCAGATTTTGGTGGTGCCCATTGAGCCTTTTGTTAAAAAATACATGCAAGTGTTGAACCTCGAAGAAGAATCCGGCGCGCACGAAAATATTCAGGCGCGCATTCGCGCCAACATTTTGTGGGCCATTGCCAACGTCAAACACAAGGCCGTACTCAACACCACCAACTTTACCGAAGCCGCGCGCGGTTACGGCACTGTGGGCGGCGACCTGTTGGGTCTGCCCATGATCGCCTCGCTGCCCAAAACCTGGGTCTACCGTCTGGCGAGTTATTACCACACGCACGGCAACCGGGCCATTACCGCCGAAATGATGAACGTGATTGCCAGCGCGCGCCTTAAATATGCCCAGAGCGACGAGGTGGCCATGGGAGCTAAGTTTTGGGTGCTCGATGCCATCCTGACGGATCTTTTTATCAACTGCGGCAACGTTCCGGCCACCGAGCAAAAATTTCTAAGCGACGCCGAGTTTCTCGAACGCTACGAGCCCATCGACGGCAACCCCGACAAGCGCGCATCGCTGCGCGAAGTCATTCGCGTCAACGCCAAGGCGCTTTTACAAGATACGCAGTTCAAGCGCGAGTACTACAACCGCACGCCGCAAATGACGCCCTATGCCTGGTTGCGCCGGAAGTGGCCGGTGGCGAATAAGCATATGGTGATGGGATGAAGCATGAAGGTGAAGGGGCACTCGCTATCGATCGGGTGATTTAGTCCAACCACTCCTCCGGAAACCCTCCGTGGTACAGCCGCGAGCGCAGGTGGGTCTTGAGGCCGGGGGCCTCGTCGAAGATTTCGTCTTGGCTGAAAAACCTTTGCATGATTTCGGCGAGCTCATCGGGCGATGGGGGTGTTTCGGATAAACCCTGAAAGTAGGCGTGGTCGAAGCAGGTTTCCATGCTGTCATGCGGCAGTTCGTAGCCCCGATAGTGCGCCACGCCGTTGCCGAAAAACTGGCGGTATAGCACGTCGGAACGGTGATCATCGCCAAAGAGGCGCAGGGCCCACAGCATGTTAAAAACGCGGTTGGCCTTGTAGCGCGCCTCGACCGGCATCGCAAGAAAATGGCGCGGCAGCTCCGCTTCGGACAAGAGGCCGGGCGGAAGGACTTCCAGTTCTGCTTCGTCTACCGTTCCGCCGTGAGTGCGTCCCGTGCGGCGGTCGGCTTCTTTGGAGCGGTCGA
>JAHFDA010000037.1 GCA_023249225.1 bacterium
AAGCTGACTTATCCACATGATCACAGCTGTCCACAAAGAAAGAAAAAAAGAACCAAAAAAAGAAAGAAAGGCGGCGGCTACGGCCTTCTCTTCAGGCTCATTCTAGGATTGGAATACACTTGAATGGCTTACGCCGCCGTTGACTTGCAACAAAACCGTACTACCGTCACGTTTGTATGCGGTCAGGGTATAACCGGCACTATCATCGGTGCCTTGGTAGTTGATGGCACCTGCGTGGTCGCTGGCGCTGTAAGTTTGTTGGGTATAGGGGTTTTTAAGCGGGTTATTTAAAAAACCTTCTGCAAGTAAAAGTTCGTTTAGTTCTGCGGCGGAGAGGGTTCCGTCCGGATAGGCCGAATATTCCATGCTGTAACTTTCCAGTGCGGTTTGGATGGTCAGGGCAGCTGCTTTAACAGAGGTATCCAGCGCCTTGTCGCGGATGCCAGAAAATTGTGGCAATAAGGCTGCAATCAGCAGGCCCATGATCCCAATGCTTAAAATCAGTTCTAAAAGTGAAAATCCGTGTTTATTTTTCATTGTGCACCTCTTTACGTGAGAATTGAGAATAAATTTAGCAACTTAATTATTTAACGTCAAATAATATTTATAGAAGTTATTGTAAAAAACTAACGTAAATAAAATTGAAGATGTTGTGCCGTTATACTGTAGGCGGGTCTTTCGATGGCGCAGATCAAGCTTATTTTTATCGGTAGCGATGACACTGTCCGACGTAGTTTGGAGCAGGGGCCGTGGAAGTTTGAAAGTGTCCAAAACCTAGGACAAGTTACGGTCAGTCCTGACATCCTGGTGTGCCAGGAAGAACGTGTGCCATTGGCAGACTTACAGTGCTGGCGCGGACAATTTCCGGATAGTCTTACCCTGTTGGCGTTGGGACCGGCGACCCTCGACCAGGTGATTACAAAATATCATGTGCCGGGCTTAACGCTTTTGCCCAGAGGGTTTACTCCGGATGATGTAGCAGCGCTGTATTTAGAGTGGCAAAACCAGCCCACGCAGAATGAATTGCAGCATGCGGTGGCGCGGTTTGCATATTTTATTAGTCACATGCCGGAGATGGATGTTTTTTTACGGCTCCTGGCGCAGCGTGCCCGCACCATGGAAGACGTTTTGCTGGTAGGTGAAGGGGGGAGCGGAAGGGCGCAGGCAGCGCACTTTATCCATGACAGCAGCGTTTATCGTTGTGTTCCCTTTGTCGAGTTAGACTGCGCCGCATTTTTTAGCCGCGGGGGTGATGAGTCACAACTTTATACCTGGCTTGAGCAGTGGTGCGGGTCGCAGCAAGCGACAGCAGGGGGTACGGTGCATTTGTGCGGTTTGGATACTTTAGACAGCGGATTAATCCAGAGTCTGGTGCATTCTGTGGCGCAACGTTGGCAACGTCCGGCCAGCGGGTTGGGAAGCACATGGCGACTGTTGCTTAGTTTGAGTCCAAAATCCTGGCAGGAAACGCCCAAAAACTTGTTAACACAGCGCGCGGTTCATGTGTTGCCACTCAAGGCACGCAAAATGGATATTCCGCTTTTGGCCGGTTATTTTTTTAGAAATCGCCGCTCTTTGCATTTTTCCCCGGATGCCTGGTTGTTTATGCAGGCATACGATTGGCCTGGCAATGTGCGTGAGCTTTTTGCCGTGCTTTGTTACCTTGAATTGCAGCACTCTGAAAATACAACGGTAGAAGTCAGCGATTTGCCATTGACGCTTGCAGCCATGCAGGCCTGTGTGGGACGGCTGCTCGAATGCGGAGTATATGCCCAGCGTGATGCCGAACGTCTGCAATGCCGTCTGGTATGGGAAGCGTTGGAGCATGTGCCTGCGCAGGCTGCCAAGGCGCTGGGCTTATCAGCCCATCAATTTAGCGCGATAATCAAGGCCATATGACCGAGCTGCTTCAGATGCCCCGGGGTACGCGGGATATCCTGCCCGTTGAGATCCGCTTGTGGCAATTTATTGAAGAAACCGTGGTGCGGATTTTTGAGCTTTACAACTACTCCGAGATCCGGACGCCGATCTTTGAACACACCGACCTTTTTACCCAAAGTTTGGGACACACCAGCGACATTGTCGAAAAAGAGATGTACACCTTTAATGATCGCAAGGGACGCAGCCTGACCCTGCGGCCCGAGGGCACGGCCAGCGTGGTGCGGTCTTACCTTGAGCATTCCATTCACAAAAATGAGGCGCTTACCAAAGTTTATTACCGTGGCCCCATGTTCCGTTACGAGCGTCCGCAGGCGGGTCGTTTTAGGCAGTTTCACCAGATTGGGGTCGAATGTCTGGGTTCGCGTAACCCCATCCTGGATGCCGAAATGATTGGCTTGGGGGTGCACCTCTTTGACGAAATTGGGCTGACCGAGCTTAAGGTCATGCTTAATAGCGTGGGTTGCAATATCTGCCGGCCCGTGATCCGCGAACAGTTGCGTGAATTTATCGGCGATAACTTAAAGCACCTGTGCGAGGATTGCAACCGGCGTTTTACCAATAATCCGTTGCGCATCCTCGACTGTAAAAAACCCACCTGTCAAAAGTACACCATGGGTATTCCCATGTTCAGCATTTGTCAGGATTGCGGCGACCACTTTAATGCGGTACAGGAATACCTGGATGCCATGAACATTACATTTGTGGTGGACAACCATTTGGTCAGGGGTCTTGAGTATTACACCAAGACCACGTTTGAAATTGTTTCTCCCGACCTGGGTGCCCAGAATGCCATCTGTGGGGGCGGGCGTTACGACAAACTGGTGCAGATGATGGGTGGACCAGATATTCCGGCGGTGGGTTTTGCTTTTGGCCTTGAACGTGCGGCCATGTTACTGCAGCAACTGGGCATTCAAGGCAAAAATCCGCCAGCGCTTACATTATATGTAGCGCCACAAGGTCATTTGGCTACTCTACAAGGTATGGAGCTGCTCGATGATTTTCGGCGGGCCAATTTAAGGGCGGATATCGATGTGTCCGGACGTTCGCTAAAGAATCAACTTAAGGCTGCCAACAAACTGGGTGCCGAGTATGTGCTGATCATTGGTGAAGATGAAGCCGAACAAAAAGTAGGACTGCTCAAGAATATGGCAAATGGCCAGCAACAGACCTTGGCGTTTTCAGACGTCCTGAATCATTTTTTTTTGGGTACTGAAACCGTGCAGCCCATACAGCCGAATCAGTTAGTCCTGCGTGGCATGGAGGAAGTGCTATGAACAAGACCTGCGGTCAAATTCGTCTTGCGGATCAGGGAGAAAAAGTAAATGTGCATGGCTGGGTGCACCGCCGCCGCGACCACGGGGGTTTGATATTTATTGATCTGCGTGATTGGACGGGTATTGTACAGATTGTGTTTGATGCTTCGGTCAATGCCACGGCCCACGAGCTGGCAAGCGGTTTACGCAGTGAATATGTCATTGCTGTCGCAGGCAAGGTGCGTCCACGCTCGGCCGATGCCATCAACCCCAGGATGCCCACCGGCGAGGTGGAAATTGAAATTGAAAAGCTGACGCTGCTCAATACTGCCGAGACGCCCATCTTTCCGGTGGCCGATGACGATGGCAAGGAAGTCGATGAGAATTTGCGTCTTAAATACCGCTTTTTAGAGTTGCGTAAACCGCAGTTGCAGGGAAATCTCCAGCTTCGTCACCGGGTGACAACAGCCATTCGCCAGTTTTGCGACCGCGAGGGCTTCTGGGACATCGAGACCCCCATTCTGAACAAAAGTACGCCCGAAGGCGCGCGCGATTATCTGGTTCCGAGTCGCGTACAGCCCGGAAAATTCTTTGCCCTGCCGCAATCGCCGCAAATCTTTAAGCAAATTCTCATGTGCAGCGGTGTGGAGCGGTACGTACAGATTGCGCGTTGTTTTCGCGACGAGGATTTACGTGCCGACCGCCAACCCGAATTTACGCAAGTCGATTTGGAGATGTCTTTTGTAGGACAAGATGATGTGATCGCGCTGGTCAGCCGTCTGGTGAAAGAAGTTTTTTCGGTGGCGGGTATCGCAGTGCCTGATCCCATTGCGCGCATGACCTACGCCGAAGCCATGCAACGTTTTGGACTGGATGCCCCCGATCTACGTTTTGGGCTTGAGCATATTGTGCTGACCGAATTGTGCCGTGACGTGGAGTTTAAAGTTTTCCGCGAGGTGGCCCAATCGGGGGGCATGATCAAAGCCATTTGTGTGCCGGGCGGCAGCGAAAAAATTTCGCGCAAGAACCTCGACGACCTTACGGCATACGTGTCTAAGTTTGGCGCCAAGGGCATGGCTTGGATTAACGTTAAGTCCAGAGCGGCACGCGAGTTTAGTTCGCCAATCGTGAAATTTTTTAAACCCGAGCAGATCGATGCCATGCTCGATGCCTGTGGCGCGAAAGATGGGGACTTGGTGCTTTTTGGTGCGGGGCCCAGCGAGATTATCAACGATTCCATGGGGCGTCTGCGGCTTGAACTTGGACGCATGCTGGGCTTGATTGCCGAAGGCGTGTACAAGTTTGTGTGGGTGGTCGACTTTCCGCTGTTTGTCAAAGACAAAACCACCGGTCAGCCCACGCCTACCCATCACCCCTTCACTTCGCCACACCCCGACGATGTGCAGCGCCTCGACAGCGATCCGCTAAGCGTGCGCAGTTGGGCCTACGATATTGTGCTCAATGGCACCGAGCTTGGCGGCGGCAGCATCCGTATTCACCGCCAGGACATGCAAAGCAAAATTTTCAGGCTTTTAAATATTGGCCCAGAAGAAGCCGAACGTAAGTTTGGCTTTCTGTTGTCGGCGCTTTCTTATGGCGCACCTCCGCACGGGGGTTTGGCGCTGGGCCTTGACCGCATGATCATGATCATGTCGGGCGCAAAATCCATTCGTGACGTGATTGCTTTTCCAAAGACGCAGTCGGCCACCTGCTTGATGTCTGATGCTCCCAATGAAGTTGACGCTGCCCAGCTTGAGGAGCTACACATTCGTCTGCAGCTGCCCAAGGCTGTCAAAGCCTGACAGAATATTTGCTTTCTTCAAAGTACTAACAAGTTCACAGTGCATTTGTTCGGGCAAGCGATATGCTTTGGGCGTGCACCATAAACAAGTGGCCGAGCCACGCGCTGACTTGCGCACGGGGCTTCCAAAAAAAATGGGCAGGGGTTGTCTGGTGGGCGCAGTATTGAGCCTGCTCTTTTCTATAGGCGGCATATCTGTCTTGGGTGCGATGGTGTTTCTAGGGTATCTTCAAACTGCAAATGAGACACCAGAGGCCAGTGCAGCCCCAGTGGTAGAGGCTCCCTCTGCCGACCAGACCCTGACAGATGATGACTTTACCTACCTTGGATTGATGTTGCTTGACGAAAATCAGACCTATGGCGAACAAGAACTGATCGACGCCATGGTGCGTTCAGCCGGTTTGCGTGGCTTTGAAGAAAAAGAAAATTATGCCAACGCTTACGAAGCCGCCATGACGCAAAAACGTACTGAATACCTGGAAGCATTTAGAACTGGAACGCTTAAGCCAGTCGATTATTATGTGAACTATTACGTATACACAGATGAATCTTTGCGTCCTTTTTTAAATGACTATGTTGAGTTTTGTTTAACGTATTCCAAGTGGATTTTTAATGTGGGTCTTTTTAACACAAACAATCCGCTGGCCGAAAAATTAAACTGGGATCTGGGGCGCTTTGCAGAGGGTCACCGTTACTATACTGCTGAAACCAGAGCGATTTTAGAACAAATCAAAGATGAAGATCCTGGTACAGACGACATCACCACGGCTTATGCCGTGGTGCATTCAAAACCTCTACGTCAGTTATTCCATGACCGTGGACGCCTGATTTCAAAAATTCAAGCCAACCAGGGATTTTATAGCGAACGTGCGGACTATGCCGAAAATGGCATTGATCCTAATGCCAACCTTGAAGATTTTCATTCCATCGATTTAATAAAAATTTATTTGTTGCAGAAAGCTTTGATCGATGATGCAGTCTTGCGCGATCGCATCATTGCCATTCTGGCGCAGGATATTCGCAGAGGCTTTCGCACCAGCGAGATTGGCGGTGGGATTCGGCTTGATCCAGATACCCTCACGTTTGAGGTCATACCTGTTGAAATGGATTTAACACAAGGCAGCGATGTGGCTTTTAGCCCTAAAAATCGCGCAGTGCACTATAGGGTAAGCACGTTTGCCAGTTTCCATAATCATGCCGACACGTCTTGGGAAGCGCGTTATGCCGGGCCTTCGGGGCCGGACATTATTTCATCGTTTAATTCATTTTGCAGCGCTGATATTGAGCTTACCAGTATGACTCCCGGCGCGTTTAATGTGCACTATTACCGTAGCGTAGGCCCGCAAAGCAGCGATGACCACAGCTGGAACCTGGGTGCCTTTGTGGCCAATGGTCAATTATTGCCCGTGCCTTAACCAAACTTTCTGCTTCATAATAAAACCGTGTTAACGGTTCGAAATTTAAAAACTACTTTTCAGGTAGAAAAAAATAAAATCCTCAAGGCCGTTGATGGCGTCGATATTGACATTCAAAAAAATGAAGTGCTGGGTCTTGTGGGTGAATCAGGCTGTGGTAAATCGGTGGCCAGTCTTTCGATATTGCGCCTGGTGGGTAGCAAGGGCCGGGTGAGTGCTGACCGATTGGAGTGGCAAGGCAAGAATCTGCTGGCCTTGTCCGAAGAGCAGTTGCGCGGCATTCGGGGCAAGGAAATTTCGATGATTTTTCAAAACCCGCAGGCTTCGCTTAATCCGGTCTACACTGCTGGAAACCAGCTTATCGAGACCATCCAATTGCACCAGGGACTGGATAAAAACAATGCGCGCGCCAAGGCGCTTGAGCTGTTTAAAGAAGTAAATATCTCCGATCCCGAGCGGCGTCTGCAGCAGTATCCGCACGAATTCAGTGGTGGCATGGCCCAGCGCGTCATGATTGCCATGGCGCTTTGCAGCGAACCCGATCTACTCATTGCCGATGAACCTACCGCCTCGTTAGACGTCACGATTCAGGCGCAGATTATGAAGCTACTGCTCGAGCTCAAGGCGCGGCGCGGCATGTCGATACTCATGATCAGTCACGACATGGGCGTAATTGCGCAAATGTGCGACCGCATTGCCGTCATGTACCTCGGCCGAATTGTCGAGCTGGCCGACGCCAAAACGCTCTTCGAAAATCCGCGTCATCCCTACACGCGCGCGCTTTTAAAGTCGATTCCCAAGCCCAGCCCCGCCCAGCGCGGCGAGCTTAAAACCCTCCCCGGCGATATCCCTAGCCCCATTGACCTGCCTTTGGGCTGCCGCTTTGCGGGACGTTGTGAGTTTGCCCGGAACGCCTGCCTCCAAGCGGATCCTGTGCTCGAAACACATGGAACAAGCCAAGTGGCCTGTGTGCGGGCAGAGGAAATCTAAGTTACTTCGGCGTTTCTACCCCCGCCGTAACCCCCTCAACGCCTGCGTTGTTTGTAGCCACTTCAAGATAATGGGGCGTTATAGCATTCCAATATCCCTGCAAACCAAATTGTTGTTTGACTTTTGGAGACACAAAACTGACCACTGCTTGAATATAAAAATCGTTTGCATACGCCTCTGGATGTTCTTCTAAAAATTTGAGCGTGGCGCTTCTTAAAAATAAACCAAAGGGAGCTTGCGGATATGCCACCCGGCAGGCCTCCCATACGGAGTTTACGGCATCCAGATCCTCATTTGTTAGAACCTGCAGCGTTTTGAGCAGCCTTTGGGCATTGCCACACCAGATCCTGAAAACCGGATCCATCAATTTATTACGCTTGATCGGATCCTCTATGACTGCGCTGGTGACGCCCCAGGTGCCTGCCAGTTCCTGATAAATAGCTAACGCCATGACGTATAACGCCACCGCCAACGCGCTTTGCCGGGTTTCGAATAATTCCGGTGAACTTTGGTGAATTTGGCGAACCTGCTTAAGCCACTGCGCAGCAACGTCGACCACTATCTTTTTTGCATTGTCAGGATTTTCGACGGTGTACGACTGATTGAATTGCACCTTGCGGTACAAGCCGGGTAATTCCGCGTGGATAAACGTTTCCGGGTCATAAGCGCCGGTTTGACCGGAAGCTACAGCCACGCCGCTGAACACAAAACGATCCTTGCGTCCGGCCATGAGCAGTTCGAGCATGGCAATGTCGTCTGCGGTCATGACCTTGTAAACTTCAAAAAACCGCGCCAGAGTCTGCACCAGGTTGCCCGAGCGCGTACTGGCCATCAGCGCCCCCAGCAATTGTTTGAGCGCTTCGGATTCGGTATCCACGTAAAGGCGCATCAGGCTGAATACGGCCTGGATTTTAATTTCGGATGCCGCAGGTTTGTCGTCATCGAGCAGTTCTGACAATAAAACCACCAGATCGTCGAGTTGCTCTGCCGTTAATACTTTTCCAAAATGCCCCAAGGCTGCAGCGTAATCACGTCTTAAATTGGTCGGCGATTGCCCGTTTAGCATGGCTACAATAAAGCGATATTTCTGTTGATCCGGTGACTTCAATAGCGTTTTAATGCGCGCGTCCATGTCGCCCGGAAGCTTGCTGTCCAACCATTTAAGCAAGCGGTACTTGCGTGGCAGAGGTAGCCAACCTTTAAGCTTTTTATCATAGCCCGGAAAAAAAGTTCGGCGACCGTTGGAAGTTAAAAACGCATCTGGCCGGGGAACCCGTCCCACAGTTAATTGGGCCACTCCTGCGCGCTCAAGCCCAAAAGATTCTGTGACTGCCAAAATTCTATGGTGTATTTGCACATTACACATCGAATGAATTAAATATCTATTTCAAAGAATAAATATGTGGTTGGCCTGATATAAATACAAAATTGAAAATTTTACATACTTATACAAACAAAATTGTATAATTTTCCATTATTGTAGACCGCATGGCCGGGCATGAATGTTGCTCTCCCGGACGAGAGTCATGGGGGAATTTATATTTTCTGGGAGGATTTTATGGTAGAACGTTTATCAAGTTCAGAAGTAAAGCAAATTCCCTTGGCCGCCTACGCAGATCGCGGGGCAGACCGGAGCAAGGACGAGTCCATAACGCCGGCTGAAGTCACCGCCATTTTGCGGCAGCGCATGATCTTTAAGGGTCTCGATGAAGTCCAGGCTTTAAGTGGAAATCTTTGGAGCACGCTGGGGCTTGATGCGCAATCCAGTGTGGACGCCGCATCTTTTCAAAAAGCATGTCTGGCATATTCCAGTTCAGATTCCGATGTCCAAAAAGCCATCAATTCTCTCGGCCGGGCCGGAGAGTATCAAAGTCGGCATGTAAAGCATGTCGGCGGCGGCAAGGGCAGCCACCCAGTGTTCACATACGATCCGCCACGTCCGTATTAAGGTTTTAGGTTCAGCCATACGCTGATCTGCCCACGCCATTGCGGGTAGCCGAGCAGTAGATCCGGGTCAGACGGTAGTTGATCAAGTAGCGCATGGAAGGCGGCCATGCGGCGTTGAACGTTGGGCATCGTCGACCACATTTGGCAGGCGATTTCGATGGCTTCCGGCAGGCGATCATCGGCGCGGTTCAGTAGGCGGGTCATCAAGAACAATACCAGCGCTTCCGCGCCAGGCAGGTCGTCTGGCAAGGCGTCCCAAATTTCTTCGGCGGCATCGTTCGGCGTTGGCATGTACCGGAAATAATAGTGCGGCGTACAGACGATATTGGCTTCCAGAACAGATTTGAACTGCTGCGCAATATCCGCTGCAAGTTGTCCCGTGGCCAGACTCGAGACCATGCCCGAAAACATTTGTCGCCGTCCGGTAATTTCTTTTAAGGTTACTTCGCGCGGAACCCTTTCGGCACTGGCGGCAGGCCGTTTAAGCGGCTTGATGTTCAGCAATGCTTCCAGCTCCTGGAGACGCTGACGATACGGCTCCAGGCCCGGATACGGGGGACAGTGGCGCACAAAATGATGGAAGCAGCTTAAACGATGCTGCACATCGCCTTGACCGGACCAGAGTACGCACAGGCTTTTTACTGCCGGGGGCAACCCCTGGTTTAAGGCTTTCAATTTCAATATGCGCAAAAGAATCAGCGGCTCCAGGCCGGGCCGGACATTTTGTTCGTAAACGGCAGCTGCATTTTCACCCGCGCGCAAAAGTGTTTTGACGCTGGCGCGCAGTTCCGGGGAAGACGGGTAGACCGACCGGATAGCTTTGAATACTTCTTTAGAAACCTGCCGCTGCGAACCGTGCGCCCAAAAATTTTGCATCCACTGTTCCATGGCCCAGACAAAGGCTTCTTGATAAGAAACTGACGCCGCCTTGCCGTGGCCCGGCAACTTGGACTCCGTATCCGAAATATTGGACGGCATGGCGCATACCGACGACCATTCCGCCAATGTCTGATCCGCCTGCACCAGTTCCCGCGCATAATCCGGACACCACTGCGGAGAAATGGGAATGGGCACCGCACGCTGTGCATCGGCCGCATGAAAGAAATGCGTGGCTTGGCCAGCGGCGTTAAAACGCACCACAATATTTTTGATCGGGCAAGCTTCCATGTGCGCGGCCGCAGCGCTTCCGAGTGTGATGTTTTGCGGAAGAAACTTTTGCCCGCCCTCACGCAAACGCTGAAATTCCGGGGCAATATTGGCAAGCAGCGTCCGTCCGCAAAACAGATGATCGAGAATCATCCAGCGCGCCAGCGACTGTCCGGCAATAATATGCCGGACTTGTTTGCCGTCGGCGTCGTAAAACGAAAAGCACATGTACAGGGGGCCATTGTTGCGGCCCACTTCGGAATCCACCTCGTAAGCGCCAATATTTTGGAAGAGCTGCGGCTGCAATGCCACTCCGCCCAGCCAGATTTTGACGCGCCGGGTTTCCGGATCGCGCAACTCGCGGAGCATAATGGGTCCCGATTCAAAACCACGCAGATTCATTGCGCCGTCGGGCGCGCGGCGCAGTTGGAACCATTCCGGCCGGCGGTAGCGGCTGGTAAGCACCAGTTTGGCGTTACCCACCAAAACTTCGGGGTTGCGGTCGCCACGGAAATACCAGGAGTCTCCAAACTCGTTGCGCTCATGAAAAAGTCCGTTGCGCGGATCGAGGCAGCGCCAGCGTAAATGCGGCTGCGTGGGCCCGGTGGGAAAAACCGCCAGACTGAAACCGTAATGCATATATAAGGGCCAAACCGTTGCCGATGCGTCACGTGGAATATCGTCACGCACGGTAACGTACAGGGGCATATCGATACCCTCGCCCAGCGGAACAAAACCATGGTCGGAGCGGGACACAAAACGCCGGTCGAACCAATCGTATTCCGCGTGGCCCGGCGGCACACGCAAGGCCGCGCTGTCGGCGTCCGACCACTCCGCCTCGGCACGGACGAGCTCGCGGGCCTGCACGATGCGTTCACGGCTGCGGCGAAATTGCTTTGCGGCCTGCAGCCAGTCGAGCGTATGGTCGATTGCGTCGAAGGTATGTCCAAGTTGCTGGGCGGGCAGCACATGATTGAAGAAGCGGTGCGCGCCGCCATGCGCCGTCGCATACGGCGCGGCCATATATGCCGCCTGGCTGCGCAAGTAAGGCTCGATACCAGAAAGATCCAGTCCGGAAACCGCCACCCGGCGCGCCCACAAAAATGCGGAGAACATGCACCTATATCGGCTACTTTAGAAAGTTATTGCACTACACTAGTCTCTGCAGTCCTAGTTTTTACGGATTGAATGGAAAGCCGATTAACGCTACCATTATTTTTATTCCGTTGTGGAGTGTGAAAGTTATGTTTAAACATACAATCTGGTTATTGGTTCTTGGAGTCATGCTGGGTGGTTGTAACAGGTGGGGGAGTGTGGCGCTTAAAAGTGACATCGATAAGGCCAGTTACGCCATTGGGCAATCCATTGGCAACGATTTTAAGAGCAAGGGTATTGAAATCAATGTCAAGGCCCTCAATCAGGGTCTGGCAGATGCCATCAAGGGCGAAGCCAAGTTGACCCCCGCTGAAATCCAGCAGGCCATGGCCAATTTTCAAAAGGAGCAGATGAGTAAAATGCAGACCAAACATAAAGAAGACTTTCAAAAAAATGGCAGCGAGGGCGATGTTTTTTTAGCCGCCAACAAAACTAAACCGGGTGTGGTGACGCTGCCCAGTGGTTTGCAGTACAAATCACTTAAAAAGGGCACGGGCAAAAGCCCTAAAGCCAGCAGTATGGTAGAAGTCCATTATGTAGGCACCCTGATCAACGGTCAGGAATTTGACAGTTCCTATAAGCGTAACGAACCCGCGCGTTTTCCGGTCAACGGTGTCATCCCCGGCTGGACCGAGGCTCTGCAGCACATGCATGAGGGCGACAAGTGGCAGCTTTTTATTCCGGCCAAGTTGGCATATGGCGAGGCGGGCGCGGGGGGCATCATTGGCCCGAACCAGACGCTGTTGTTTGAAGTGGAACTTTTAAAAATTCTTTAGAACTTTAGTGGCTTAAATTTCTGCGAATACGCACCTGTGGTTGCGCTTCCGATGACTGGTTGTAGTCCAAAAGTCGCACGCTAATTTCTTCTGGCGTGTGCGTGAATGGATCCAGCCCCAACTTTTCCAGGAGAATACGTAAACCAACGCTACTCATGGGACGGGCCAGAATCAAAACCGGCCCCGTCCATCCGCAATAACCCTCTTTTTCAAAAATTCCAATCCAGCCTTTTAGATTCACGTCGCCCACCATGACATCCAAAAGCACCACGCCAAAGGGCCGCCCATAAGGTCCGTCGACCTTGCTCCAACCCTCGGGGCCATCGGTGTACAACATTGGAATGCCCGGAATCACTTTAAGAATATGTCGTCCCTTTACGTCCGCCACGGCAATCGAGGCTTGCGGAGCAAAACGCCCGAACCCATCACTAACGGCAGACGACATAAGCTCGTGGTCGACCTCGCTGCACAGCGAGGCCGTGCGCAAATCCATGTGGTTGAGCGTCAGCGCCGAAAGCCGGATGCTGTCTTTGAGTATGGCAACGATTCGGAAATTTAATGGGATCATGATGCTTACAGTCTTATCGAAACTTTAATCTGCTTGTTTCAAGAGCAGAAACCGTCGATGCGTCTACTACATTCCCACGCCAACATAAAATCCGGGACACCTGTTTTCAGGCCACGATATATTGGCAGAAAGACATGTCCTTAAGTTTCCGCCAAATCGCCACCCTGCTCGAAAGCGCCGACGAACGCGGCTTGTTTACGCCTGCGTCGGCCACCGTCCGGGTGGCACGTTCCAAAGCGGCCCTGCTTTCGGGGGCCTGTGTGCTTTTAGAGGAAGCCGCCCTGCCACCCATTGCCAAGGCCCTGGTGCGGGCTGGTGGGTTTACCAAAGACCCCATGAAGCGTTTTTTAGGCACCTTGAACGCCTTGCTAACGCTTTCGTTTGGAACGCGGCAGGAGGTCGAAGGTTTGTATCAGCGCCTAAAGCATATTCACGCGCGCGTGCCGGGAGCTGAAGCACTGGAAAATAGTCTGTGGGTCTACGCCACACTAGTCGACACCAGCATCCGCGTGCATGAAATGTTTGTACGCGAACTCGACAACGCCGGATGGGAAGCTTACTACCAACAAAGCGTGCATGCCGTGCCGGTGTTTGGCATTCCGCGCAGCGCCATGCCGGGCAATTTGGACGCTTTTCGGGACTACATGCATGCGATGCTCACCGGCCCGAAACTGGTGGTCACTGACGAAGCCCGCATGCTGGCGCAGGCTTTCTTATTTCAGAACCCGCCCCTACGCTGGGGGGATCTTCCCGGAACAACGGAACTGCCGGAATCGTGGTTTCAAAAACCTATTCCAAGCCTCATCACCAGTGCATACCAGTCGCTATCGGTGGGTATGCTGCCCCAGCCGCTGCGTGAAAAATATGGTTTTCATTGGACTGCACAAGACGAGCGGTTTTACAAGCTCACCGCGATGGCAGCACGGCAGGGATATATTTTATTGCCCGACCGCTGGCGCGCCTGGCCCCAGGCGCGTGAGCATGAACGGCGCTGGCAGGAATGATTTACTTTAATCTACGCCGAATCGCGTTTACCGAAATTGGCGGCGTCAGCTATATCCGCGCGCCCATCCGGCTGGCCGACATGGACGACAACTACACTTTTCGCGGAACGTTAAAAGTGCTTGGAGATCCCACGCTGCGTAAGTACCTTTTGCTCCAGCCCGGCATGTTATGTCGTACGGTATATCCCATTTGGATCGGAAAAACCCAAGTGGCCGCAGGAAGCTTTCTGCACGTGAAGCGTTGCCTGTTGCACACGCTGAATAATAAACGCGGATACCAGATCGAATTGCATATCCGCACTGAAAATTCTAACGACGAGCACCTATGGCGCCAGACATTTACAGTAGACGCTACGCCGCGCCGCTTTCCGTTCGAAGAAGCCGTTTGGGTTCCGCTCACCGGCGGCGTGCCCCAAAAGCTTGTGCTACGCGAGGAACCACCTTGGGTGACAGGCGCACGCGCTGTCCAGCGTCCGCCCGAACATAGCCGTGAAATTCAAGTCTTCGGCGACGTCAACTTTGGCATCACCACTGATATTTTTCGCGTGCTTTACGAAGGACAAATCTACTACGCCAAAACAAGTCGCGACGACAACGCCGATCACGAAGACCAGGAACACACGCGCATCCTGCCCCAGGGCCGCGTGATGAAATATTTGCAGGAACACAACATTGCGGGTATTTGTCACGTCTCGCGTTACGTAGAGCTGGAGGACGGGCACAACCTGCTGCTTTTCGATCCCCTGCCCGCCGGCCATACGCTAACGGACCATCGCTTTGAGTATCGCGAGGACGTGGTACGGGCCATTGTGGATCTTGCCCGCATCGTCAAGGCGCTGCACGACATTGGCGTTTTTCACTGGGATCTGAAATCCCAGAACGTGTGGGTCACCGACGACGGACGCATTATTCTTTATGACTTCGACCTGGCCTTTATGTCGGTGGAATCATTTGTGGGCCGGGGCCTGAACATGCTGGCCTCGCCCGGCTACGCTTCGGAGCACCGCATGAACATGAACTGCTTGAGCGTGGATTTTTCAATCGAGGACGAAATCTTTTCGCTGGCCCGGATGCTTGCCGAAAAATGGCAGGAAAGCTGGACCTACCATGCGAAGCCCTTTTCGCCTGACCCCACCCTCACCCGCGCCCTGATGGGATACGTCAAAACCATTGAGGAATTTATCGAACTCGTGGAAGCCTTGCTGCCGCGCTAAATCGGCTGCGTCACCGGATGACGAAAATGATGGCTCCATGCTTTAATACAGGATAACCCTTAATGCTTAAGGATACGCACATTCATAAAAATAGTATTTTTCAATCACGATCTTGCCCCAACTGTGGCAGCAGTAAAGCAAATTTAGAGGTGCGCTCCCTCATTTCGGTGGATTCATTAGACGTAGAGGATTTACGCAAGCATTGGGCCGGATTTTTTAAGCGTAAGGGTTTCTTTGATTATGGTCGATGTCAATTTTGCGGGTTACTTTATGCCCCCGTCTATTTTCGGCAGGAGTATCTTGAGCATCTTTATGGTTATGCCGCGGATAACACCGCAGGCATTGCTCTGCAATTAATGAAAAAAACACAAAGGAAATATTTTGAATTCTGGCAGCAATACTCAAAAAATAAAGCGGGCGTATTTTTAGAGTTTGGCCCAGACATTGGACTATTTACAGAGTATTGCGCAAAGCAAACCCACTTTTCTTTTTTTTGGTTTATTGAGCCTAATAAGTCAGTGCATTCACTCCTGGCTAAAGCAGTGTTTCCAAAGCAGTACAAAATAGAAAATCATTTTATAAATTTATCAGCGATACCCAATGCATCTGTGGACGCAGCAGCCATGATCCATGTTTTAGACCACATGATCGATCCAAAAAATAGTTTAATAGAGCTTAGGCAAAAACTTAAACCAGGCAGTTCGATTTTAATTGTGACGCATGACGAGCGTTCTTTTCTTGCAAAACTTTTAGGACCTGCCTGGCCCCCTTATTGTCTTCAGCATCCACAGCTTTTTAATGTAAAATCTACCCGGCAGCTGCTTGAGCATTGTGGATATAAAGTGATCCGAACCCATAAATCTTATAATTATTTTCCGATGACATACCTGGCGCAGCACTTAGTCTATGCTTTAGGATTAGGAAAGATTTGGCTTCCAGAATGGAATGGGTTATCTTTTCCAATCAAGCTGGGTAATATTATGACAGTGGCCGAGCTTGTTTAAATATTAGGAGACAACATGCAAATAAAGACCCAAAAAGAGCTGGTTGAGATTTTATTCAAAGCAGAGCAGGTGCGATTCATGGATTTCGTGCTAAGCCACGAAGGAGACTATGCCATATCTGATGCAGATTGGAACTATAAAGATATTCCTCATTTAAAATATGTGCATCAATTGCTTGATGTGGATTCCTCTTTTATTCACAACGATTACATGTCTGTTATCCTGTTTCAAAAAGTCTTTGGGTTTAAAGTTCCATTGGTATTCTTCAATTATCAATCAGGAAAAGATCGTCAAACTTATTATACGAGTCTTTTGTTTTTTGTCATGATTGTTGAGACCTCGTATGAATCAATCCATAAAAACCGCACAAAGGTAAATACAAAATATTGTATCGGCGCAAAAGGGGTTGTCGCCTTTTTTCTTCCACTTTTTTTTTCTTTCATTAAACATGCTATTACAAAGAATCATAAGCATCTGATGACAGAGGATATTCCCATGAGAGAAAGGCGTGGCTTGTTGAGAGCCTGGGGATATCGTTTTAAGGGAGACGACAAACCTTATGGTTTTGCCGAAACATGCCATATTTATGAGCCCAATGTCATTCCGCCAGAAGACTGCAAAAAAGAGCCTGTTGAAAAAACTGTTTTCATAGACCAGGAATTATCTCATGAAGGTTCTTTGGTTCTGATAGGTCGTTCTGATATGCATGGAATGTCTATACAACGACAGGGTCAGGATTTGCTTTTTTTTCCAAGACTCTGTCCGCATGAGGGTGCATGTTTAGATCAAAAACAAACCGGAGGAATGATGATATGTCCCTGGCATGGAAGAAAGTTTAAACCTCTGGCGACACTCTCTCTCAATAAAGAAGGCTTTCATCAAATAGGGGATTATGAGATCAGCGTGCGTCAGAATACACTTCATATTGCCAGTAAAGCTTAACCCGGATTATTCCACTCCGCACCCACTTGTATTTTCACAACCTTCTGCGTTACCGGATGCCGAAACTCCAATTGTTGTGCATGCAGGTACATGACGGCGTGACGACGGTGTTCGGGTGGGGCGTACAAGGCATCGCCGAGCATGGGATAACCCTCAAAAGCGCATTGGGCACGGAGCTGGTGCATGCGGCCCGTGACCGGTTTAAGTTCCAGCAGCGTTACACCCGCAACGGTTTCAATGACACGAAAGTGAGTTTTTGCCAGCCGAAACGCAATACTATCTTGCTCCGATATTCTGGCTTTTCGATTCTCTGATTCAGCATTCGGAGCAAGGGGACGGCACAATACTTTTTTTGATTCGTCTGGAAATTCTGACAATTCATGTAGCCAAGTGCTTTCGGGCGGCGATGGAACTCCGGCCACTTGGGCTACATATGTTTTTTGAATGCGGTGTGATTGGAACAAGCGGTCGAACTTGGCGTGAAGTTGTTTGTTTTTAAGGTACAGAATGACCCCCGAAGTATCCTTGTCGAGGCGGTGCACCACGCCCGGCTCAAAAACGGCATGATCGCGCTTCCATATATAGTCGCGCAGCAGATCGACCATGTTCAGGCGTTTGCGGTCCGCCGTGGGTTGCGAGGGAACGCCAAAGGGTTTGTTGAGGATCAAAAAGTGTTCGTCTTCGAACACGATCATTCCGCCCACATCGTCTGCCGTTGGAAACTTCCACGGGTCGAGCGTGACTTTTTCTCCGGAACGAAGCGGCCCATCCGCCCACACCGTCTGCCCACCCACCCGCACCCGCCCGCGTTCAAGGGCAAAGGAAAGGTCGTATTTGGGAGTTTGTGGATACAGTGCATGAAGTTGTTCCGAAAGCAGCAGTGGCACGGTGGTATTATAATCTGTGCTGTTCAAGGGTTAGCGGCTAGAGTTAAACATCAATGGCTAAGCGCAGACGGTTAGATAGCAATGCAAGGCGGCAACCGGAAGGCCAGCATTCACCATCTTTGCTTTCCAAAATATCCGAGATTATTAAACAGGTTTTTGAAAAACAGAGTGCCGGGTTGTTTATACTTTTGCTTTTAACTGTCATCGGTACGGTGTTTAAGGATTTTATACTGCTGAACAAGATATATCTGTTTAAGGACATGGGCAGTGACTCCATCAACTTTAATTACCCGCAGTATGCCCATATTGCGGATTATTTTCGGAACGAAGGATTTCCACGCTGGTCATTTAACCAGGGCATGGGGCAAAACATCACCGGGTTTAATATCCCGGATCCATTCAACTTGATCCTGGTCTTGCTTGAAAAAAAATATATCGCCTGGGGTTTGGCGTTTACAGAAATATTTAAGATTGTCTTGTCGGGTGTTTTGTTTTTCTTGTTCCTTAGAAAAGCGACGACCTCTGCTTTTGCCGCTGTGGCAGGTGGCCTGATGTATGCCTGTTGCAGCTTTAATATTTCGGGAAGCACCTGGAATACTTGCAGCACTGAAGCGCTATGTCTGGCCTTCATGCTATATGCATTTGAAATTTTTTTTCAGCAGCGCCAGTGGTTTTTACTGCCACCCGCTTTTGCGTTTGTCACGCTGATTCAACCACTGGACTTGTATCTTTTTGGACTATTCCTGGGTGTTTATATGACGTTCCGCTTCTTAGAATCAAGAGTCTGGGAACTTAAAGATTTTGCGATACTGGGGTTTAAAACAGCTGCATGCGGATTTTTAGGCGTGGCCATGAGCTCTTTTTTTCTGCTTAGCAATGTGCTGATGGTGCTCGAAAGTCCGCGTGTGGCTGGCGGCGCCGGATATTTTCAAGGTTGTTTGCGTACCCCTTATTTGGTTTTGAGGGCGCGGCACACAATATAACGGCCCTGTTGCGCCTTTTTTCGAATGATCTTTTAGGCACGGGCAATGGTTTTAAGGGCTGGATCAACTACCTTGAGGCGCCCATGATCTATGGTGGGCTGATCAACTTGCTTTTAGTGCCGCAGGTGTTTTTAGCCAGCGGACGCAAAAAGAAAATATTATACGCGGCATGGTGTGGATTGTTTGCCATTCCAATTGTGTTTCCGTTTTTCCGATATGCCTTGTGGTTGTTTAGCGGAGACTATTACCGCGTGTTTTCGTTGCTGGTGACTACAGCGCTGATTTTCCTGGGGGCGAGAGCTCTCGATCAGAATCAAATAAGCTGGAGAGTTTTGGTTTGCGCGGTGAGTTTATGCTTGCTGGCGCTTTATTTTCCATATCCGTATGTGTTGGGTAAGCTCATTAAACCTTTGCGTTTGGGGATCGCAGTAGGGCTTGTGACTTATACGGTATTACTCTATTTGCTGCGTTACGAAAAAATAAAAATGCCTGTTCAAGTTTGCTTGCTTTTGGTTTTAGTATTTGAACTTGTCTATATGTCGCGGCACACTTTGGGTGGAAGACAAGTGGTTAGCGGAGCTGAAAACCGTCAGAAAACAGGTTATAACGATTACACGACCGATGCCCTGGCGCTTATGGGCCTAAGTGATAAAAGTTTTTACCGGGTGCTTAAGGAATATGCTTCGGGCCTGGCGATGCATCCGAGTATGAACGATGCCATGATACAAAACTTTAAAGGAACCCCTTCTTACTGTTCGTTCAACCAAAGATACTACATTCAATTTCTTCAGGCGCTTGGGATTATCCAGGCCGACCGTGAGTATGAAACCCGCTGGGCCCCCGGCCTGAACGGAGCGCCCATGTTGCAAAGTTTTGCCAGCGTTAAATATGCCCTGACCAAGTCCGCAAGTTCGCCCTTGCTGCAGTTTGGTTTTACGCCCCTGTCCACTGTGGGTGATGTTCGCGTGCTGATTAATCCCTATGCGCTCCCCCTGGGTTTTACCTACGATGCCGCCATCCGTGCGTCAGATTTTAAAAAACTGTCGCCCTATCAAAAGGGTTTTATGCTCTACAAGGCTTTTGTGGCCGAGGATTCCAATACGCTTGCGTCGGGTATTGCAGAGTTCAAGCCATCCAATATGCCTGAGCTATACACCTATGCCGATTACGATGCCGACATTCAAAAGTTAAAAAAAACCGCGCTTGTGATCGAGACGCATGGGCATAATTTGATTCGCGGACATATCGACGCCGATCAAACCAAGATGCTATTTTTCTCGATTCCTTTTGACCGCGGGTGGCGGGCACAGGTAGACGGCGTGGCGGTCAGGCCAGTGCTGATGAATGTTGGGTTTATGGGGTTTCCGATCAACAAGGGCCAGCACCGCATTGTTTTAAGCTATCATCCGCCGTACTTTTGGTTGGGCACATGGATATCTTGCCTGGCGCTTTCAGGCTATATGTCGGTACTGTTGCTGCACATGTTCCGAGTAATCCGCGCAAGATAACAGTTATTCCGGCTCAATGGATATCAAGGCCAAAAATGCCGGTTATTTCAATCTAAGTCCTTGTCAAGGTTTATCCAAAAATAGGATCGGTTCACAATTTTTTTGCAGGCGGGGCATTCAAACAACGGACGGGGTTCAGAAAATCCATTCTGGTACCCAAAGGTCAGGCGGCCGTAGAGTTTGCAGTACGGACAACGCAATAAAATCTTGAGCCACTTTAATTGGGCCAGTACTCCGATAAGGGCTCCAGCCACGCACAACGCGATCAATGGTAAAAAGGCGACTTTGCCCCACATTTTTCCGGTCATCCATGTTCCGCCGAACGTGAGAACCGCCGCCACGGGCGCAACGATCCATAACTGGTAGAACGTGATAGGAAGCTTTAGATCCATGTATCCTTATTTTACGACATGGGGTCTGTAGATGTTTTAAGATCATGACACAAAGGGAATGCTCCAGATCAATGTTAAGACTGCTGCAAACCCTCTTTGATATCTTGGTGCTAATAGAAACCGTGGGATTTTTGCTGACTACGCTGATTGAACCCCTTAAAGACTATCGCCAACGCCGTCCGTTTTTTACCTGGCTGGGTTACGTGTTGTACGGCGTGACCCTGGGGGCGGTCAGTACAGTATTTCTACATCCTCAAAAAATCACTTATGGGATTGGCCTTTTCGTTAACCTGCCATTGGTATCAACCCTCATGGGGATTGCTTCGATTCTGGTATTCTCTCGGGAACGTCAACCCAGATCCCATTCAGGCAACTGGTTTAACTTCGGGTTGGGAGTTTCTTTTGCGCTGTTTTTCTGGGCTGCACGGCAGGTTACTTACATCATCATATCCGGCACGTAAGTGGGTTGTTTCGATTTCCGAGATTAACCTTGGTTACAAATTTTCTACCACCAAATCCCCGAACCTAGAAGTCGAAACGATCTTGGCTCCCGGAGTCACAGAGCTTGCTAGTTCTTTGGTGCGATAACCCGCTCCAAAGACTGCAAACAGAGCGTTCCAGATGGCTTCCGCTGCGGCAGGTTGTCCAAACGATTTTTCCAGCATCAGCGCCGCGCTGCCGATCATCGAATAGGGGTTGGCAATGTTCTGTCCGGCAATCGAAGGCGCAGAACCATGCGCGGGTTCGTAATACGCCTTTTGGGGTCCAATACAGGCAGAAGGCATTAAGCCCAGCGAACCGAGTACTCCTCCGGCCTGGTCGGTGAGAATGTCGCCCATCATGTTTTCAAGTAGCATCACACGGAACTGACTGGGATTGACGACCAACTGATACGCCGCGTTGTCCACGAGCATGTGCTCGATGGATACACTTGGAAATTCCTGTTTGTGGATGCGGTCGACCACTTCGTTCCAAAAAACGGACGTCTGCAACACGTTGGATTTGTGGATGTTGTGCAATTTGACCTTGCGTTTCTGCGCTTCGGCAAAAGCCAAACGGGCAATGCGTTCCACCTGGTCTTCGGTGTATTCCATCACATCCAATGCAAAATGAATTTCTTTCTTAGACTCTAAAACCTTTGTCCCCCGCTCCTTCTTTCCAAAGTAAATCCCTCCCACGAGTTCGCGGATCATCAGGATGTCGACGCCCTGGCCGAGGCGTTCTTTTTTAAGCGGTGAGGCGTCTTGCAGCGCAAGGGGCAGACGCACGGGCCGATAGTTGGCAAAGGTGTCGTAACGTTTGCGCAGCGGAAGCAAAGCCCCACGCTCGGGACGCAGGTTGACGTCGGGGATGCTGTCGTATTTGGGGCCGCCGATGGGACCCTTGAGAATGGCATCGGCTGCATCGCAGACCTTTTGAGTTTCGGGCGGAAAAGGATGGCCATGTTGATCGTAGGCGGCACCGCCAAAAAGCGCCGGACAGAAATCGAAAGTCAGCCGGAACTTTTGGGACACCGCAGCAAGCACCTTCAGAGTCTCGGCCATGATCTCGGGGCCAATGCCGTCGCCTGATAGTACTGCGATGTTAATAGCGGACATGCGTAGAGACATATTAACCTGCAAGGTGCACAAAAAACAGGCACAAGAGTTGCATAAACACAATGAGTTAAGTAATTGAATGTAAATTCCACATCATTGAAATATTCACTTGACCTAAGGCATTTTTTTGTTGACAATTTTGTTTCTTGAAACATTTTTGTTGTCCGGATTGAAAAATAATTTTTTGGTTTGCTAAGAGAAAAATAAAAAAATAGGGGGAGATGATCATGGTTAGACGTTTTTTGTTGATTTTTATTGCTTGCCTAAGTTTGGTGGGAGCCTGGATGCCTGCCTTGGCCTTGGCTGGCGGACCTGATCCCAATGGTGGTGCTACTGGTTCGGCAGCGGATATTACCGCAGCAACGGCCGGTGCTCCTACATTAGAAGAAGTGGCAGCGACTGCCGGACATAACAAGGTGGCCATCAATATGATGTGGACCCTGATCACTGGTTTTTTGGTTATGTTCATGCAAGCCGGTTTTGCCATGGTGGAAACGGGTTTTACCCGCGCCAAAAATGTGGCTCATACGATGATGATGAATTTCATGGTTTATCCCTTGGGCATGCTGGGGTTTTATGTATGCGGATTCGCGCTTATGTTTGGTGGCTTTGGCCCCCTTCTCACCTTGGGTGGAAATGTCGTAAATGCCGAAAATGCCGTATTGAACCACGAGTTCACCATTAGCTTAATGGGTCACACCTTCGGACTTTTTGGCTTAAAGGGTTTTTTCCTGTCCGGAACCTCCTATGATGTGAGCGTATTCGCGCTGTTCCTGTTTCAGATGGTGTTCATGGACACGACGGCCACTATTCCCACGGGTGCCATGGCCGAGCGTTGGAAGTTTTCGGCTTTTGTACTCTACGCCCTGTGTGTTGGCACCATCATTTATCCCATCTACGGCAACTGGGTGTGGGGCGGTGGCTGGCTGGCCATGCTGGGTCAGAATTTTGGTCTTGGACATGGTCACGTCGATTTTGCCGGATCGTCCGTGGTGCATATGACCGGCGGGGTAATAGGTTTTGTAGGTGCCTGGTTGCTCGGTCCGCGTATTGGCAAGTACAACAAGGATGGCAGCGCCAACGCCATTCCCGGCCACAATATTCCAATGGCTGTGGTAGGTTGTTTTATTCTGGCCTTTGGTTGGTTTGGTTTTAACCCTGGTTCAACCTTGGCCGGTACCGACCTGCGCATTGCTGTTGTGGCGGTCAATACCATGTTGGCTTCTGCTACGGGCGCTTTTGCGTCCATGTTGTGGATGTGGTGGGTGCGCACTAAAAAGCCAGATCCAGGCATGATTTGCAATGGTTTTCTGGCAGGTCTCGTGGCGATTACCGCTCCCTGCGCCTTTGTAAACTCTGTTAGCGCTTGCATCATTGGCATTATTGCCGGCATCTTGGTGATCGAAGCGGCTTTCTTTATCGATCAAAAACTTAAAATTGATGATCCCGTAGGCGCAGTGGCGGTTCACGGCGTAAACGGCGCTTGGGGAGTCTTGGCGCTGGGTCTTTTTGCCGATGGTACCTATGGGGATGGATGGAACGGTGTGGCAGGTACGGTTAAAGGTTTGTTCTACGGAGACCCTTCGCAGTTTACAGCTGAAGTGGTTGGGGTTCTTGCCAACATCGTATATGTGGGATTGATTTCATACGTTGTCTTCAAATTGATCGATGTTCTGGTCGGACAGCGCGTTGCAGCGGACGTTGAGGTGGATGGCTTGGACATTCCAGAAATGGGCGTGCAGGGCTATGTGGGCGTCAAGCTCGACAAGCTGGCCGAAACGCCGGTTTCCAACTAAATCCCAGGCAGAATCAAAAGGTAAACTAAGGAGGATATATATATGTATCAAATTGAAGCAGTGATTAAACCTCAAAAACTTAACGATGTGGCCGATGCTTTAAACAAAATTGGCATCATTGGTTTAACGGCCGTAGAAGTCAATGGTTATGGACGCCAAAAGGGTGTCACTGAAATGTACCGTGGCAGCGAATACAAAGTGAAATTTGTGCCTAAGGTACTGATTAAGGTGGCGGTTAAGTCGGTCGATCTAGAAAAGGCCTTGGAAACGATTCGTGCCAACGCCACCACCGGAAATATCGGGGATGGCAAGATTTTTGTGTTCAAACTTGAATCGGTGATGCGCATTCGCACAGCCGAAACTGGAGAAATGGCTATCTAATTTATTCTGTTTGGCCGTAGGTGTTAATGGCACAGGAAATAGTATAGATAAATAACATTACAGAAATTCTGTCTTAGATGCGATAAGGCAGAGTGATGAATGCCGTGCAAATGCAATTTAAACACCTGGCATTGGCTGACATGTACATGCCAGATTTGCGGTTGGCACGCAATGTGGTGCTTGATTCACGTTTTCAAGGTGAAAACGGCGCAGAAATTCTTGAACGCGGGCAGATAGAAATTCAGCAGGTGTTATTTGCATTGCTTGGTTTTGCGCGTTCCGAAGATTCGCAAATAAACGACTGGTTTTTGCGCATTCAACAGCATTTTTACAGAGCCTTGTTGCAGCCGGGCGTGCGAGTGGTGCTTTTTCCGTACCTAGGCATCGATGATTCGCGACGCTTGCTTCCTGTAGAAGCTGTGGTGGCCCGCCGTCTTGAGCGTGAATTTTCAGAACAACATATTTATCCGGTTTTAATCACGCCGCAGCCACATGCGGCCTACACCGATGCGCTGACGCTTTTTTTGATGACCTATGCCTTGTATGAACCGCTCCTGGCCCGGTTTGGGCCGACGGCGGTTCAGGATGCCTTAAAAAAAGACCTCTTAATGGTGACTGTCATTTTGCAAATTGTACGTGCCAAGCTGAGCCTTAAAAAAATGCATCAGCCCATACCCTGTCTTTATGCGCATGCTCCCCGGGTTATGTTTGAGTTTGAAGGTGATTTAAAATCAAGCACAACTGAACGCCAGCGTGTCGCAATCCATGCCGGGGTGGCTTCGGTTTTTGACCGGGTGGCGCAAAAACTGGCCCAACCGGGGGGCGGTGACTTGCCCCGGGCTGATTTTTTAAAAGCTTTTACCAGCCATATGCTTGCGGGGAACGGACATATCACTGTGGGGCAACGATCGGCAGCTGACCAGGATGCGCCGCAACTTATTGCGCATTGTTTTGATGACGGCATCTCCATGCATATCCACCTTAACCTGCGGGATGCATGGACACTTGAACAAATGTCATCGCTAAGCTCGCTGTCATGGTTTTACCTGTTTTTTCTGTTTGCGTCCGGCATCAATCGACTGGATCTTCCGCTTTCGGTATTGCATGAGCAAAAGCTGGGTTCTGGTCCTGATCTGGAACTGCAGGCGTGGCGGCTTTGGGATGATGACCCAAGCCATGGACTACGGGGTCCACTCAAGCAGTTTGTCGGCACACTGATGCGCCAAGGAGCCAAGACGGGGGACGAGTCCTAGCAGGCATGTTAGGCTGAAATCAACCGCTCATGGCGCGTTCTTCTAGCTCAAAATCAAGGCCTTCCAAGACAAGCCAGTCGCTTGCGCCTTTGCAGCATCAGCGCGTGCTGTTCAATGTGCTTTTGGCTGTGTTTGTGCCAGCCTTATTTTTTTCTTTGTGTGAACTGGGAGCACGCGGCTGGTTGTGGTGGTTGGCTGGACGCAATCCCGAAACTTACCGGATGCGTCATTACCAGCTTGCGGGCGAGGTGGGTTATTTTTATGCGCGTGAAAAACCCAGTTACCTTTTTCATGAGCTGGGTTTTAAAAACTCTGATTACAGCAAATTTACGTTACGGCGCGCACATGGCCAAAAAAAACAGTTTCGCATTTTAATGTTGGGTGGGTCTGCGGTGGCGGGCGGTGAAAAAACCTTGCACAGTTGGCCCTATGTGATGGAATTTATCTTGCGGCGTGAAAATCCTGATCTCGACATCATGGTTGTAAATGGTGGCATCTGGGCCGGGATTTCGGCCAATGAACGGTTGCAAGTATTCAACTTGCGCAATTATGACTGGGATTTGATCGTCAACTACAGTGGCTATAACGACATGCATCATTTTTTAATGGTGCATGAAGAATATCTTTTAAATTTACGCCGCACCAACCAGCATTTAAGCGCGTTAGGCAGATTTTGGCATCACCTTAAAGAACACTCGGTGGCCTTGTCGGCACTGTCGCATGTCTACGTTAAAAATTATCATCGCATGTATACGCTAGAAAAATATGATTTTGTGCGCAATGTTCTACCCACCCCCGAAAAACGCCAACAATTCTTAGACGGTTTGGGTATACAACTTGAAGATATTTTTAACATGACGGCTGCACAGGATGTTCCGGTGTTGCATATTTTTCAGGGCAGCTACACTTATCTGCGCCAGTTTCGCCCATTGCTTAAGACTGAATGGCTGTACCGTCGCCATAACATTGCCGAACCAGGGGGCTATTGGGATCAGCGTTGCGATGATTACCTTCCGGCCATGGAATCATACGTGCAGGGTCTTTGCGACCGGTATCCGCAGGTGACCTATGTCAATTTTATTAAGCAGGTCAAAGATGAAACGCATTTGTACGAAGACGACGTGCACTTTACGTCAAAAGGAACCATTATCATCGCTGAAATGGTGGCTAAAATCATCCAAACCAAGTATTTAAAACGTAGCTATGAACATTGGGCTCGGTATGTGCCCAATACTTGGCAGGAGCCCAAAGAATAGTTGGGCACATATACTTAATTTCGATATTCCCGTAAAATCAAGCCAGTCATGACGGATCAAAAAGCCATACTATCGCGTTATGCCGAACGTCTTGAGCGCCATGAAAAAGGCAAACATCATGCAGGCAAGCGCAGCATTGTGCAAAAAATTTGGGAGCTGTGGAAAATCGGGTCGGTAGATGGCGTCGACATTCTGGGTATTGGCATGCAGCTTTTGCATGAGGTCACGTCGCCGCCTGCCTTTAGCATGCTGGCGCAGCGTAAATTGCCGGTGCGTTTTCCGCTTTTACAGACGGGCACCGAAGATCACATTGTGCCCACCAAACACGAAGATCGTAGTCTCGAGCGCATCAAAGCGTTGGGTGAGTCTTCTGACATGATGAAGGGTCATTATGGCAAGGCGCATGCGTTAACCTTGGCTTTTCGTGAATCTGGACAACGGTATGGGATTCCCATGTATCCCATGGGTGACGCCCGCCAAGGAATTGTACATGTCATCGGACCCGAGCTAGGCCTGACCCAGCCGGGACTTACCATGGTTTGCGGAGACTCACACACCTCCACCCACGGTGCCTTTGGCGCACTGGCTTTTGGCATTGGCAGCACGCAGGTGGCGCAGGTGCTGGCTTATCAGGCCCTGCCTTTGGCTCCGCCCAAGATTTGCAAAGTAGATTTTCAGGGCCAGCCTGGGGAAGGCGTCACCGCCAAAGACATGATTCTGGCGTTTATTTCTAAGTACAGTGTCAGTGCCGGTACCGGTCATTTTTTTGAATATGGCGGCGAAGCCTTAAAACACATATCCATGGAAGGCCGCATGACCATTTGCAACATGAGCATCGAAGCGGGCGCACGTGCGGGCCTCATGAATCCGGACGACTTGACCTACGCGTTCATGGAAGGCCGTCCGTTTGTGCCTGCGGGTGCAGCCTTTGAACAAGCCAAAACATTTTGGAACCAATTGCGCAGTGACCCTGACGTGGTCTATGACAAGGTGCTGGAACTGGATGTGTCGCGCATTGAACCCTGGGTGACTTGGGGAGACAATCCGGGTCTGGGGGTAGGAATTTCGGGCGTTGTGCCCGATCCCAATGCTCAAAACGATGCCGATGAGCGCGACGTGATGCAGGGTGCCCTTAATTACATGGGCCTTGGGGCTGGAAAACCGGTGCAAGACATTGAAGTTGACTATGTTTTCATCGGTTCCTGTACCAACAGCCGCATGGGAGATCTGCGTTCTGCAGCTCAGGCCATCCGTGGTAAACAAGTGCATCGGCATGTACATATGTTGGTGGTGCCTGGTTCGGTATCCGTGCAGCGCCAGGCCGAACAAGAGGGGCTTGACCAAATTTTTAAGGCAGCGGGAGCCGAATGGCGTGATGCCGGATGCAGCATGTGCTTGGGCATGAATCCCGACCTGGTGCCTTCACAGAAATATTGTGTCTCAACCAGCAACCGCAATTTTCAGGGCCGTCAGGGTGTGGGCAGCCGAACCATTCTTGCCAGTCCGCTTACTGCAGTGGCTTCGGCCCTTAGCGGGCATGTGGCTGATCCCAGAAAGGTGCTTTAGGTGTACGAAAAAAAATATGTCAACGATGAGGTGACCGCTTTACGGAACCCAGGAGCCGAATCAAATGTGCGTGGTCTTTTTTCGGGACGTATTATCTATGTGGCTAAATCACGCGTAGATACCGACCTGATTATTCCCAAGCGTTTTCTGTCGGCCAAGAGCAAAGAAGAAGTGGCTGCCGATCAGCTTTTTCCAGATGTGCGTGACCAGAAAAATAACGAAGGGCAATTTATTTTTCCGTTTGGAATTAAGGCTTACCAAGGTTGTTCCATTTTATTTTCACGTAAGTCTTTTGGCTGCGGAAGCTCGCGTGAACATGCGGCATGGGCTTTGAAAGCTTGGGGTATCCGCGCCATTGTGGCTGAAAGTTTTGAAGATATTTTTGCTGGAAACTGCGCCTCTAACGGTATTCCTTGTGTGACGGCCCCTATTGAGATTATTGACGAGTTTGCGTTTTTTGATCAAAAAGACCCAGGCCAGCTTGAAGCGCGCATTGATCTTAATGAGCTGATCCTGAATATTGTAGACATTGAAATATCGGTGCGCTGCGACATGGATCCCATTCAACGTCAGATGGTGCTGACGGGCAAAACGTCCTGGGATATCCTGGAAAAACAAAACGCAGCCATACAGTCTTTCTATCAACAAATGCTGGCCTAAGCAGCGATCCTGCTTTTTCAAAATCCTCGATTACGCTTTAAACGATTCCACCAAGTTTTGCGTGACGTTTTTGCGATACTTTAAAAACGTTTCTGCCAGATCGGGTCTAAAACGGGTGCCAAAGGTGACCATGCCATAGACAGCCGACAACATAAACGTGGCGGTCTCGGGTGGCGGGGCAATCCACTTGGCGCGCGTCTCGAGACAGCTAGCCTGCAGCTTGCTTTCGAACCACTCCAGGATACGGGTTCCTTCGCTTGAGAAGCAGGTAGAGGGCTTGTTGGGAAACAACAAAAAAAAATGCCCTGGCGCATTGAGTCCAAAGCGCAGGGTTGTTTCGAGCCCAAGGCGAAGGTCCTCGAGGGCCGACAGTTTACGGGTAGCTGCCGCGATAGACGCGTCAAGTTTTTCAAATGATTGCTTCT
>JAHFDA010000003.1 GCA_023249225.1 bacterium
CCATGATACACGCTGCTCCCGTGATTGTTGCTGGAGAATGGTTGATGGTGGCTCTGGCTTTTGCCACCCCACTTTCAACGGCCGCTGTTAACGCGTTGGTTTTTGCCTTGATGGGTTGTTGGTTGGTGGCAGGTCAATGGAAAAAACACCTCAAAGAAGCCTTGTCGCATACTTTGGTACGCGGATTTCTAGTCTTATTTATGCTCATGGCGGTGTCTGCCATTTACAGCATTGCTCCTCCAAACGCTTTGTGGACTGGATTGCGAGAAGCGTTAAAATGGTGGCTGCTACCCCTTTTTTTGCTATTCAGTCATTCTAAGAAAACGCTTCAACGGGCTCTAATGGCCTTCGTCTTGGCCATGATTTTGACGCTTATTTTAGGGTTTCTGAAATGGTTTGGAATACTGGCAATTGGTTTGAAGTTTTCAGCAGCGGCGGTGTTTAAAAATCACATTATTACCAGCTATTTTATGGCGTTTGCCGCCTTTTGTTTAGCTCACTACGCGGTATTACAGCCCAAATATCGGTGGTTGACCTTCAGTATTGTGGCCACCATGATTTTTTATCTGTTTTTTATGAGTGCAGGTAGAACGGGCTATGTCTTGGCAATCGTGCTTGGGCTTATATTTTCTTGGCAACAAGGCCGTTGGCGAGGATTTTTGATGGCTCTACCCACAATTATATTGGTGGTGGGATTGGCCGCTCATTTTTCAGACACGTTTGCCACCCGATTTTTACGGGTTTCCCAAGAATTACATGCCCACGGGGCGGATAATGAAACCTCTTTGGGGTTACGACTGGAATTTGCCAAAATCAGCGTATCTGCTTTGCTCGATCACCCCTGGATAGGCCAAGGAGTGGGTAGCTTCAAAACCGTGTATCAAGCAAAAGCCACCGAAGTGGGTTATAAAACCACCCGAAACCCTCATAATTCTTACCTATATATTGGGATTGAACTGGGGCTCTTAGGCCTTATTGCCCTATTGTTTTTATGGCATCGCTTAATTCAATGCACCGCACAACTCTTACCTCCTTACCAAGCCATTGCACAAGGGTTTGTATGGTCATTTATCATTGGTTGTGCAGGGAACAACGTACTGGTAGACTTTTCAGAGCGACACTTTTTCAGTTGGATGACTGCCTTGTTGTTTGCGTCCGTCCCCTCTATGACGAAAAAATTTAAAAAACCAGAGGTCGTATGGTCCCCCACGCTTCATTAATTGTGACCACCTACAATTGGGTCGCCGCGCTCGATCAGGTTCTGGCCAGCCTGGCTGTACAAACTGAACGGTCTTTTGAAGTGATTGTAGCCGATGATGGCTCTCGCGACGATACCCGCCAAGCTATACAAGCGTGGCAAACTCGGTTTCCTGTGCCTTTAAAACACTGTTGGCAAGAAGATCAAGGCTTTCGAGCCGCCGCCATCCGTAATCGCGCCGTCTTATTGGCAGAAAGCCCTTATCTCATTTTTTTGGATGGTGATTGTGTGGTTCGCCCGTCTTTTATTCAAAGGCACTTATCTTTGGCTAAACCCGGCTGGTTTTTGGCAGGGAATCGCGTGTTATGCCAGAAAGCCTTTAGCCCAAACCCCCAAGGGTCATTTTGGTACTGGATGCGACAACGAGTTCAAGGCCACATCAATCGGTTAGCGCCCGTACTCTCTTTACCCCTAGGCCCTTTACGATATACACAACCCAATCGTTGGCAGGGGGCTAAAACATGTAACCTGGGCCTTTGGACCCAAGATTTTAAAACAATTAATGGCTTTGATGAACAATTTCAAGGGTGGGGATTCGAAGACTCTGATCTCGTTATTCGTCTTCAAAATGCAGGGGTTCATCATAAAAGCGGTCGATTCGCCTTACCTGTTTTTCATCTATGGCACCCTGAAAAAAATCGAGATTTGACGGACGACAATTGGCAACGATTGCAAGAAACTCAACAGAGTGGCCGAATTTTGGCCACACAGGGTCTTTTTCCATGAAACGTATCTATAAACATCGCAAGCGTATTATTATTCAACCCCAGGTGGACACCCCTTCCTTTCGTTATTTTTGTGAAAATATTTCTGCCAGTTTTGTTCAAGCAAAAAGTGTGCTAAAAAATGATGCCACTTCTACCGTTTGGGTGACTTCTATCAACAATTGCCCTGTGGTGGTCAAACGTATCAACCCAACCCCGTTATGGCATCAAGTGCGGCGGCGCTTAACCTCGAATCGGACACGATACAATTGGCAAAATGCCAAACGATTGCGAGCTTTAAATATCCCCACCTTCAATCCTTTAGCCATGATAGAAACTTGGTGGGGACCTTCTTATACAGTGACTTCTTTTGTGGAGGGAAAAAACGCTTTCCAGCTGCTTTCAGAAGAGCCCCAATCTTGGCCGTATTACGCCGAACAATTGGCTCAATTGGTGCTGCAGTTGCATCGTTTTAAAGTACGTCACCGCGATTTAAATCCGTATAATCTCATTTGGTGTCAAGGGCGTTGGCATGTGATTGATTTGGATGCCATGCGATCTTATGGTGTTAGTTTTCTTTCTAACTTTTATTTGAAACGAGAATGTGAACGCCTCCTCGATAATTGGCAAGATACCTTTCCCCAACACCCGGAATTTGTTCAGATTTTAATGCATACCCTCCAAAAAGCGGTGTATACTGACCTCGCTATTAGGATCCCCTCAATATTATGAAGATACCCCCTTTTTCAGAAACGCGTGTATGCGTTGTCGGTGATGTGATGCTCGACCGCTATTGGCATGGCGATACCGATCGCATTTCCCCAGAAGCCCCTGTGCCTGTGGTCCATATCACCCATCAGGAAGAACGGTTGGGGGGGGCAGGGAACGTGGCTGCGAACATCCGTGCGTTGGGAGCACAAGTTAGCTTTATAAGTTGTATTGGAGAAGATGATAACGCAGAAGAGCTTAAATGCCTGCTCGCCGCTCATCAAATAGACTTCCACCTCATGGCTGTGCCCGATTGCCCTACCATCACCAAATTACGGGTACTGGGCCGCTCTCAACAGCTCATTCGCCTCGATTTTGAACAATCCTTCACCGATAGCACCGAACGCTTGCTGGCAGCCTTTAAAACCGTCTTACCCACCTCAGATGTCGTTGTTTTATCCGATTATGCCAAAGGGGTGTTTAAAAACCCCCAAGCATTTATTCAAATGGCTAAAATGCATCGTAAACCCATTATCGTTGATCCAAAACAAATCAATTGGTCTTGTTACCAAGGGGCGACTCTCCTCACCCCAAATTTAAAGGAATTTCAACAAGCCATAGGCCAATCTTGTACGCAAGACGCAGATATTGAACAAGCCGCACAAGCTTGCCTCAAAAAATTTCAATTAGAAGCTTTACTCATCACACGTGGCGCGTCTGGGATGAGTCTCATCCAAAAAGAAGAAAAAGCTTTACACATTCCCGCTGTGGCCAAAGAAGTATACGATGTAACGGGGGCAGGCGACACCGTAGTGGCCGTGGTGGCTGTTTGTTTGGGTGCCCACGAATCATTACAAATTTCAGCTGAATGGGCCAACAAAGCAGCGGGTATTGTGGTGGGCAAGTTAGGCACCGCCACCCTAACGCCCCAAGAATTGTGCCAGAAAACAGCCGGGTTTGACACCAAATTGGTGTCTGAACAACGGTTGGTTTCTTTGCTACACGAATGTCGCTTGGCAGGAAAACGATTGGTGATGACCAACGGGTGTTTTGATATCTTGCATCCAGGTCACATTCACTATTTAGAACAAGCCAAAGCGTTGGGCGATGTGCTGATTGTAGCGGTGAATACAGATGAGTCTGTGGCAAACTTAAAAGGACCGGCCCGTCCCATCCATCCTTTT
>JAHFDA010000088.1 GCA_023249225.1 bacterium
CACCAGGTCGAAGAACAATTGGTGCAGAGCGCCCGCCTGGCGGCCATCGGTGAGTTGGTGGCGGGCATCAGCCACGAACTTGCCAATCCACTGACGTCTATCCGTGCGTTTGTACAGGTCTTGCACCGCGAGCTTGGCAACGACCACGTGCAGCTTGATAAGGTTAAACGGGCCGTGACCAGCCTCGATCAGGCCACCGCGCAATTGGTGGCGGTGGTCAACCGCTTTTTAACGTTTGCACGCAAAGAAGACACGCATCTGTATCCCTTGCAGCTTAAGGATCTCATCGATGAAAGCATTGGCCTGGCTGGGCATCAGGCCATGAAACACAATGTCAAGCTGATCAACCAAGTGGTTGCTGTGCATCCGCCCGTGCAGGGCATTCGCCCGCAGTTGGTACAGGTGTTTACCAACATGATTATCAACGCGGTGTATGCCTGCGAGGGGCGTCCAAATTCGCAGGTGGTTTTTGTGGACCGCCTGGTACAGAACGGCCGCTATATCGAAATCGAAATCCAGGATAACGGACGGGGCATTGACCCTGAAAACGTGGCACAGATCTTTAAACCGTTTTTTACCACCCGCCAGCAACAGGGGGGCACGGGCCTGGGCCTTTCGGTGAGCAAGCATATTGTCGAGAAACATCAAGGTAATATTGCGGTGCGCAGCCAGGCGGGGGTGGGGACGGCGTTTACAGTGACACTGCCGATTTATACGGCGTAAATACGGGGGTTAATACTCAATCAACCTATGAATCTTTTGCCCCTGGATTTTTTGGCGTCCATTAAGGAACGATAACTCAATTAAAAACGCGATCCCGGCCACATCAGCCCCCAGCTTGCGTGCCAATTCGACACAGGCCTGCATGGTTCCGCCCGTGGCCAGCACATCATCTACGATCAATACGCGTTCGCCGGGTCTGACGGCGTCTTTGTGCACGCCCAGTTTGTCCTTGCCGTATTCCAGATCGTATTCCACTTCAAAGGCCTCGGCCGGGAGTTTATGCGGCTTGCGAATGGGAATAAACCCCGCGCCAAGCCGTACGGCCATGGGCGCCCCAAACATAAAGCCCCGCGACTCGATGCCAATGACATGGTCGATGGGCTGGCCCTGCCAGGGTTCGGACATTTGCGCAATGGCTTGCGAAAAAGCTTGCGGGTTTTTTAAAAGCGGCGTGATGTCTTTAAATACAATACCGGGTTTTGGAAAATCTGGAATGTCGCGGACAAAAGATTTTAAGTCGAGTTGCGTGGCAATTTTAGACATGGATGGTCTGCTTGATTACCCGGGGTTCATCCGCCGTTTTTTTTTCATGCGAATCGCGCTTGACTGGGATGAAGTCATCTTCAAAAAGCTCGCTGATCGACTGGTGATGGTGATTGCGCAAAATGGATTCGGCCAGCAGGGGCGCTGTTGAAAGAATGGTCAGGTTGTCGAAACTGTGCGTGTCGCTGATGGGAATGGTGTCGGTGACCACAATTTCCTTGATGTGATGGTCTTTAAGCACGGTATACGCGGGTTTGCTAAAGACCGGATGCGTTGCTGCCAGATAAATTTCACCGTGCGGGTTGACCTTGCGCAGCGCCTTGGCGCCCTGCACCACGCTGCGACCCGTGTCGATGATGTCGTCGAACAAGATCAAGTCACGATCTTCGACATTGCCGATGATGTTCATGACTTCGACATCGTTATGCTCGGGGCGTGTCTTGTGAATGATGGCCAGTTCTGCGCCAATTCGATCGGCTAGTTTTTTAGCAGATTTGGCGCGCCCGGTGTCGGGGGCCACCACGGTGGCGTTTTCAAGGTTTTTAGCTTTAAAGTACTCAACAAATAAAGGCAGGGCCGTCATATGATCCACAGGCACGTTAAAGTAACCCTGAATCTGGTCGGCGTGCAGGTCGACGGTAATGATGCGGTCGATGCCGCAGGTCTGTAATAGATCCGCCACCAGCCGCGCACTGATGGGTTCGCGTGGGGCAGACTTTTTATCCTGCCGGGCATATCCATAATAAGGCATGATCACATTGATGGTGGCAGCCGAGGCGCGCCGCATGGCATCCACAAGGATAAACAGTTCCATCAGATCCTCGTTGACGGAATAGGTGCCACAGGTTTGAATGACAAAAATATTGTAACCCCGGATGGATTCGTCGATGCGCGTGTAAATTTCGCCGCAACTGAAACGGTTGAAAATAAACTTACCGGGCTGGACACCAAGCTGCTTGCAAATTTTTTCGCCCAGCACGCGATGGCTGTTTCCGGTAAAGATGCGCATCTCTGGGCCAGCGTGGTTGCTCATGAAGACCCATTTATTTTAACGCGAAAGGCGCTGTTGGCAAAGCCAGATAAAAAGTAGGGGCTGGGCACGCCTCGTTACGATGCTGCCACCGAAAACTGCGATTCCAAGACCTGTGTTTTGGAGCGGCTGGCCGCCTGCATCAGCACCTGTAAACGGCGGGCTTTTTCAGCTTCTGAAAGCTGGCCAGACAGGTCGGCGGCCGGGGTGCCGGGTCGGGCCGAAAAGGATGCTGTATTGCAGCGCACAAAGCCAATGTCCAGCACGGCCTTAAGGGTGTTTTCAAACTGCGCCTCGGTTTCGCCCGGAAAGCCGACAATCAAATCGGTCGACAGCCGCACGCCGGGGATACGTTCCCGCAGTTTGCCTACGATTTCGTAAAACTCCACCATGCTGTGCCGGCGGTTCATTGCTTTTAAGATCTCATCGTCGCCGGACTGTAGAGCCAGGTGGATCGTGCGCGTGATTTTAGGCTCGCGTGCAATACAGTCGATCAGCCGATCATCCATGTGGCGCGGGTGACTGGTTAAAAAGTCCACTTTTTCCACGCCCGGAATTCTGGCCACATCAAGCATGAGTTCACCCAGGAAGTAATCTGGGTAGAGGCCGCGACCATAGCCATTTACGTTTTGCCCGAGCAGCACCACTTCGCGGAACCTGCTTTTGTCGAGCTGTTCAACTTCGGCCAGCACTTCCTCGCGGCTGCGGCTCATTTCCTTGCCGCGTGTGTAGGGCACAATGCAAAAGCTGCAAAACTTGTCGCAGCCGTACATGACGCGCACCCAGGCCTGGCCTTCGGTTTTGCGTTTCCAGGGCGCTTCATCAAGCCACTCCGGACGCACTTCGGTGGCCTGGCGCGGACCAGACTGGCGGCGATTGTCGACGATCTCGTACACAAAATCCTCGCCGGCTTCCAAGCGTGACACAAGCTGGGGCAGATGGTGGATGTTTTGAGTGCCAAAGATCAAATTGATGTGCGGGACTTTTTGGTGCAGTGCTTCCTTGTGTAGTTGCGGCATGCAACCCATGACGGCAATTTTCATATTGGGGTTCTGGCGTTTGAAGCCTTTGAGTTCGCCCAGCTTTCCGAACACGCGGTTCTCGGCATTTTCCCTAATCGAACAGGTGTTCAAAAAAACCAGATCCGCCGCTTGGCAGGTTTCCGCTTCGCGATACCCCAGTCGCTCCATCATCCCCGCCACCATCTCGGAGTCGTTCATGTTCATCTGGCAGCCGTAGGTCAGTATATGGAAGGATTTCATGTACTTTGGATTTTACCTAGTTTTTCCAGACTAGTCGAAAAAACAAGGTTTCAGCTTGCATCGACCAATGCTTAGGGTTCATCATAATTGATGAACCCTAAGGAGGACAAAATGCCCACCAAACAACCGCGGCTTAATGTGGTGTTGGAAACCACTACCTTTGAGGCTGTGCGTAAATTATCCAAACGTGACGGCGTATCCATGTCGCTCATGGCCAGGGATCTGATACGCCATGCCTTGGAATCCGACGAAGACTATTATTGGGCCGATGAGGCAGAAAAACGCCTGGCCAGTTTAGACCCTAAAAAACTGGTATCCCATAAAAAGGCCTGGGGTCTGTGAGCGACGGGTTTGAGATTGAGTACCACCCCAGTGTGATTCGTGACGATATTCCCAAGTTGGGGACAACAGAGAAAAAAACGATCCAACGGGCCATCGAACGTAAGTTGACGGTTTCTCCCCAGCATTTTGGGTCGCCACTCAAGCATAGTTTAAGGGGGTGTTGGAAGCTGCGGGTGGGGGACTACCGGGTTATCTATGTGATTGAAAAAGCGCGGGTCATTGTGATTCGTATCGGTCATCGAAAAGAAGTCTATGACAAACGGTAGCTGCGTTTGTAGGCAGCTTTAAAAACACGGGCAAATCTTGGTAGCCGCGGCGTGCAACTAAAATGCAGTTTCTCCGATAGGTATCGTGTCGCACCACGCCATTGCCCTGCGCTCCTCTGAAACCCTTACCTATTTAAGCGGTCAGCAGGCGCATATGACGGCATGGCAGGGGTTGGCTGTCCCGGAGGCGGGGAGCGCTATATCCTTGCATCCAGTACTTGAGTGGCTGACCGCAATTTCCCGTCATGTGCCTGTGCTTGCAATCCTGGCTAAGCGTGTTGCTCCTTCGGCGGAACGCAAGTATCAGGCGGCAATCCCTGCAAAAATACAACGCTTCCGGCAAGCACAGTCCCAAGAAAACTCCAAGCGTGCGGACGTTCCGTCCGGATCTGCCGAACGGCTAAGCCATGCCTACGTCACAGGCGATGTAGCGGCCGCCTATGCTGAAATGATCTTGTTGTGGCATTTTGTAGAAGGTCATGACTTTGAGGTGTACCTTGACCAGGCTTCATCTCAACTGATTAAAACCTGTCTGGACTTTTGGGAAAGCATGAGCCAGCATCTCTTGCCTCCGAGCGATAAAGAAGTGGCGCGCCTCTTGCGCCAATGGCACGGAGATCTCATATTGTTCGGGCGCAGCTTTCCACAATCCGTTGCGCTTACGCAGCCTCTGGGGTGCAATCTGCTGCACCAAAAACTGGTCAAACCCCTGCTGCTGGAATGGATCGAGTGGCTGGATCGCAACGCGCCGCCGATTTTGTTTGCAGATAAACAGGCCGACGCAGTTACTTTCCTGCGTGAGCAGGTAGATATTCTGGCGCTTGAGTCAGATCTGGGCACGGCAGATGTCAGTGACCTGGTGGAAGCGCTGGTTCAACACAGCGACCCCTTTTTTAAAAACCCGGACACCGAAACCACCGCAAGCGTGGTGGGCTTTTGGCGACTGCGGCTGGAACAGATGATTGGGCGCATGCAGGCGCAAACGCCTTTTGAATCTGGCATTGATATCGACAGATTGCTTTTGCAAGCGCTTGGCCCGGTGCTTGACGATATCCTTGACCGTGAGACGGCTTTTTTGCATCCGGATCTTTTTGAATATTACTGTGCGGGCAAGCTCAAAGATTTTTTCAGATGCCTTTTGGATCTGTTCGATCATTTACAGCACGATGTATTGATCTGCTGCGACCGGTCCGGAACGCTGCAAGTGGTGGATCCGCATTCCCTGTACCGTGCGCTGTTTAAGTTGCGCTTTGCAAAACCCACCCAAGACCACACGGTTTATTTTAGAAAGCCCAATGGATTTTACCGCTTTGATGCCGGGCAAAACCGCTTTGAATGTGCTTTGCCGCCAGAAAATTTTCGTCAGGCTCCTCGCAACCCCTTGGCGGCCTGTGGTGTTAAACAAGCCGCATGGTCTGTTCCCGACCAAAATCTTCGGGTGGCTTTTAGCTCTTCAACGGGCGAACACCTGGCAGGTCTGATCCGGCTGGTGTTTAGTTCCAATGGTCAGTGGGCTTTGTCGCACCATGACAGCGGCAAAAAGCATGGCAATTTTCATACTTATACCTTTCATTATCCCAACGGCGAACACCGGCGATCCAATTTGGACTTAAACGATCGCCAGGTTTTCAATTTAGATGAGCCTATATTTGCGCCCAACGGAAATTACGCGGTGGCGGCAGGGATCTGGAATCATGCCCCGCAGTTGGCCAGACATTACTTGATTCACGCCAGCGGAAAAATTTTTGAAATTTCCACTGAATTTGAGTGGACCCAAAGTTTCTTGTTCGATACCTGGGGTATGGTGCATTCCACCAACAACGAACGTATGGGAGCTATTATTCTTAACGACCCGGGACAGGGCTGGGAAGACAGTCATCATGGCGGATTTTACTTCTCAAGCATTCCCTTTGAACTCGATTTCCCCTGGGATACCGTCATCGAGATCGATGCTGAACATGCTTTGATGCAAGATTCCCGCAGCGGGCGCAGCGCCATCCTGCACTTGTCCGGAAGAGTCATCCAACCTGAAAATGCCTGGGTTTTAAACGAGGCAGAGGTTTTAGTACCAGATCCGTAAAGGTTTTACCGATAGATATCTTTTCGGTGGCCTACCGCGGCAATAAAGACCTCTTGCTTGCTTTCAATAACCTTGTAAACCGCGCGGTAATCCCAAACTCGGATCCTGTAAAAACCAGAGTAGTTGCCTTTTAACAGTTTGCCACTGTAAGGATTGTCAGATAATTTCGTAAACCTTTTGTGGAATTGATTGGCGGTTTCAAAATGAGTCTTGGCAAGCTTTCCCAAAAACTTGAGCGCCTTGGGATCAACGACGACGACGTATTTTCCCAAGGCTTTTTTCCAGATCATTTAACGATACCGAGTGACCCTTGTCATAGCGCTTCAGTGCTTCAGCCAGTTTTTTGGGCAAGGTTTTACTGCGTGCAATGTCGAGTTCTTCCATGATGTTCTCGTATTCATCGATGCTGATAATGACGCAGGGTTTAGCTAGTTTGATGGGCTTAGACTGGTCGATATCATCGTATTTTTTGGCTGAATTGTTCTTCACAGTGTGTTTTTATTATATCATTGGATAAGGCGCTAGGCCGCGTTTTCGTACAAGACCTGCTCTACCCATTTGTTAAGACTTAGCCCGTTTTGGGATGCCTTTTCGGCAATGGCCCGATGTACCTTGGAGCTGGTTCGGACAATAAATTCTCCCGAAAAGGGTTTATCGGGTTTTTTGCCGTGCTTTTTGCAAAATTCCAAATAGTTGTCGACGGATTTTTTAAACTCTTTTTCAAGTTCCGTCGGCGTTGAACCGTAGAAGTTAATCACGTCCTTGACTGCGATTACGCGGCCATGAAAAGTTTTAAGATCCTCATCATAGTCAATGATGGCTGTGTATTCCTTGTATTTCATAATTGCACCTCCGCATTATTTAAAAAATCGCGCACGTCTTTGACGGCGCCTCGGTGCTTGTTATTTACCTTCTAATGATATCATAATCTAATATCATTATTCCCAAGGATAGATTCAATTAAACATACGTATTGAGCCTGTGTCGGGCCCGCTTGCAATCTTTCCGGGGCTCCACCGATATTTCCTGTGTCATTCAAACGCATCGCCCTAACCCTGGGCTTGGCCATTGTCGAAATGGCCGAGTTTAAAGATCCCAGCCGCAGGACGCCAGAGGCTTTGCAAACCGTAAAGCATTATGTGGGCAGGCAGTTTGGCCATAAGATGGGGGCCCTAAACCGCTATGTTGCGGAATTGCCGCCGAAGCATTCCGACCGCATGGCGCTGGAAATTTTGCGGCGCATTTATCGCCACCAGATTCAGTCCAAAATTCAACCGCATTGGCTGTCGCTACGCGAAGAAGCCGAGTCCCTGGTATTCAAGCGCTTTCCGTCGGGCGTTGTTCTGGATTTTTTTCAGCGATATTTGGAAGCGGCGGTTTTTTTGATGGCCTGGGCGGACATGCATCAAAAGCTCCGCTCCGGATCTATGGATATTTATTTTGGCTTGCAACATTTATATAAAAAAATGAATGGCGATTTTCCGGAAAAGTTTACGGCTTGGTTCGAAACGTGGCTGGGTGTCGCATCCACAAGTCTGTTGGACCTGACGCGCCTGAAGGAAACTTTTGACGCCGACGATCAATATGAACTTCAAAAGTTTGCCCTGCGTCTTAAGGCTTACGGTTTTCCGCCGCTGATTCTGGAAGCCCTGCCGGATGCAGAAACCGGCATCGCGGGCCGGCCCGTGGTTTTGTACGACGGCCTGCCTATGGAAGATGGTTTTTCAGAAATCGAGGCCTTGCATGCTGCGGGCGCTTTGCCGGTGATTGTTTTTCGCGACGAGGACAAGACCTTTGTTCATAACGGCCTGCGTCTGCAAATTCGTATCAAACGCGGCATTGTGCGCGGGCCGCAAGGCTATTACGTGCACACTTTTGCGGAGCCCCTGTGGACGCATTATTCCGGCTACGATGCCGACATGCCCAACCGGTATCACACGTATTACCAGCGTATGTCGGACGACAAGGATCTGGCCCAGCGCGTCTTGCAGGCGGCAGGCGTGCCGGTTCCGCGGGCCGTGTGGTGGCGTACGCCGCGTACGGGCGCCGATGATCGCTTTCGTATGAATCTGCGGGAGGATTATGCGCACGAGACCCTGTGCTTTGAAAGTTGCGATTCCAAATTGATCCGCGCGGAACTCTTGCGTTTGCGCGCGCAGGGTTTCGACTGCGTCGCCGTTAAACCCAACGAATGTGATCGTGGTGTGGGCGTGCGTCTGGGGGCCTTAAGCGATGCGCGTTTTCTGCTCGACATGTCGGCGCACATCGCCGGTCTGATGGAAGCGCGCTACAACGTGCTGATCCAGGAACGCATTGAGCCGCCGTACTTTAAAATCGATGGCGTGGCGTACGACTGGAATTTGCGGGTCTTTATCACGCGGGATGCTGACGGTCGGCCCAAGGTTGCGCCGATGGCAGTGCGTTACGGCCCGGCGGGCGGCCCGATTAATATTTCGATCAGTGCCCGGGTGATGCCGTTCGAGGCGCTACGCGCGCACTTGGGTTTAAGTCCCCGGGCTTTTGCGGGGCTCAAGAAAAAAATTGAATTAACCGCTCTGGCCACTTACGAAGCCATGGTTCCCGTGATGGAAAAATATGCCGACAGCCGGGTAGCGACTCGGATTGATTGGTGCGGCATCGACATCATGTGCGCCCGGCGGGGCCGAAAGTGGCTTCCGTACGTGATCGAGTACAACGGCGCCAACGCCGGAGCGCAGTGGGATCTGGGTTCCGTGGCCGGAGATCTGACGCTGGCGACGCATGAATGGGCGCAGGGCGTGCTTCGGCGGGCCGATGACTACCGGCAGCGCTTCGAGGCGGAAATAAAAAGTTCCGCTGCCGATGAATGGGAAAAGGGTTTGATGTTAAGCACGCTCTTGGCAGGGCTTGATAAGGATCCCGACGATTTACAAACTCTTAAGAGCGTAGCTAAAGAGGCTCTCTGGTCCGATGACCACGCCTTGGCCGAGACTTGCCTTGAGCTACTGGTCAAATATCGGCCTTGGAATGTTGCGTATTGGGAGGGTTTAATGGGTGCCCAAATACATCAGTCAAAATTTGCCCAGGTGTTCGAAACCAGCCGCGCATTTGTGGCGCTTCATCCGCAAAATTCCAAAGCACATTTTGGACTGGGTGCGGCCTATTTGCACCACGGAGATTTTTTGTTGGCCAAAGACACCTTGTCCCGTGCGACGGCGCTGGCAGAGGACGGCAGTCTGAAATTATTGGCGGCCACCTTGCTGTGCAAGAGTGTTTGGTTTTCAGAGGACTGGTTAGACTGGGACCAGTGTTTCGATGATTGGAAAAAAGCCTACGCCTCCGATTGCGGTGACGTCCTCGATGAAATGCTGCAGGATATGATCGCCATTGCGCAGGATGCTTTTGCGCGTGATCGCAATCATCCGGTGGGGCGGTCCATTTTGCAGGCCATCGAAAGCGATATTATGGCGCGCTGTCAACACACCGATACCCCGATGAAATTGGTGCTGCTGTATCACCAGTGCGAAACTTTGGCAGAAAAGGAAGCCTTGGTTGCAGCGGCCGTCCAGCGTTTTCCGGAGCATTTGCCGCTGCACATTGTTTGGATGGCGACCTTGTTCCGTTCGGGCCAGCGCGCCGAAGCCGAAGCCCGGTTTTTGGCGCTGTCGGCTCAAGACCAGCAGGGTATTGTGGCCTTTAATTATTCTAGCGAGCTGATGTTTGTTGGCGAAAATGATCGCGCCGAGGCGGTGCTTGCGGAGGCTTTGCGCGTTCATCCGGACAATATTCTGCTGCTCGAAAATCTGGCCACATGCAAGACCCGCAAGGGAGACGTGCCCGGCATGCTCGCGGCGTGGGAACAAGCCCACCGCCAGGATCCGGACAAATGGCAGACGCATCTCAAATGGATTCAGGTCGAGTTGAAACATGGCGATTCCGTCCGGGCGGACGCGGAGGCGCAAGACTATATGCAGCGGCAGGCCCAGAATTTGCCAGCCCTGTGGGAATTGTTTTGTCGTTACCTGGAAGATACCGAGGTATCCCGCATGGTCGCGGTATGGCAGAGGATGGCTTCCCAAATCAATGCGCAGACGGTGGACGTCATGATCAAAGCTGTTCCTGAGGCAGTGGCAAAACTGGTTAGATTAGGGCAGCAGAACCTTGCCCTGGATCTTTTGAGAGTGGTCGATTACAGCGCGCCGAGTGGCTGCACCCAGGTTCAAGAAGGCCTGCGAATACTGACCGAGACGGTTACGGCTCCGATTTAACGGTTGTTTGATCAAAACGTCAAAACCCTGCAATTTTTATCGATAATTATCGATAGGAGATATGCCCAGACAAGCTCTAAACCACAAGCAACTGGCCGAGCAGCTCGAGGACAATTTTAGTTTCCGTAAAACCTTGCATTTTTCTCAGGC
>JAHFDA010000038.1 GCA_023249225.1 bacterium
GAGAGGTTATCCCCTGAAAATTTTGATGATCCTGTGGGGGCCTACGTGTTATCGATGGACATGTTTGAAATTCAAATGGCTAACGACTGTTTAAACGCGCTGGAATATGCGGCGGCTTCGGCTGAAAGCCCTGCGGAACTTGAGGTGGCCACCCAGGATCCGCCGCTTTTGGCTTATCACGTTTTGCGGGGCATAGTCCGACTGTTCAAGCACGTGCTGCTGGTGGGTAATGACGAGCGGGGGTTTTTGGATGGAGCGATGAGGGAGCTATCTCTAAACTCTACTGCATATGAATTTCAATAAAACTTGTTGGACTCATGATGGGTATGCCAAAAAACTTCTTTAGGATTAGCAAATCTTTGTCTCCTGATATGATCACTTCAGCCTGACCCTCCACAGCGCATTCGAGCACGCGGTTGTCGTCCGGATCTGTTTTGATGACGGCAAAAGATTGCGAAGGCCTGACCAGCAGGGCAACATCCATCAAGCCTTTAAGAATGACTTGCGTGAATTCGTAGGGTTGTTTTAATTTTGGACCGGATAACACACCTTCAAGTTCTTCAAGCAGGATCATCGATGTGACCAGTTCAAACTTGTTTTCGAGCACCGCGTTAAAAATGACCCTGGGTTTTCCGCCAAACATAAAGGCCGACACCAGCACGTTGGTATCGCATACCAAACGAAGTGACATTGCTCTTTAAACAGTGGTTTTGCGGCGACGGTGTTGGGCCATGGCTTTGGAGACATCTGTTTTCTTAAGACCATGCTCATGGACATATTTTTGGGTCGCACTAAAAATTTTGTTCCAATGGTTTTTACGAGAGATGTACATGCGCGCGGCTTCTCGGATCAGCTCAGAGCGGCTACGGGCCTCATCATGGGCCACCCGGTCAATTTCGCGCAGGATGTCGGTCTGAAACGATATGTTTACTGTGCTGATTTTAGGTTTGGTAGGCATGAATTCAGTATATACAAGAATTGTATGTAATTCAAAGTTCGGCATGGTGGTTAAAAGTTCCTTTGACATTTGAGACTCCAGAAAAAGCAATGCATAAGGTCTGCCGCGCCGCATCCAGTGGAGGAGAAGATGTAGGAGCCGTAAAAGAGCGACGGTATCCGACCAAGCAAAGGAAATGATCGTCCGCTGCAGCAGGGGTTAGCCAAGAACCTCGGGCTCGACACTTGCAGCGAGCCAGTCAAATCCTCGTTCGCTCTGGTTCCAACAGCCAAATAAAAATTTATCCCCACAAACCGCCTGTTGGAATACACGGACTTCGTCGAGGAGAGCGTTGATTGCCGAATCAGACTGATGTGGGGTTTGCGGCTTAAAGATTATCACGCGATGATCCGCACGGGCGAGTACTAGCTTCTGGAAATCGTCTCGTACCCCGGGAAATGTGTCATCAAGCCACAGTTTGATAATGTTAAGTTTTTCAACGAAGGACTTGTTGGGGTAAAGATGGGTGGTAAATGGGGTTTCGTTGATAAGACCGGAAAATATATCATCAAACCAAAATTTGATGATACTAAGTGGGTTTTTAACGAAGGACTTGCTTGGGTAGAGATTGGTAGGAAAGATGGTTTCATTGATAGGACTGGAAAATATGTTCTCAATCCGCAGTCTGATTGGAAGCCTCGATATTAACCTAGGCATGATTCAAATGATAAAATCCGGCCTGTTTGCTCAAGGCCGTCAAAATGACAGTCAGCTGGTTTCGGACCATTTCAAGTAGGTATTCATTGCGCACACTCTGATAAGTTTATGCAGTGTGCGCAATGAGGTTAACCCAGAATATCATCGAGCGTTAAAATAGGGTCGAAAAACCCGGATTTTTTTACGGGCGCGGTTGCCCCCATCGCAGTGATCAGAACTTTTTCCAGGGTAACTGGTTTTGGAATTTTTAATTTATGGATCTTATTTTTGAAATTCCGCACCACGTCCATACCGATGGGACGTAAAGCAAATTTGCATTCAATCACGGTGTAGACATGATCTGACCGAACAATAACCATATCAAGCTGAAACCCCGATGACTGGTTTTTTTTAGCCGTCCGCTGGGGTTGCCAGAAATAAGCGCCATAATCCAGGACGCAGGTTTCGGGAATAGAAAGCAAAGATAAAATACGTGATATTTGGCGATGGCACAAACGTTCAAATGCCAGGCCGGCGTATGATTCCCAACGGTCTTTAACCAATTGCGCATAACCCTGTTTGCTTAGCCCTTGTTTAATCAGGCGGCGATGCGGTTCGACAAAGGTAAAGTAAAAACGCAGGTAGGGGTCGCTGAGTACATACTTCTTTCCCTTATACCTGGTGCGTGCCGGGCCATGTTTGCGATAGGTAGAAAGGTCGAGCGATTCTTCGAGTTCAATAAAATCACTGTTTTGCAGATAGGCCAGGTAACGCTTAAGACCCCCGGTGCGTTGCCAGCCCAAGCCATTGCCAAGTTCATCCAATGTTAACTTGCGTTGGGCCAAAGCGCGCACAATTTGGGCGTAAACAGAGTCTGTGCCAAACTGTTCCTGAAATAAGACTTCGTATTCGGTGAACAGCGGCGCAGCGGGTTCAAAAAACAGGCGTTGCAAATTAACCGCAAATGACTGGTTGGGCTGAATCCATTCGAGATATTTTGGAATGCCGCCCAGTACCATAAGTAGGTTGGCAGCTTCCCACAGGGAGCGCCGACCTTGAAAAAATTCCAAAGCTTCACCGGGCGTCATCGGCTTAAGATGCAGCAATAATGTGGGTCGCCCATACAAGGCCTTGGACTTGGCGACCTGGTTGACCATAAACGTGGTGATGGAGCCGCATAAAAACAGAGTCAGCTTTGGATTTTTGCTCCAGTGGTTGTCCCAGTAACTTTTAATCAGGTGTACCAGGCGTGTTTTGCCGCAGGCCATCCATGGCAGTTCGTCAAACACCAGTATCCACTCTCCTTGCGACAGCAGGGGGCTAATCGCTTGAAATACGGCTTCCCAACCGTGCAGATCATAGGGCGGGCTTTGGGTTTGCTGCGAAAGACGGTGCAGAAAATGTTTGATCTGAACGGGCGTAGGTTCGCCTTTGAGGCCATCGAATTCCAGGTAGCGCCGCCCTGCGGACGCCTTACGGATCAGCGCGCTTTTGCCCACCCGCCGTCGGCCATAAACCACAACCAGTTCGGCTTTGGGCGATTCAAAACAACGTTTTAACGCAGCGAGTTCGGTCTCTCTGCCGTAAAACACGGGTTTTTCTGTATTTCCCATTGCGCACACTCTAGCATGTCATCAGAGTGTGCGCAACCAGAAATCAGGCTTCACGACATCCTCCAAAAAAATCAGTGTATAACTCCAAGACCCATTCGACACGTTTAAGTGTTGAGTTGTAGACATATTGCTTCCAGAATTACCCAGGTTTTTGTAGCCAACTTTCGCCATGCGCCAGCACCCCAGCGCCTGGAAATTTTCCGTGGCGCAGTGGCCGTGGCCGACAACGGGCGTATTGTGCGAGTGGTGCGGGCGGATCTCAATGCTTTTTTAAAGCAATTGTCTCCACAAGTGCAGATCCATGATTACCGTAAGGAGCCGCAGGCTTTTGATCCCGGACGGGTGGATGTGCATTTGCATGGGCCGCAGTTTCGCAACCGTTATCGCTTTGGCCGCCAAGCGGACGAAGAACTTGAATTACTTCCCTGGCTCAAGCAACTTACCTTTCCGGAAGAACTCCGCTTTGCCAGCGTACGGCACGCCCAAAACGTGTATCAAAAGCTGCTTACAGAATTATTGCGGCATGGCACCACTCATGCCTTAATGTACGGCACCATCCATGGCGAGGGTACGGCGGAACTTTTTCAGGCGGTCTGGCAGGCGGGGCTGCATGCATTTATCGGTAACGTACACATGGAACAAAATGCCGACGACGCTTGCAAGTTAGAGCTTCCGGTCGAGGCCTCGCTTGAGATTAGCGCCGAACTTTACGAGCGGTATCATCAAAAGGCCGACCGTCGCCTGCGCCTGGTGATCATTCCACGCTTTTTGCCTTGTGTACCGCCAAGTTCTCTTGATCGCCTGGCTTTGTTCGCGGACGAGCGGGGACTGCTTAAAACCAGCCATATTTCAGAAAATCCGGGTGAAGTGGCCTGGGTGCAGGAGCTTTATCCGCATCAAGGCACATACACGCAAATTTATGCCGACCATGGGTTTTTAGATGCCCGCACAATTCAGGCTCACGCCATCTACCTCGACGAGAAAGAACTTAAACTCATCGCCGATAGCGGGGCCAAAATTGCCCATTGTCCAGGTTCAAACACCTGGCTCAATAGCGGCGTGATGCCACTGACGCATTATTTAGACCGGGGCCTTTCAGTTGGTTTAGGTTCTGATATTTCCGGCGGATCGGATATTTCCATGCCGCTTGTGGGTCGGCAGGCGCGCGAAGCGGCCAAACTTTATGCTGCGCTGGGCCGCCAATGGAAACGGTCGGAACAGGCGGAGTCTCGTCCGCTGACTCCGGCCGAAGCCCTGTATCTTCAGACTTTGGGCGGTGCGACTTGCCTGGGCATCGAAGCCGAAACCGGAAGCTTTGAAGTGGGCAAGTTCTTTAACGCCATTCGGATTGATTTCTCCAAAGGCAATCTCCAGTTGGTAAGTGATGGCGACATCGAGTCCAATTTTCAGCGCTTTGATCTGGCAGGGGACAGCCGCAATGTTGCAGCGGTGTATGTCAACGGACAGAACGTGAATTTGGATCCCTTCGGACTGGTTGGCGTCTAAGGTTCTCAAAAACTAGTTTGATCCTCTGCGTAATTTATCCAACTCCGACATCACGCCTTCTTCATTAAGCGGCTGCTGCGGGGTCCCGTTATAAACGTGCGATTCAGTCTTCTTGATATTAATGCCTTCCGGTTTTAAATCGGCGTGCGGCACCGGGCATTTGTCCGGGGCGGCAGAGACGCGATCAATCGCGTCTGTACGGGGGGCCTGTGCTTGCGCAAGCATCTCGGCCATCATCTGACGTCCTAATTCAATACCGGCTTCTACGGTGTCCAGGTCAACGGTGACAAGTTTGCGGTCGAGGGCCACTTCTTCGATACGGGACTGGGTTTTGTCGCGCATGAAACCGGCAGGTACGCGCAGGATGCGTGCCACGGCCTCATCGGTCCAGTCAAATACCGAAAGCAGTTGCTTGCCCTTGGCATCCACCGCGATTAGTTTTTTATCTGTGTCCAGAGATTGTGTAGATAAGCCAGAAACATTTTCGGCTTTAAGTTCAAAAGCAGGTGAATTGTCTTTTTTAACCAGCGTGAGCGGATTGACACCCACTTCGTCATAAATGACATTGCGGGCAAAATCTAAGGTAATGGTGTCGTAACCTTTGACGCGGGCGCCTTTTTGGATGCGGGCAATGGCGCGGCGGCGCTGGTATTTGTCGGCAATGCCATTAACCTCCTGGCGGGCCTCGCTGCTCCATTTAAGCTTGCGACCGTCGTAGGTGGTTTCAATTTCGGTGCCGCCTTCTGACTCGGCGATGCGGTCTATCATTTCCTTGGAGATGACTTCAAAATCGATGCTGCCGCATACCGGACACTTGGCTGGACGTTCTTCTTTGGCGGTGTGGCCACAGTGCTTGCACATCGAAATCAGACGCCGCTTGGCCACTTCGATTGCCAGCGTTTCGGCCAAATCCATGGTGGCTTGCGCCGCACGCTTGGGCATAAAACGATCCATGGCCTCGTCGATGACAACGTTGGTAATGACGCTATGGCCCTTTTCAATCGCCAGGCGCAGGATGCCCGTGCGCGCAATGCCGCGCACTTGTTCGGGCACGCGCTTCATACGCTCTTTGGCTTCGTCGGTCCACAAAATGCTTTCTTCAGCACGCAGATCGAGATGGGGGTGTGCCGCACGCGTGGAAAGCAGTACGTCACAACCCGCCAGCCGCAACAGGTTCTCGGTATTGCTTCCGAGCGCAGTTTCATCTTTTTCGCTGTGTACACCGATGCGTCCCAGCACCAGCAGCCAGGGTTTTAGCTTGCGGCTGTGGTCTAAAATCTTTTGAAAGGCCTTGCCATCCAAAAGTGTCTTGGTGACCTCGACGCCTTCTTCACGCGCCATGCTTTCGGCCACATTCAGATGCGACTGGTAAATCTGCGCCAGGCCGGTGTCGATGACTTCTTCGTGCAACTGGTTCTGTTCTTCAAAGCGAAACACTTTGGCGGCTTTTTCTGAAAGCACATCCACAATGCCGTTAAACACGGCGTAATGCAGGTAGGGGTCATACACGCCAATCAGTTCGATCTTTTTTCCAAAGCGCTTGGCAAAATCCACCGCCGTCAGCATGCCGCCAAAAGACTGCGGGCTGCCGTCAATGCCCACCAAAATGGTGTCGCGTTCAACCTCGCCTTCTTCGGGGATGTGTTTGACGACCCAAATATCCTGCTGGGCACAGACACGGGTGACGCGATCGCAAACCGAACCAATCAGGCTGTCTTTTACTTTTCCAATGCCTAGCGCGCCCAGCACCACCAGGTCATAGTTGGCGCTGGCAATGTCCTTGATGATTTCGGCGTGGTGCTTGCCATCCATCATCTTGGGCAAAAACTCCAGCGACTGTTCCTTGCAGCGTGAACACATCTGCGCCAGATACGAGTCCGAGATCAGCTCGAGGCCCATCTTGATCAGGCTGTCGTGGATCTTACGCTGGCGCTCGATTTCGTCCTCCTGTAGATATTCCTCTGGCAGGGTGAACTCCATTTGCTTAAAGCGGTAGTCGTGCATGGTGGCGGCGTACACATGGCTACCGACCATCTGCGAGTGATAGGCTGCTCCCAGTTTAACGGCCACATCAATGGCGCGGTTGGAGTACTCCGAGTTGTCCACTGGCACATAGATCGTGGCATAAGCCCAGGGCCGGTCTTGCGTTGTTTCCACATTTTTTTCAGCCTGCGTGATGGTTGTCATGTAACACTCCTTATTTGGTCTACCACTCTACTGTATGCGCTAACGTATTTTTGGTTCTAATTCTTTTTCTTGCTTTGCCTGTTTATAGCTCCAATAACGCTGCATTATTTTAGCGATCAGATCATCGCCTTGTGAACGGCGCAAAGCGTAGATCAACAGCAATTCTGCCAGCAACATCAAGAAACCATATTTAAACATGGGGCCAAATGGCGATGGAGTGTGCATGGGGCTCATGTACAAGTCGAACCAAGCGGTCAAAGCCCGGCGGTTTCCACGTTCGTGACTAAAACCATCCCACACCGAGAAAGCCACCGGCACAAAGCTGCTTTCATTAAACTGCAGTTGCTTACCCGATTCGCGTGGGCCTTTGATTACCACAGTCCATTCGCCGTCTAAAAACTGGGAGCGGCTCTCTAATTTGGTATCTGTTTCCTTAATGCGCTTGCTGCCCTTGGCATTAAAGGCCTGGGCAGATGATCGCGCCAGGTCACTGAACCATACATTGACGGCACGTTTGGAATCGCCCCAGATAAAATAAGGTTTCACATATCCATCGATGGGTTTGGCCGGAAACTGCACGGCCACAGCATCCGAATAAGGCGATGGTGCCGGTGCTGAACTGCTGGCGGATGAATCTTCCTCACCCCACAAGTCCTCTTCGTTGGTGCCGGTGGTGGCAGGCGCTGTTTCGGCCAAGACATCCGCTTCAGAGACTTCTATCGACGGACTGTTGCTGCCACTTAAATCGGAACTCATATCGTGCCAACGCAACATAAAGGCAACCTCGGTATCGTTATAGACCGCTTTAACTTCAATGGCCTTCGCGGGTGGCGCAAATTCCCTACCGGGTTCTATTATTTGACCGACCATGGGCAAGAGGGCGGCCGGGGCGTCGCTAAATAGACTCTCGGCCTCGTCGAGCTTAATAGGGATTTCAATGCCTTTGGCGGCAATCACATTGGTGTAGGGTGCCTCGGTTTTATCAGACAACGAAAACAAGTAGTTCACCAGGTGCCAGCGATCCTCGGCGCTGATGACCTCGGCATGGGCAGGCATGGGTGTGCCATTAAAGCCCGTGCTGATGGTACGGTAGATATCTTCTGGTGTACCCCCGCCCCGCAGGGTCCATTTCATGGTGAGATCGGCTGGGCGCAAGTGGTTGCCCCAATCGTCCTTGGTGGTCAGGGCCGAAGGCCCACTGCCACGCGCCTGATTGCCATGGCATTTGATGCATTCATTGGCTTCAAATACCTGCCGTCCGCGTTTGACGGATTCTTTCGAATACTTAATGCGCTTAGGTATTTCGATTTCCTTGGGGTGATTGTATTCCGGGTTGGCAAAGTCGGCGCTAAACGTCTTGATATAGGCCACCAAACTCATGACTTCATCATCGTTAAACTCTGGCCAGGCCGGCATACTGGTGTAAGGCATACCCTTTCGGATGATGCGCATGAGATCCTTGTCGGTGGGCAGTTCACCGCTACCGGTTGAACGTATTTTAAATTTACCCTTGGTAAAGTCACGCGGTTTGGGGTTTACAAACTGGGCGGCATAACCATCGCCAGCACCCGAAAGCCCGTGACATTGAACGCAGTTTTTTTCATACAGAAATTTTCCGATCTCAACAGGGGATTTAGCGTATAAGACCGTTGAAATTGAACACAGCAAAGTGCAAAGCGCAATAGACCCCTCGACACGCCGATACGGTGCCTTAACCATGTTCCGCCTCCGCTGCCCGAGGCTTCCGTCCAGTGTGGTCGTACAAGAACAAGATCACGTCCCAAATTTGGTCTTCTTCTAAAAAATTTTCCCAAGCGGGCATGGCCGACATCCACGGACCGCCTTCTTCAGGCAGACCTGGGCCGCCTTTGGCGATGCGCCAGAATAAAAAGCTTTCCTGCAACATGGGGATCGTGCCTGGGTCGGTAAAGTTGGTGGGCAACGGGTTTAAACCATGCACAAACATGCCCTTGCCATTGAGCGCGTCGCCGTGACAGTAAAAACAGTTTTGAAAATAAATCTTACGCCCGCTTTCAACATGCTGCTTAAATGCTTCTGGATCTTTGACTTCGAGTTCGCGAAAAGGGTTACGGCTTTTGACCAGGTCAATCTGCTTTCCCTTGAAAGTAATTTCATCGGGTGGGGCCGGGTGTATGGTGCGGCCAAAACTGGGGGCTTCGATGGGTTGGCTCATGCTGTGATACACCTTAAAGGCTGCCAGCGAGGGTCCAGCGAGTACCAGCAGAATCAGGAGCGGCATAAACTTTTTTTCGTTTGCCAGACGCAGTAAGGGTTTTTTAAATGATTCCCAACGCCCACGGTCCGAAATGACAAAGGCTGCAATGCCCAGACTTATAAACGACATATAAATTTTAACGACCGAAACGGGAGCCGGAATTTTAAGCAGATGTGTGATTAAAAAGTAACAACCAAGCCACCAGGCGAGTGCCCAAACCAACAGGTTTACCCGTAAAAAGTAAAGTACCCCTATCACCACAAACACCGGAAGCAACATGAGCAGGTTCATTTAATTTCCTTTAAGCGAGGACAAATAATTGACGATCGATTTCAACTGGGTGGGCGTGGCTTTGTCGGTGAAACCGTTCCCGGCCAAGGTGGCGCTCATCACACCCGGCGAAAAACCGGCGGCAATGCTGGCATCGGGTTCCACCACCGATTCGTAAATTTGGGCGCGACTCAAGCGTTTTCCAACATCGTAAAGGCTGGGACCTACCAGCTTGGCAGCGTCACTAAAGGAATGGCAGGTCATGCAGCCGTACTTGGCAATAAGATCCTTGCCGCTCATGCTGTTATCGGCTACGGCGCCAGCGGGGGCAGAACTTTCAGTCGATGCCTCTGCTGTTCCCGTAACAGGCGTGGAGTATTTAAGTTTCGTTTTCATGGTAATGGCCGATTCGCCTCCAAGGCTTTGCAGATAAGCAATGACGCACTTGATCTCGTCGTCGTTGAGTCCGATGGGAGGTTTATTGACTGCCGGCATGCCGGGATTAAAGCCGGGAACAATATAGGCACTGGGGTCATACAAGGTTTCGGCCAAGTACTCAATGTCGGTGAATCCCGGCTTGCGGTGCTGGGCACGCTCGCCTACGCCTACGAGATCTGGAAAGCGTCCGGTGGGATGGCCCATGGTGTGGCAGGTCAGGCATTGTCCCTTGGTTTCAACAAGTTTTTGTCCCAAGGTGCACATTTCGTCGGTCGTTGTGTCGGCGCTCAGCGTAAGTTCTTTGGGGGCTTCTACAATTTTTTGGGGTACCAGCTGGCCCACGTACATGTAAAACAAAATAGACAGCACTGTAAAAACAGTAATTTTAAGTGCGGTATTCATTAATGTTCCGCCGTGCTCCCATCAAAGTTTTGTTTTCCACTTAGACTGGCCAGCCAAAAAATAAAGGAGATGAAACAAAAGAAAATTAAAACGGTCACTGAAACCACCTGGGTGGCAAAGCCCAAGGTGGGGGTAAACGCATCGGGCGAGGTATCAGGCATAATGCCATAAACGTGCCAGTGCAGGCGTAAGCCCGAACGTACATAACCCATCAGGCCCATGAGCCAGGTAAAAGTGACCGCCAAGAAGAACAAGGTGTACTGCGAGATGATGGGCATGTTGCCCCAGCGTATGGGCTTGGTGCGGGCGCCACGGAACAAAAAGTAATCAATGGCCGACACCGAAATCATGGCCGTTAATACCGATAGCACCTGTGGCACCGAAAATTTAATGCGCACGGCGGCCTCTACAAAATAACCGTAGATTCCAAAGAACAATACAATACAAGCTGCCGTTGCCATGATCAACGCTTGAGCCAGGTTGCCCAACTTGGCCCAGGAAACAGTGGCTTCCTTACCGCAGCGGCGGTAGAACAGAAAACTTAAAAAGGTCGAAAGAATTAAAATATTAACGGCGGTATTCTTGGCCGACATCACGCCTAAGTATCCCAACATCGGGTGAAAGGCACCCCCCATCAACTGCATTTCCTTGGCCGTTGAAATCAGCGAGCGCGGCGTGGCCCAGATCAATATGCAAGTGACAATGACAACCACCAGATATTTAACGTAACGCTGGTATTTTTCGCCACCTTCAACGCGGCCCATGCCAAGCCACAAGTAAAAATTTGCCGACAGAAACAAATTGCCGATCATCACCGCCTGAATGATAAACAGCCACGAAAATGCGCCGCCCATCATAGTGACGCCCAAGGTTTGATTAAAGGCGTAGATTTCCTTGGCCAGCCAGTAACCTGCAAAAGGCAGGGGCAAAAAGGCGATAATGGCCACAAAATTGCCGATGTAACCCATCCAGTCATAATGCGCCCGTTCTTCATCGGTTTTGGCTTGTAAAAACTTAAAGGCGGCATAAGCGGCTGCCACAGAACCGCCAAAGCAAACGTTAGCAATAATGCGGTGGATGTTAATGGGCATCCAGGTATAGTTTTTAACAGCCGCCCAAGTGCTGATCAGTTCGCCGCTTTCGGTGATGCCACCCGGAGAGGTCATAAAAGTAAGCCAGGCATTGGCAATCAGCATGATACTGGTGCCTACCAGGTTTAAACCCAGCCCTAAAAAGAGGTGGGTCTTAGGTTTAAATTTCCCCCAGCCGTAGTAGTAGCTGTACAAGAAGATGCCTTCAAGGAACAACAAAATCACGTAGGGCGCAAAGGTGGGTTTAAACACATACATCAGATAAGTTGTAAATTTCGGGTACAAAATAATTAGCAAAAACGTAAGCGCGGCGCCAAAAGAAGCGGTAAACGAAAATGAAACCGATAGCAACTTTACAAATTCATAGGCTAATTTGTCATAACGTTTGTCGCCGGTCTTATAACCGATGAATTCAATGATCAGGGCAAACAAGGGTACGGCCAGCACAAAGGCTGCAAACAACAAGTGCAGTTGTGCAGCTACCCATACCGCCACCCGGCTGCCTACCAGCGGAAAAGCACGATAAGCCACATCGGGCCCGGTGTCTGCCAAGGCAAAATTACCTAAGAGAGCATTGAATAAGATTAAAGCAGTCAGTGTCGAAACGACGCGCAAGCACCTCTGCCCCCCAGCAAACCATTGCATCATCTGACAGAATTCTGGTATTTATTCAGAATTTTTGCAACTTTATACAGTTTTAAATTGCTCCGGGCCTGCAGCAGAATTAAAACCAGCACAATCAAATGCAGGCGGTCGACACCGTGGCTTTTGATCCACCAGGCTGATAACAACGCAGCCGCAACAATGCCCGCCAGGCTAAATAAAAAAAATAGTTTTTCGCGCCGCAGCTGGTTTGCCAGAAACTTAAATTCTTTGGGCTCTAGTGCCTCATCAAACTTCATGGGCTTATATTCTACGCTTAACTAAAAAAACAAAGACAACATTAAAAACGAGCTTCCGACAGATATCGTTGTCCAACAATTTATATAAATACAGAATCACAGGAGAAAATTTATGACCAAGTTAAATCAAAAAACAGTGGCAGGGGGTCTTTCTTTAAAGCCGGTGCTGTTACTGGGGTTTTCGGCGCTGGCAGCTTGTCACTGGTTTCAAAAAGATGACGCCGATGGCGCGGCAAACCAGCAAAATGATTCAGTCACAGAAGTCACAGACACGTCTGGAGACACTGGGCCAGTTGTTTATGATCGGATTGCATGGTACATGAACTCCGATGCCTGGTATGCCGACCACATGGGAGAAATTCCTTACGAGGGTGTGGTGGACGTTACCATCGACGGTTCCACCGGCGGTTATGAAACCGCCCTGGCAGATGGGCATGCCAGCGGGCAGCTGATCCTTTTGGATTTTTGGGCCACCTGGTGCGGGCCCTGTCTTTATATGGAAGCAAATATTTATACAGATCAAGCGGTGATTGACGAAGTTATGTCTAAATATCACCCGGTTAAAATAGATGTAGATGTCGAAAATGACATCCAAGCCCATTATGGCATTTCGAGCATACCTACGGTGCTTGTGTTTCGTGTGCCGGATGACGGACAAGATCCGGTTTACCCAGAAGATTATATTGTGGGTTTTAATGGCGCGCCTGAAACTCCCGAAGATTTTATTGAACTTTTGCAGACCATGGAGCAGATGGTCACAGATGATGAAAATGGGGGCTAGATAGGCGAAAGCTCGTATCCTGCCGGGTCAAAGTTTTGGCGTTGCACAGCCGCCCGCCGGGCTTCTTCGGCCACCATGGGTACCGGGTCTGATTCAAGTTTTTTTATGGTTTCCATAGGCAACGAAGGATTACGGACAATGGCACGGCGGATATAGGGATCTTCCTCCGCAGCCAGATCAATCAGCTTATTGACCGGCGTTTTGGGATTAAGCGCTGTGGCTAGTTTTAACGACGGAATAGGTTTGTCGGGCGGAACCTGCAAGTGGCTGGGCTCGTTGACTGTTTCCTTAACATGTCGCAAAGTCAATTTAAGGATGGCATACGCAACCGAGAATATGACATATAAGATGCCAGTGATGATTTTCTGCAGTATGCCGCCTTTATAAGGATCCATGGGTGCTTGCTATTATTTTGAAGGGTTAAAGGACGTGCGGTCTAGCCCGCAGTATTCATGATTGATCAGTAGTCACAGTCTGTTTAACGGACCTGTTTGCCAGAATGGAAAACGAAGTACTTTACAAAATAGGACCAAGGCGCCGCAGCATGCACACGAATATTCAGCAGCCCTTCGGTAATTTTCCACACGGCCCGGTTAAAAGCGTTGTCTGGCAAGGTAATTAATTTTTCAACAATCGGGCGCAGGCCCGGAAATCGAATGACCACATGTGAATAACGAGACAGTTTCAAAATCTGCAGGCCCAGCTTGTCACGCCGGTAATTGTCATAAAAGACCATCTCGATGTCACCAAACTTGTCGGTACCTTCGATTTTTTTAGTGGTGGATGTGGCCTTGCTGATGGCATTGGCCAGCACAGCTTTCGATTGCAGGGCACTGGCTTGATCTGTTTTGGGTTTTTCAATCACCGCTGTTTTTCCAGACAGGTGCATTGTTTTTCGACTGGCCAGATAAGCTTCATCGGATGGCAACAGCACATTATTCATACTGTTTTCGATGACTGCCAGTGATTCTTTGCGCCAGGTAGGGGGTGCCACACTGCCGGGGGCGATGACATCCGATGCTTGGTATTCACCCAGTTCGAGGCCCACGTTATTGATTTCCAAGCCGGGAAAGGGCTTAAAGATATTAATGCCATGTACGCCGCTCGGACCCGTGATGCGCCGGGCGACATCCAGTGATTCCCAGGCATATTCCATTTTTTCGCCAGGCAAGCCCAGCATCATTTGCATGGAATAACGCAGGCCATAGCGGTTCAAGCGGTCGGTCACTACAATCAGCTCATCATTGGTGATGGTCTTGCGCAGGGTTAGATTTCTAAAGTTTTCGTTGCCCGTTTCAAGTCCAAAACGAATCAGGCGGCACTTGCCAGTGCTGGCCAGAGCGGCACACACATCTTCGGAAAGTTCCGGAATGACACCATTGATCGAAAAGGTCTGTGTCAGGCCGGCTTCCCGGTACTTTTCGCAAAATTCAAGGATCCATTTTTTATTGTAAGTCAGCGTGCTGTCATTAAAAAAGAAATCACGGGAACCATATTTTTCGGACAATAAGACCAGTTCGGCCATGACATGATCCACGCTGCGAAAATTGGTATATTCCTTGCCTTTCATGCCCGCGTCCATATGAATGCGCTTGTAGCCGTCATTAAAACAATAGGTGCACGGGTAGGGGCAACCTCGTCCGGCCAAGACTTGGGTAAAAGGAATAATTTTAAAATACGGATCCTTTTCAAGGTAAATATCCCGGTCGTCAAAGGGTGCTTCGTCCAGATTCATCATCCAGTAACGCATGGCATTTTTCACAATGCCGCCATCGGCTTGCTTAATATGCAGGTTGCCGATAGTGAGGCTTCTAAAATCAGCGCCGCGTTCCAGAGCATCGGCCAATTCAATGATAGGATCCCCGCCTTCACCCACGCAGATCATGTCGAGATCAGAATGTTTAAGAATATGTGGCATAAATGTAATGTCGTAGCCGCCAGCAATCAGAGGTACTTTTAGACCCGCTTCTTTAATGGCCGATGCGGTGGCTAACATATGATTGCGGTAGGCGGTTAATACCGAAAAAGCGACCAAATCAGGTTTAGTTTTCTTAATATAATTGACGATCTCTTCAGGCGAACCAATGGCCAAATCGGTGGGATGCCCCCGGCGCTTAAGATAAGCTGATAAAGTTTGAATGCTTTGTAGCGGAAAAAACATTTCTTGGGCAAAACAGACTTTTGTCATGGAATTTTTTATTGCTCCCAACTAAAATTATACGTCTAATTATGATTCTATTCAGGATTAAAAGGATTTATCAATCACGGGATTTTCATTTTTGCGTTGGTAAAGGATAAGGTAAGGTCCCATGTCAGCGCTGGCAAAGGCATAATTTTCATAAAAGTAGTTCCGGACCTGGCGAAAGTAAGCCAAATACCCCACTTGGGGGTTATCCAAGCTGTATTGTGCAAAAACCATGTATTTTGGATTGAGTTTTATGATTCGCTGGAGAGTTTGACGGTCTAAACTCTCCATTTCGGCACTATATGAGTCTGGAAAGCTCAAACCTTGGTGGTACCAAAGAAAAGGATCAATGGATTGATGGCCGGTCATTCCGTAGAGCATGGTAAATCCGTTGGTAAGATACACGGGTTCGCGGGTGGCCTGCATGAACTGCAAAATATCCTGAAGGTTTTTTAAAGTGATCATGCTGGAGGGTTCGTTCCAGCGCAGTCCCTTAAGCGGCCCAGAGGCAATCGGGGGTAGCAGGCGTTGACCGGCTTCGTGGCCTTTGAGCCGGTAACTTGCAATCATCGAAATACCCAGGCCACAAAAGAGCACAACCAGGGCCATTTGACTGCTGCGAATCCAAAGCCATTTTCGGGTGTTCTGGTCTGGTGCCGATTGCAATGCCCATTGGTCGATCATTTGAAAAGCCAGGGCAAAAAGAATGCCAATAAAGGGGATATTGATAAAGGCGTCCGATGTAGAAGTCGTAATCATTCCCAAATGAAAAAGAAAGCCGCCAAAAAATAGAAACGCTAAAAATCCCGTATCCGAATATTGAATATGTTTAATCTTGCGGATGATTTTCCAAAATAAAAACGACAGCACCAATAACGTAAATGGAACATGAAAGAGCATGGTTTTGGATATATATTTTTTATAAGCCAACCGCACAAACAGTGTGCTCCACGGCAAGGCAAACATGTGGTTCCAAAAGAGTTCGAAAGAGGCAAAATAGTGAATGCTTCCAGCCACCGCAGCCACTGAAACCAGCAAACCAAAAATATAGGCGGCAGTGTTGACCCAGGGGTCTGATTTGCGCGGTGGAATCCAAAACAATATCAGGGGCATTAACAAAAACATGGCCCCACTGTTTTGTTTGGTTAAAAAAGAAAGCACCATGCAGGGCGCAGCCCAGAACGCCGGACCCACGACTTGAGCCCAGCGGCTCCGCAGTAAAAAAGGGTTTTTAAAATAGCGTGTTGAGAGCACAAACCCCAGGCCCAAAACCCCAAAAAACACCGATGTCTGGCTGTACCAGGGCGTACCTAAAGGTGCGTAATACCAAATGGCCGTGAGCAGTCCAGCCATGACCCACAGCCAGCGTCTCCCAGGCAAGATCCACGATAAATACAGCATCACCAGGCCACTGACCACAGCGTTGATGATGGCGGCGTGTATTCGGTAGGCAAAGTGCGTGATGCCAAACACCTTAAAAAAAGCCGCCTGCATATAAAATGGAACCGGACCTACCGGAGAAATAAAATCTTTAAACGGTATCTGTCCGCATAAGATGCGCCATGCGCCGTCAAAGATGATGCTTTGGTCAAATACAAAACAACCCAGGCTTCCGCCCCACATCGAAAGACCATAGGCGGCCAAGATCACCGCTACGATGGCAGCGCTAGAAAGGCTGCGGTGGCGGAACCACGTCAAACTGCTCACTGCGCTTGAGTATAATCTATCTAAAAATACTGTGTATCTCTGGCCTTTCTTTATTCGATGAATCTTTAGACAATTAACGCGACATCAAGATTTTTCAAAGGGGGATATTTCATGGTCAACAGCATTTCACCGGCAGCAACAAAGCAACTTTATAGGGTGCTTAAGATTCAAGACAGCAATAAAGATGGCATTATCCAGGACGGGGTCGATGTGGGCTATAACGCCAACGCCGATATTAATAACGATGGCCGCCTGATTGGTGCCGAGCTGCGTTATTATGCGCAGATTTTAGGCGCCAGGGTACCTGAAAAAGTCAAAGCCAAAAACGCGCTGACCATGGAAGACAAAACCATTTTGGCCAGTTTAGCTTGGGAATCCGTGGGCGATACTGACCTTAACGAAGTTGCGACCATGTATGGGTTGGCGGCTGCCTTGGATTTTTTAAGTTTTACAGCGGTGACCTTGGCCACATCAGAAATGTATCCTGATCAGGCCAAGAGCATGTTTATGCAAACTTTTAATGTACTGGTGGCATCAATAGATCCAACGTCCGGCATTCCGCTTCAAAACCCTGAAGATATGATTGGAATGGCCGACCTGCTGATGCTTCGTCTTAGGGCTTCTGGACTTTTTTCACAAGAAGAAGCACAGCAGGCTTTTAAAGCCATCGAGCTTGTAAAAGCGTATTACCAGGCAGTGGCGCTGACTCCTTCTGACGGAGCGCAGACGCCACCACTTGACTCACCTAAGGAGCCACTGAAAATTTTTCATTAATGAGTGACAAAGATCAATAGATTTTTGAGTACGGGGATCATTTTGCTCTCAATAAACGGTGTTATAATAACGAAGATTTAATCTTTATTTGGCTTTGTTTTGTCTTTACACTGGGAGGGGCAATCATGAAAAAAAACGTCATTTTATTGAGTTTACTTGGAATCATAGTGATTCCAGGCATTGCGTTAGCAGCGTCCATCAGTGGCAAAGTAGTTTTCAACGGTAAAGTACCCGGATTAAAGCCGCTCGATATGAATGCCGACCCAATGTGTGCCGCGCACCACAAAACTCCGCCGATGGTAGAAATTTTGGTATTGGGTGATGGAAATTCCCTGGCGAACGTATTTGTCAGTGTTGCCAGTGGCTTACCGCAGGGTAAGACCTATGCCGCTCCTAAACAAGCTGTAACCATCGATCAAAATGGTTGTATGTATATTCCACATGTTTTCGGTGTGATGGCGGGGCAGCCAGTGGTGTTTAAAAATTCAGATGGCATCATGCATAACATACATGCCCTACCTGAAAAGAACCGACAGTTCAATGCTGCCATGCCGGGCACGTTGAAAGAAACTTCCAAAATGTTCGATAAGGCCGAAAGTTATTTTAAAATCAAATGTGATGTGCATCCATGGATGGGGGCCTGGGCCCGGGTCATGGATCACCCTTATTTTCAAGTGACCGATAAAAAAGGAATATTTACGATTGCCGATTTGCCAGCTGGAACCTACGAAATAGAGGCTTGGCACGAAAAATTAGGAGTTCAAAAATCAAAAGTGACTGTGGGGGATAAGGAATCAAAGACGCTTAATTTTACTTTTACGGCACCCAGCAAGTAAGGTAAAGTAAAAAAGCAAGATTCGTGATTTAAAGGGGGGAACGTTAGCCGTATGTCATCTGGACATCATGAACACTCGGAGCAGCAGGAGCACCATGCCGAACCAGGTTTTTGGCAGAAGTACGTGTTTTCTACTGACCATAAAGTGATTGGTTTGCAATACGGTTTTACCGCCTTGTGTTTTCTGTTTTTTGGATTTTTGCTCATGTTGCTCATGCGTTGGCAACTGGCCTTTCCGGGCCAAGCCCTGCCGGTGATCGGAAAATTTTTTAGTGACAGCAGCATGCCGGGCGGAATCATGTTGCCAGAATTTTATAACTCACTCGGGGCCATGCACGGCACCATCATGGTGTTTTTAGGCGTGGTGCCGCTGGCGGTAGGCGCCTTCGGCAACTATGTGATGCCGCTACAAATTGGAGCCGTAGACATGGCTTTTCCAAAAATTAACATGGCCAGTTATTGGGCTTTTTTTGTAGGTGGCGTGGTGATGCTGGTCAGTTTTTTTGTGCCGGGTGGGGCCGCTAATTCTGGCTGGACTTCGTATCCGCCCTTGGCCGAGCTTGCCACGACCGGACAAACGCTATGGTTGCTTGGCATGGTTTTTTTAATTACCTCATCCTTGCTGGGTTCGGTTAATTTTATTGTGACCATTATCCAGCTGCGGGTGAAGGGACTTTCATTTATGCGCTTGCCGTTTTTTGTGTGGGCCCAGTTTGTAACGGCTTTTTTGCTTTTACTGGCATTTCCACCGCTCGAGGCGGCGGGCGTCCTGCAGCTCATGGACCGGCTGGCGGGGTCAAGTTTTTTTCTTCCAAGCGGCCTGGTGGTCAGCGGACAGTTGATGCATAACAGCGGCGGCGGCACGCCCATTCTATGGCAGCATTTGTTCTGGTTTTTGGCGCACCCAGAAGTGTACGTGCTCATTTTGCCTGCCTTGGGCATTGTGGCGGAAATCATTGCCAACAATACCCGCAAACCTTTGTGGGGCTATAAATCCATGGTTTATTCGCTTATTTTTCTAGGGTTTATGTCTTTTATTGTCTGGGCGCATCACATGTTTATGACGGGTATGGGAACGGTCATTAACGCATTTTTCCAAACCACAACCATGATTATTTCTGTTCCTTCGGTGATTGTGCTTTCATGCTTGTTTCTTTCGTTGTGGGGAGGTTCCATTCGTTTTAATACGCCTATGTTATTTGCTTTGGCTTTTTTACCCATGTTTGGCATTGGTGGTTTGACCGGTCTTCCGCTGGGCCTAACGACGACCGATTTGCACTTGCATGATACTTACTATGTGATTGGGCATTTTCACTATGTGGTGGCGCCGGGCACTATTTTTGCCTTGTTTGCCGGAATTTATTATTGGTTTCCCAAGGCCACTGGCCGCAAGATGAATGAAGTTTTAGGCAAGCTGCATTTTATAGGTTCGTTTATTTTTATCAATGGCGTGTTTATGCCTATGTTTATCCAAGGCTTGGCCGGGGTATCCCGCCGACTGTTTGATGGCGGAGCTTCGTATTATCATGCGGGTCCGGTGCTCAAACTTAATGTCATGATGTCGGTGTCAGCCTGGTGCCTGGCGCTGGCACAGTTGCCGTTTATCATTAACTTTTTTTATAGTATGTTTGCCGGAGAAAAAGTAACGTCAGACAACCCTTGGCAGTCCACCACCTTGGAATGGGCAACGCCCACTCCGCCGCCTCACGGAAACTTTACTTTTACGCCCGAAGTCGTGCGTGGTCCCTACGAATACAGTGTGCCCGGTGAAAGCAGCGACTTTCTACCGCAGTATCAACCCGTTAAAGGTTAGGGCATGTCGGCTTTAGAAATTCCCTATGTCTACACGCCCCGTGAGGATACTGGGCTGACCAATGCTAAATTGGGCATTTGGTTGTTTTTGGCATCCGAAGTCATGTTGTTTGGCGCTTTGTTTTCGACTTACATTGTGTTGCGTGTAGGCGCCCCGGTATGGCCTCGGGGAGCCAGCATACTCAATGTGCCCCTGGCTACGCTCAATACGGTGATCCTGATTTCTTCCAGCGTGACCATGGTCATGGCGTGGGCAGAACTCGCGCGCGGTCAATTCAAACGTCATAAGCTGTACCTGGCGCTTACGATTCTACTTTCATTTGGATTTTTAATTGTTAAGTATGTGGAATATTCGACCAAGTTTCACCACCATCTCTTTCCGAGTAAGAGCACGTTTTTGGCCATTTACTTTACGCTGACGGGTTTACATGGATTGCACGTGTTAGGCGGTATTGTGGTCAACACTTATTTTCTGGGTCCGGGGGCCAAAATGTGGAAAACCGAGCCGCAGCGTTTTATGGGCCGTATCGAAGTGGCGGGGCTTTATTGGCATTTTGTTGATCTGGTCTGGATCTTTTTGTTTCCGGTCTTGTATCTGCTGTAAAGGAGGCGTTATGCATCAGGAACATTCGGCTGAAGAAGTTCAAAAACATGTACGCACGTACCTGGTGGTGTTTGTGATGCTATTGGCGTTGACGTTTGTCACCGTGGCCATTAGTCGTCTGCATCTGGGAGTTTTTCAAAGCATCGTCCTGGCCTTGATTATTGCCTGTATCAAGGGTTCGTTGGTGGCCTTGTTCTTTATGCATCTGATTTCTGAAAAAAAACTGATCTATGGCGCCTTGGCCTTGACGGTGGCATTCTTTATCGGACTCATGTTTTTGCCGGTGGGGCAGATGATCACTGCCGTGGCGCTGTAAACATGTCGCTTAAGTATTTTCATCTACTGTTTATCGCACTTTCGGCCTTATTGGCTTTCGGGTTTACTTTCTGGTGTTGGGGGCAGCAGCATATTCCCGCAGGAATAAGTGCGCTTGTCATGGGTGTGGGACTATTGATTTATGGAGCGTTTTTTATACACAAGATAAAATCGTTGCCGGTGTGGAGTATGCTGGTCGGCTTAAGCATGGTCACGCTGGCCAGGCCAGCAGCGGCCTGTTTGGTTTGCGCTGGAGATCCTAATGCGGCCATGAGCCGCGGAATTAGGGCAGGTTTAGGGGGCATGTTAGGACTGGTATTGGTTGTGCTACTTGCCTTTGGTGTTTTTTTTATCTATCTTTTAAAACGGTCTCAAATGGCCAGACCATCTGAAAACAAGGGGGCGTGACACCATGATGCTGGAATGGCTGCACAAGCTTGGATTGCCTCCGGTTGCTTCGGTGCATGGAGTAGCGGTAGATGTGGCCCAGGCAGGGGTGCATTGGTTGATGCTGGTGCTTTTTGTAGGGTGGATGGGGTATTTCATTTTTGTGCTTTTTAGATTCAGACGCTCCCGAAATCCGCAGGCCAATTACCAGGGTGTTAAAAGCCATTTTTCTACTTATGTGGAAGTAGCCGTGGTGGTGGCAGAGGCGGTTTTGCTTTTAGGATTTTCGATTCCAATGTGGCGGCAACGGGTAGAGGCTTTTCCATCTGCCAGCCAGGCAACGGTGATACGCATTGTGGCTGAACAATTTGCCTGGAATATTCATTACCCGGGACCGGATGGCATATTTGGCCGCACAGATCCCAAATTGATTGATTTGACATCAAATCCGCTGGGCTTGGATCGCAATGACCCCAATGCCATGGACGATATTACCAATGTTAACCAGCTGCATTTACCCGTCAATAAGCCTGTGATTATTCACTTAAGCAGTAAGGATGTCATTCATAGTTTTGGAATTCCACAAATGCGCATCAAGCAAGATGCCATTCCGGGCATGAGCGTGCCCATTTGGTTTACACCCTCGGTGACATCCGAAGAAATGAAGAAAAAAACAAATGATGACAAATTTCAATATCAAATTGCCTGTGCCCAGCTGTGCGGTCTAGGACACTATCGCATGGCGGGTTACGTCACCATTGAGAGTCAGGAAGCTTTTGACACTTGGCTTGATGAACAGGGCGCCAAGGCCCAGACCAGTGGAGATGATGCGTTCTGGTTGTAAGCCCGCACGATTCATATTTCAGTTGCGGAGTTAATCTTTCATGAAAAGCAAGGTTTTTCTGGCGGTTTCAGTGCTGGTGACCGGTTTGTTGATGTTTTATATTCATCAGCACATTAAGCCGCAGCAGCAGATTCAGGCTTTGTACGGTAACGTGATTGATTTTTCACTTTTAGATGAAAATGGCCAGGTGTTTAGCCGCGAAAAGTTGTCCAATAAAATCTGGGTGGCAAATTTTATTTTTACGCGCTGCAAAGGGCAGTGTCCCCTGCTTAGTTTGGAGATGGCTGCGTTACAGGAGCGTTATCAATACAAAGACGACTTCGATTTGGCGTCATTTTCGGTTGACCCCGAATATGATCGGCCCGAAATGCTTAAAGCGTATGCGGCCCGTTACAAGGCCGATACCAGGCATTGGCATTTTTTAACAGGCACCCAGCCGCAAATTGACGCATTGCTTACCAAGGGTTTTAAAATCGGCAGCACCGAAAATCCCAATTATCACAGTACGCGCTTGGTGCTGGTTGACCGGATGTTTTGCATCAGAGGGTATTATGATGCCGAAGATCCTCCCTCGTTAAAACAGTTATACACCGACATCAACCGAGTTTTAAAAGAAGTTCCGGAACCATGATGGGTATCAGGGACTTGCCTGCGCTTAATGCCGTGTTAAATGGCACGGCTGCGCTGCTCCTTTTTTTTGGACGAAAGGCTGTTAAAACCGGAAAGGTAAATCACCACAAAACGCTGATGTTGTCTGGGGTAGGGGTGTCGGCTTTTTTTTTAAGTTCGTATCTCGTCTATCATTTTAATACCCAGGTTGTGACACGTTATGCCGGACAAGGCTGGGATCGCTGGATGTACTACAGTATTCTTTTAACGCATATTCCACTGGCTATTTTGATGGTGCCCTTTATCCTTATGGCTTTATGGTTTGCCTGGCGTAAGCAATTCGAACGCCACGCACGCATCACGCGCTGGCTGTGGTGGGTGTGGATGTATGTTTCGGTAACTGGGGTGGCGATCTATGTGATGTTGTACCTGCTTCCGCAAGGGCAGACTTAACCCGCAAGCAAAGGGATGCCTTCAACGCGAACCCGAGTACGCCTTCAACGCCAGTGCCGCACTCACCACATACGGAATCCCATAAGCCCACCACGGCAGGGCTGTGCCGCTGGAGGTGGCGGTTGAGATCAGTGACCAGGCCACGCTTAAAATCATGCCGTTGCGCAGGCGGATCGAGGGACTGGCAGTGGCGTGCAGGTTATACATGTTAAAGATGGGCCAAAAGAGGCCGCCGACACAGTAGGTTCCCAGGCGCAGGGCAATATCTTCAGCGCTGTGCCATCCAAAATCTGGGTATTCCCCAAATAAATATTGCAGACCCAGGGTGGCCGCAACTTCAAACAGGCCACAGCCTGGGACACTTAAAACAAAGTACTCAAAAACCACGCGTGCGCCTGTGCCCACGATCCAATGATTGTTGTAGGCCTTTGTTTGTGTAAGCCATTGAAACTCCCAATCGCTTTTTTCGGTGCTGCCGTGGTTGGGGCTGGGTAGGGTTTTTTCAAGTACCCGCCATATTTGCGGCATGTAATGTACTTCAAAAGGCATCACCACCAGCGAAGACAACATGCGGCCCCAGTCCCAGGCGCCATCGCCCAGCACAAGCTGTGACGTGACGTCCACGCCAAGGCGTATGCCTATGTACATGGCCGAGGTGCGATAACGGATCCAGCCATAGGGGCGGTAAGCGGCATCGTCGTCTTTGGCAATCCAGGCGTTAAAGGACTGCCACGCATTTAAGGATTTCTGTGGTGGCGCAGTGTGCGGATCTGGGCTTGCGATCCGCTTGCATTGATAATGGACTAAACTCATCCGCGCTGTTGTTGGCTTATCGCCCGTAAACATCAAAGGTTGCATGCAAAATTTCTTAGTATACTGGTCTGCACGTCATGGGCGGGGGGAACGTAGATTACGGGTTAGCTGATATCGTGCTGGTGAGCCCCTACGCAGTGGCACAGGAAACGCGCGCGCCCAAGGATGCGGACGACATCTATCCTCAATTGGGCCTTTTGTGCCTTTCGGCTTACCTGAAGCGCCATAAAAAAACAGTTCAAATTCTAGATGGAACTTTTGGCAGCCAGTCTCAACCCGAGATCTTGAAAACGCAAAGTCCCGCGCTGGTGGGGATCACAGCCAACCTCATTACCCGTACCCGGGCCTTGCAGACCATTCGCGTGGCTGCCCAAGCCGGGTCCACGGTGATTGCGGGCGGCCCTGATCCGGTCTTGGCGCCAGAGCAGTATCTTGCGGCGGGTGCCGCAGCGGTGGTCAAAGGCGAGGGCGAGCAAAGTCTGTTAGAACTGATCGAATATTTTCAACGCCATAGCACTTTGCAGGGGGTCTGTCTTCCGGGTGTGATTACTGCAAGTTGCCCAAATCCGTCCGAACGGGAATTTATTCGTGTGCTCGATGAGCTGCCTCTGCCTGATTATGAGGCCGTGGATATTCGTAGCTATCTTGCTTACGGAAAAAAACACAAGGGCTACTCCATCTTGCCCGTGATGTCGGCCCGGGGCTGTCCACATCACTGTACCTGGTGCAGTAAGCCGGTCTTTGGCAATAGCTTTCGCCCACGCAGCGCCGGGCATTTTGTGGATGAACTCGAAAAACTGATGTGCGATTACGCGCCTGATCGCGTGCGGGTGCTGGATGATGTTTTTCCAATGAACAAGACCCGCATTGAACAGATGGCTATTGAAATGGAAAAACGCCACTTGCGGATACCCTTTGAATGCCTGGCGCGTACGGATTCATTGGACGTCGAACGCTTGCGGGCCTTAAAGCGCATGGGGTGTTATCGCATCTGGTGTGGCGTAGAGTCGGGTTCGCAAAAGGTACTCAACGCCATGCGCAAGGGTACCCAGGTTGAGCAGGCGCGGCGTGCGGCGCGCCTCATTCACGAAGCGGACATTGAACTGGCTTGTTTTGTGATGGTGGGTTATCCCGGCGAAACGCCTAAAGATGTGCTGGCCACGCTTAAACTCATCGACGAAATCCGGCCCGAGCGCATCAGTGTTTCGGTAGCTACGCCATTGCGGGGCACCGAGTTTTACGAGCAGGTCAAACACCGCATTAAAAACGATGCGGCCTGGCAGCGCACGAGTGATTATAAAATCGATTACATCAGGGAGTACCCCCCTATGTATTATCGTTTTGCGCGGCAATTGGTGCTTAAATACTGGCAATACCGCTTTGGGGCTTTGCAGCCGCAATATTCATGAGCACGCCGGATCAGTTGCAAGCTGTTTTTGATCTCATGGCGGGAGACTATCCGACGCGTGTGTCGCAAAATCCGTCTATGTTACGCATGCGCAAGCGCGTGTGGCAGTTGCTGCGTTCGCTGGTAGGGCCAGGGCACAAGGCGCTCGAGCTGGGATGCGGCACGGGTGATGACACGGTTTGGTTGCTGGGGCGGGATTGCGAGGTGCATGCGCTTGATGTGTCGGCCGCCATGCTGGCACAGGCGCGTGCCGCATTAAAGAGGCATACGGCAAATGCACAGGTGCATTTTTATCACTGTGATCTTAGGGATGTAAGTCGACATGTCACCACGCGCAACTTTGACCTGGTGCTGGCTAATTTTGGCGTGGTGAACACAGTGGCCAGGCTTTCGGATGTCGAACAAGTGTGTGTGGCCATGCTTAAGCCGGGTGGCCATGTGGTGCTTAACTTAATGGGGCGCCTGGCCTGGTGGGACCTGCTGTCAAAACGGCGCAGGCGTAAAGGCGTACTGGTTAACATGGGTGACGAACGCATCCAGTGTTTTTACCCGACGCTCAAGGACTGCACCCTGGCATTTAAAAATTTTTCAGTCGTGGGTCGTTATGGCCTCGGGGTGTGCCTGCCGCCACCGCGCATTTCGGCCCGCCAGCCGAACTGGAACAGACTTTGGGATCGCCTTGAAGTCTGGGACGAACGTTTGGGGGATCGTTGGCCGTTTTACCATTTGGGGGATCATGTGGTGCTGGTGTTAAAAAAACTTGAACAAAAAAATTAAGACCAGTTCGTATATCTCCTCCTCCCCGGTATTTGCAGACACCGCTCTTGGACCCATTCTGGTTTGGGCTGGAGATGCCTTGCATGTCACTGATCTTGACGGCAAGGCCTTGCCGGGCTGGCCGCAGTATGGAAAAAAATACTTTGCTTCGTCACCCGCACTCGGAGACATTGACGGTGACGGGCAGCCAGAAATAGTGTGCGGCAACGACGATCACTGTTTGTACGCGTTCCGTTTAAATGGCTCGACGGTGCTAGGCTTTCCGTTTGAGACCGGGGGCGATGTGTACAGCACAGCGGCGCTGTGTGACCTGAATGGAGACGGTAAGCTGGAGATTGTTTTTGGCTCCGATGACGGTTGTGTATACGTCCTGGATTTTTCTGGAAAAAGCCTTCCGGGTTGGCCAAAAAAAACTGGTCACTTTGTTTCTGCTTCGCCCTGTGTGGCGGATATCGATGGCGATGGCCGTTTGGAAATCGTGATCGGCTCCTGGGATCAAAACTTATATGTCTGGCGTATGGACGGAACGCTCTTGCCGGGCTGGCCGATTGATCTTGGTGCAACGATCTGGTCCAGTGCCACGGCTGCTGATCTGGATGGCGATGGTCAGATGGAAATTGTGGTGGCGGCTGACCAGCTTTATGTTTTGCGCTGTGACGGCAGCATGCAGCCGGGCTTTCCGGTACGTACAGGGTCATGGATGCATTCCTCTCCGTGTGTGGCAGATGGGGACGGTATTCCCGAAATTGCTGTTGGAGCTGAAAAATTCTACGTGTTCCGATCAAACGGAGAATTGGCACCCGGCTTTCCGGCAGATCTTGGCGGCCATATCTGGGCTTCGCCGCTGTGCGCGGATGTGGATGGGGACGGAGATCCAGAATGGCTTGTCGGAAGCTGGCAGGGCAGCTTACAAACTTTCAAGCGGGATGGCCGCTGTCTAGGGGTGCTTGCCTGGCATACTCAAGCAGCCATCTATGGTTCGGCAGCCGTGTATTGGCATGCAGGTCACTTATACCTTGCCTGCGGCTCATGGGATACCTGCATGTATCTTGAAAGGGTCTCTATGCCCAAGTGTCCAGAGATGCCTGAAGCGTGTTTTCGAAGCAATGCGTTACGCAATGGAAATGTTTTGCTTAAACGTCATCAGGATCCTGGAAAAATTATTAACGTACAGTGCCATCCAAATCAGCCTATTGCCGGACAAATGACCTACGTCGACATTTCTGTTCCAGACCCGGTTGAGGTACGGCAGGGGATGCTGATCTATTGCGTCAACGGACGAGAGCACCCTTCGCCCATGGTGCTGCACCAAGGCAAGTTACGCGGCATGATTCATCCGTTGGGAGCAGGCGTTTTTTGTTCCTGGCGAGCAGAACTTAAGTTTTGGAATGGTGCTGTGGCCTGCGTTCCGGATAGGCAGATAAATACGTTTGGATTTTATGTAAGCACTCATTCAGGATTAACCGCCTTTCAGGCCACCCAAACCCGAGACGCACATCCCATACTCCTTGGCCACACAGGGTGACAAGTTGGCGGCGTTTTGGATTCAGATACGAAAATTCAAACAGTGCTTCACCAGCCCGTATCCAATGTCTAAGTGCTATGGGGGTATAAGCGGCGGTGATTTCAGACAATTCTTTAAGTAAATACGTATTTTCAAATAAGCGGCTGGCCAGATAAAATCCAGGAAAGCAATACCGTTTAAGCGAATGTGGCAGGGCTTGTACCGTGGCGCACAATAATTTACTTTCTGTGGCATGAGCGCGCACGATTTGGGCCAAGTCTAAGAGTTTGATACACCGTAAGCGTTTATGCCATAGGTCGCATGTCAGGGACAAGGTGACATGCAGCAGCAGGTTTATCCAATGGGGGACCTGGACATTGACATTTTCAAGGCTGCGTTTTTCTGTGTTGTGCCATATCAGTGTTTCCAAAGGGTCTAGCGTGATGCCAAAGGGGTTTACTTTTAAGTGGTGGTGCAGTTCGATGCTGCGGCGGTTATGGGGATGATCGCTCCATAAGTGCGGGTATTCTAAATTATGGGGCCAGGCAAAAACATCGTGTTTGTCGTTACGTTCAACCGTTTGTAAACCAAGGTCGATCAGCGTCTGGCAGGCAGCCTCAAAATTTTGTGGGGGCACCAGAATATCCGCGTCTGCCATGGGCCGCAGCCACGGCTGGGGATACAACTTGTAGGCGTTTACTGCCAGACCCTTTAGCGCCAGGACAGGAATGTTGCGGG
>JAHFDA010000113.1 GCA_023249225.1 bacterium
GTCTGCAAGGCCGCCGTCGTTAAAATCTTGTGCGCCGCAAAAGCCGTTGTTTCCAGACTATTGATGTGTGCGCCTATTTCTTCGATGGTCATGGCCTCACTAAACGGCCCAAGTTTGGACGCAAAAGTCAGTTTCATCAGCACTTCAAAGTCCGACGCCGTTACGCCGCCCATGTTGTCGATGTGATCAGCGTCGATCAGCGTGCCCTGGCGGTTAAGTTGATTGCGCGCGGCAAACGACACTTGCAGATTGCCGCCCTCGACCACCACCTTGGCTTTGATGTCGGAAGCTCGCACCACCATGTCGGGATGCACGCCGCTTGGCACGGCTTCGTTATCGGCAATGATATAAGTGCCCAAGCCACCGAAGAAAATAACGTCGATGGGCTGCTTGAGCATGGCGGCCGCCAGTTGCATGGGCGTGCCTTTAAAGGCCAGGCCATCTGGAAGCGTGGTTTCGATGACTTTAGCACTGGGCTTACGGTCTTTGCCGCTGCCTTCCCACAAGTCGGCAATAATGCCGTCGGAACCTGCGTCGTATTTATCCCAACGGCCGCTGTCTGGGTTTTGATCACCGGCATGATAGAGCCGCTGAATCTGTCCGGCCTGGCGCCACACGTTGGCCTTGGGCAAATACACCACATGCCGGTCGTCGAAGGCGCCTTTAATCAGGCCTTTTTCGCCCAAGGCCAGCATGCCGTTGCCCGCCACGTCGCCCCACGGCGCGCCGCAGAACACGACCGAGGCTGGCGCGCCCTGGCCTAAAAAGATGCCTTTAAGCTGCAAGCGTTCCGCCGCCGCCGCCCAAGCTCCGCGGGCGGTGATGCCTTCGACTTTATGGTCGATGCCGGTTTTACCGCCGCTGGCAAAGGCCTGCAAATAGCCTAGCCAAAAATTGAATTCGTCGCACGCCACCTGGTTGGCCGTGTTGGACATCGTGCCCGTGCCCGCATCGGCCGCCACCACGAAATAGTAGTCCGGAACCTCGTCGTAACACACCATTTCGGATTCATCGGGGCGAATCGCGTACAGATTCTGCTCGTCGACGTAAGCGTTGTCCACAAGTTCGAGGTTGCCGCGCACAAACACCTTGTATCCGCTGCGGCCAGTGTCTTCAGCCGCGACGGCGTTGCCGGAATTATCAGTCAGCAGAAACCCACCCTTGGCACCGTCGGGGGTGATGACAGCGTTTTTGGAAACCTGCGCGAGACGCAAGCCAAAAACTTCTAGCCGGTAATCGTCGCGCTTGCTCCAGCGCAGGCCCCCGCGCGCGACAGTCGCCCGCGGATAGACGCCTTCGCCACGCAAGGCGCGCATGTGCACGCCGTTGACGATGTGCGAGTGCACGTAATGCTCAAAGCGCGGCGCGTCTTTTTGTTTTAATACGTTAAAAAAAGGCCAGTACAATTTAAAGGAAAGATACGGAACATCACCTTTGTAATCTCTGCGATAAAAGTTGCTGCGCACCATGCCGCGCAAAACATCGGCCAGTATTTTAAGAATGGTCTTGTCGTTTTTATTTTTTGCTTGTTGAATTTTGACCTCTGCCTGCGCCAGACGCCAGGTCCATGTTTTGTCCTCTACGTTGCCCTTTTGGGCGGGATCAAACTTGGCATCAAAGACGTCCCACAGGGCTTGCGCAATTTCTGGGTTATTCACTAGCGCTTGTTGAATGCGCTGGGTCTTGGTGGCCATGTCCATTTTTTCAAGCAGACAGGCCGCCGGAGTAATGATCTGCGCGGTCCACTGCGTCATGGCCCGGAGTTGGTCGACAGCCTTGGCGCCATACGGCGTGTTTAATGTAAGCGCCGCAATCGGATCGGCGTAAGTGATTTTTTGGAAGGCTTCGGGCGCAAAACCGCCGACGACTTTGAATAAGATCATAAGTTACTCCTTAAAAAGGTGGACTAAAGCTACATCGAAAAAAATACAAATTATTTCATTTGAAAATATAGATATAAATAAAAATTTTACATGACGATAAAATAATGATCATGCCATATAAGCCCGCCGACATTGAATCCCACTGGCAATCCGAATGGGAAAAACAAGGCGTTTACCGCACACCGGAAGCCTCTGACCGGACGCCGTATTACGTGCTCGAAATGTTTCCCTACCCCTCGGGCAAGCTGCACATGGGTCACGTGAGGAACTATTCGATTGGCGACTGTCTGGCACGTTACAAGCGCATGTGCGGTTTTGCGGTGCATTACCCCATGGGCTACGACAGCTTTGGCCTGCCCGCCGAAAACGCCGCCCACAAACACCACACCCATCCGGAAACATGGACCCTGGCACGCATTGCCGACATGCAGCAGCAGCAGCGCCAAATGGGTTTCAGCTATGACTGGAATCACAGCGTGGCCACCTGTCTGCCGGAATACTACCGCTGGAACCAATGGTTCTTTTTAAAGTTTTTTGAAAAGGGCCTGGCCTATAAGAAGAAAGCCCCAGTGAATTGGTGTAACCAATGCAAGACGGTGCTGGCCAACGAGCAGGTAGAAGACGGCAAGTGCTGGCGTTGCGGACAAGTCGTGACGCTAAAGGATTTGGAACAGTGGTTTTTTAAGATTACTGCTTACGCCGAGGAATTATTGCGTGATTTGGATACCCTCTCTGGCTGGCCAGAATCCGTTAAAACCATGCAACGCAACTGGATCGGAAAATCCGAAGGCGCGCGCGTCACCTTTGGCATTGCCGGAAGCTCCAAAACTTTTGACGTCTTTACCACCCGGCCGGATACGCTCTTTGGCGTCACCTATGTGGTGATCGCGCCGGAACATCCGCTTTTGGACGAACTGGTGACGGATCCGACCCTCAAAACCCAGCTGATCGATTTCCGCCGCGAAGCTGCCAAAAAGACCACCATGGAACGGAGTGCCAATACCAAGGACAAAAATGGAATTGCGCTGGGAGCTTCTGCCATCAACCCCGTTAACGGCGATAAGGTTCCGATATTTGCGGCCGACTACGTGCTGATGGGTTACGGCACTGGCATCGTCATGGCCGTACCGGCGCACGACCAGCGGGATTTTGAGTTTGCCAAAAAACACGGCTTGCCAATAAAACAGGTCATCGTTCCGCCCGATTCCGTAGGGGCGTTTCATGAAACACCTCTACCATCGGCATACGAAAACCCAGGCACAATGATCCACTCCAAACCATTCGACGGCCAAGCCAGCGAAGACGCCAAGCACAAGATCACCCAGTGGCTCAAGGATCAGGGCAAGGCAGATTTTACGGTGCACTACAAACTGCGCGACTGGCTGATTTCGCGTCAACGCTACTGGGGCACACCCATTCCGATTATTTATTGCCCACACTGCGGCATGGTTCCGGTTCCGCTGGACACGCTGCCCGTGGAATTGCCGCGCAACGTGGAGTTTACCGGCAGCGGCGACAATCCCCTGGCCACGGTGGCCGAGTTTGTGAATACGCCTTGCCCCACATGTCAGGGCCCCGCCCGCCGCGATACCGACACCATGGATACTTTTGTGGACAGCTCGTGGTACTTTTTCCGCTACCTCGACAATAAAAATTCTGAAAAACCTTACGACGTGGCCAGGCTGCGCGGTTGGATGCCTGTGCACCAGTACATCGGCGGCATTGAACACGCCGTATTGCATTTGCTCTATGCACGTTTTTTTACCAAAGCCACACGCGACCTTGGGTTGCACGCGGTCAACGAACCCTTTGCCCATTTGCTGACGCAGGGCATGGTGATCAAAGACGG
>JAHFDA010000039.1:0-12691 GCA_023249225.1 bacterium
TCCCAAAGGGCGCGGGCGTCGGTGTATTCAGAAGTAATGTCGGTAAAACGCCGCAAACGACGGAGGATGAGCGTTGCCCCCACCGATTCGGCAAAGGTGCTGGTCATGCCGTTGTAACCATGTATCCGCAAGTTAGGAAACTCCGCCCTTAAAGCCAGACTGGCAATATCGACACGCTGCTCCAGCGGAAAAGTTGTGCGGCGGCGGGAATCGTCGCTGGGCGCCAGAATCATGGTGCGCCGATTCCCAAAAAGCCGGTAGGCACGGCGGATGAAGTCGAGCGTTTCGTTGTTGAGCAGATCAAAAGTCCCCGTGATGATCACCGGCGCGCCCGGTAACTCGGGACCCAAAGGGCGGATGGCATTCGAAACTTCGGTCACGCTCATGGGTGGTTTGTGCCACTCTAGCCTGCCGCCGTGTTCCTCGATCCATTCGCACACGCGGCGATGGCGGTTGAAAAATTCTCCGCTGACACGTACGGACTTGATCTCATCCGGACCTAGCAGCATGGGATGATTGCATAACAGGGCTTCGAGTACCCGACGTTGATCACCGCTGGAAAGCGCATCCAAAAGTTCAACGGCATGCAAACCCGTTTGGGCCGCCAACGCTGGCGCAAGAATGATGACGGAACTTTTTTCGCTTGTCGTTTCGGAAAGAACACTGTGCACCGCTTGCCATTCCTGCGCATATTGCCCCACCGCTTTTTGGAGATCCTCCGGCGTGCCATCATTGCGCAACCGCAGTCCCGAAATGGCTTCAAGGCCCGCCACCATGGCTTTTTGACTTTCAATTTTTTGCCGCACGCTTTCGGGCGTATCACGGCGCTGCGCGTCGCTCACAATCCGTTTGGCCGCAACTTCCACGTTGGCATACACTTGCAAGACACCGCTTAAATAAGGCTCGATGCCAAACTCCGGCAGACGGGCCGCTTCGATAATAATGAGCGCAGCCGGAGATTCTGCCGCACGCTGGAACTGCTCCACAAAACGCTTGAGCATGAAAGGCTCCATGAGGGCATTGAGCCACAGGCGCTGCTCCGGATGCTGCGGATCCAGGGCCTTTTGCGCCAGTTGGCCGCGATCAAAAGCCCCCGTCGCATCCAAAACCTCCGGGCCAAAATGCCCGATCAGCGCTGCGCGGGCTTCGTGGTCACGCACCTGGTGTCCGATGGAATCAAAACCGATGACGATGTCGCCCTGCTCTGCGAGCAATCTGGCCACCGTGCTTTTTCCGGAACCAATACCGCCGCACAGGCCGATCACCAGCGGCATGGCTTGCGGACGCTGGCGCAAGGCTTGCATCAAGTGGGCAAACTGCTGCTGGTAGGCTTGTTTTAAACTTACCGAGAGGTTGCGTTGCGCCGGTTCTAAATATCGTTCCTTAAAGTGTGGCGTATGGTACAGGCCGCCTTCGGTCGCACGTTTAAAAAATGGTTCCATCACCTGCGCGCGGCCCTGATGATAAAGCGCATCCGGAAAATGTACGTACTCCCTGCGGATGTCTGCCTCGTAACGCACAAAGCGCTCGGGGCTGCTACCCAAAATCGCCAGGTCCATGTCGGACAGCAACATGGCATCGGGGCTTAATTTGCCCCCGGCATGACGCGTCGCCAAAATCATTTCGGTCAAGACCACCATTTTTTCGGACGGCAACTGGAGGGCCTTCAAAGCCGCGCAAGCGCGCTCGGCGCTTAAGTGCTCGGCGCTTTTTCCGTCTGCGCCTGCCTGGATCATGTCGTGAAACCAAATTGCCAGACATAGCAGCGGATAGTCCCGCGCTTGAGTTTTAAATTCCCTGGCAAGCGAAAGCAACTCGTGGAGATGCTCAAGTCCGTGGTAATGCCGGTTGGCAGCACTGTAGGCCGAAATCAAATCGTAAAAAACACGTTCCGTATCACCCAACGCGCCCAAGTTTCGACACAAGTCCACCCATTCGGCCGAGAGCCCATCGTAAAGGGTGCTGTAAGCGGGCGCAGCCGTCGCAAGCCGGCGGTATTGAAAAGCAGTCATGACGCAATATTATCGAAGCGGCTTGGTCATTTGGTTCAGGGAAAAAAGGGTGCTCTCTTTGCTTTGTTATACTACATTTGTGCTTAAGGGGGATCAGGCGCTGGAAGAAGTCACGACCCGTTTGGTTCGCGATTTTAAGCCCCAAGCCATTATTCTGTTTGGCTCCTACGCCTGGGGCAAACCCAACGAACACAGCGATCTCGATTTTTTGGTGATTAAAGACGGCCAGGAAAGCAGTCACCAGTTAAATGTGCAGGCTTTAAAGTTTTTGATGGATATTGACTATCCCTTGGATCTTTTGGTGTACAAACCGGAAGAAATCAAACAGAAAAAAAACCTGTTTTTTAAAAAAATTATTTCCGATGGAAAATTGCTGTATGGACGACTTTAACGAATGGCTACAGTTTGCCCGCTTTGATCTCGAAGCCGCACAGCTTGTCCATGCTCAAAACAAGCTTCCGACAGTCGTCATTTTTCATTGCCATCAATGTATCGAAAAGGTTCTGAAAGCACTGTGGATCAGACATGGACTGGCTATTTTCAAAACCCACGATGTCCGCATGCTGCACCAACGCATCTGTGATCACGAAAGCTGGCTCAAGGAATTTGCCGATGGCATCATCGACATCCAGGGATATTTTTCAAAGACCAGATATCCAGGAGGCGATTTGCTTACGCGTGACGATGCCGCGCAATGCATGGTCATCACTGAAGTATTTTTTAGTGCTTTGACAACGCGGTAAGACCGCCTTACTGCTTCTTCAAGCGGGCCTTAACGATGCAACCGTTTAACGCGCGCATGCGGAATATTCGGGCTGGCCGGATCAACGCTGATCTCCCTGCGCCCGGGTAGTATGACCAGGTCCATGTCTTCCATGGGAACGGCACCAAGCAAAACCTCATCTCCCAAAACCAATGCCCCCACAAAACAAAAACGCTGGCCAAAGGCAACCTTGACGGGACCCACGTAAGGCACCCTGATTTTGCGGCCATCGGCCACCGTCACTTCACGGGTGGATTCGGTAGTCAGCTCAAGCTGCAAAGCCACATGTTCGGGTATACACAGCATTAACGCGCCGGTATCTGCCAACGCTTTGACACGCACCGGTTCAAGCCCTAACAGCTTGGGATTGCTTAAACTTAGCTCTGCAAAAACATGGCCCATTTGATGTTCTCCAATTTTATGGATGCTATTCCCTGCGGGCAGGATTCCCAAATTACCGGTACGCCTCCCGGCGGTGCAGAACATGGTTGACGATCATCCATTGTTCAACGCTTACTTAAACATCCGGTCAATATCTGCAGCGCTTACATAATCCCTGGGCGAGCCTTCTTTGATACGCCGGATACTGCGTTGATCACCGAGGTCTTCGAGTTTTTCTTGAATAAGTTGCTTCACAAACCCGGAAAAATCTTCGTGATAATGCTTAAGCAGTTGCCCCAAAACTTTTTCCTCCTGATCGTTAAAACGAATTGTTTTTACAGCCATCGGTAAACTCCTCCTCTTGAACCTATTTCTTCGACAACGATGGAATCCTGCGTCATGCGAAACAAGGCCCGGTACTTTCCAATCCGCAACCGGTAATAATGATGCTCATTTTTGACCAGCATCTTTTTGACGTCAAACATCCGCAAGTTGCCTGTCCGCGCCATGCTGGCAAAAGCATCCCGAAAGTTTTCCCATGTTTCCATGGAGAGCTTTCGCTTCTGAACCGCTTTGATCACATTTTTACTGTAAACGACCTCCATGCCGATGTATTATATTGTATTACAACTGTTATTGAGATGCAACCCGGCTATCCTGGGGTGCAAAACTAAAAAACCCGCCTGCGGCGGGAACCTAAAAAAAGCCCAAGGGTCCAAATACCTGCGCCTTAAGCGCATCCACGCAGGTGGGCAAGGGCCAAGGGCTATGGAGTCCAATCCCGCCCACCAAACACGACACCCCCGACGGCATAGTGAATCGTAGGGCGAAAGTCGTACCAGAAGTCATGGTCGACGTTGCGGAAGACAAAGTGGCCATCTCTAATTTCACCAATGCTATCCGACGTTAATATTTCAGGCTCCGGATAAGCATCTTCTGCTCGATCCGGAACATGTTTTTCTCCAGTCCATATCCACCAAATATTTGTCCGTCCATAAAAACCCTGGGCGCTTAAAACTTCATACAACTTACGTGAACCACGCAGATTGTAAAAACCCAATGAATGTAAGGGCAATTCATGAATTGCCCCTACGTTTACAATCGCCTCCAACAAGACTTTTTGCTGGTGCAAATCAACATCCACGATAAATCCGGCTTGATTGACCTGGTATTCCTGCCGGACGCCTGCCACAACAAACACTCGTTTCAGATCCGCAACGCCCAAAAACTTTTTCACGTTGTCGAGCTTTAACATCACTGCCACGGAATTTTTGTTTGCTCCCAGCGGAACATCATAAACTTCACCAAGCTGCTCCAAAATTCCGCGCATGTTTGCCGCTGGGGTGGGCGTTGCCGTAGCGGGCTGGATGCCGGCGCTTTTCAGCCGGTCGAGCAGCAAGCCCTGCAGGTCAATGTCGCCTTCTACCGTAAACGGCGCATCGGTAACCTTGATGAAAAAACTTTCCGGGCAGGATCGGAACATGTCTACGATTGCCTCCAACAAAACCATGTGCTGGCCGATGTCGAAAAATCTCCGTAGTCGCAAGTCGATACCCGCTGTGTTGGCTTGCAGATAATCGTAAAGCTTGGCGCTTAAAACGTTTCGCACCCGTTCTTCGGCGTCAAATTTGGTCATGTTGGCATCGGCCTGTTTGAGCAGCTTCTCCATGCGCCCGCGCCGTACTGTGAGGGCAAACTCGCGCCGTGCCTGAATAGCAGGCGGCTCGTCAAACAAAATGTCGGCGTCAATCAGGGCCTGACGCAATTCATCGGGCGTTTGTTTGCCAGAAGCGATGGCGGCTTCCAGAATCTTTTGCATTTCGACCTCGGGACTTTCCAAAGTGACATTACTGGCATATCCGGCTCCAGCCAGAAACTTTGCCAGCCGGGCGGCATACTCGCGCAGCATCGGCTCGATGAGTTTTTTCTGTAATACTTCGGTAAGCACGGTCAGCGATTGCTCCGCCGCTTTTGGATACGTGGGCCCCACGTAAATCACTGCGTTGTTCAGGCGCATAATGATTTCCTCCGGGCTGGGCGGCTGAATGAGATGCCAGCACGTAGTGCAATAGCCGTCGAAAAACTCGAACAAGCCCGCCGACATGCGCAGGTCGGCGCTGAACAAATCTCTATCTGCCGTGCTGGCCCCCTCCATCAGCCAGTACAGGCTGTAGCACAAAAGCTGCAAAGTCTGGTAATCGCCATGGTCGTAAGCGGCTTCCATATGGGCAATGCTGTCGGGCGCTTCGGCTTCCGGCTCGTCGGAACCGGCGTCTTCGCGCTCGGCCTGCACCTTTGTGCGCGCCGCCCGCATACGTCCCAGATTTTCCTCGACACTCTGGCGAAAACGATCTTGTGAAGTGATAACGACCAGCGCGCTTTCTTCGCGTACCTGCATAGACGCAGGCGCCAAACCCACCAGGCTCAAAAGCCAGTGCTTGAATCCGCCGGGTTGGGCAAGCGCCAGCGCGGTGCCGGTATCTTGGGGGTTTTGGGCGGGCATGTGATCATTGCCGTATAAGGCCGGAACCCAGCGTCCGCCAGGAATACTCCGCAAAGCATCCGCACGGCCAAAAAGAACCAGCCCCGTTTCAGCCGGAGCGGCGGTAAGCCTTTGGAAAAGGTGCATATGATATATCGAGTGGAGTAGATGTTGGTTTCACCGAATAAAGCCGGAATCTGGCCCTATTCCCAGGCTACCGGTACGCCTCCCGGCGGTGCAGCACATGGTTGACGATAATCCGGCGTTCGTCGCTTAAAACAAAATAAAGCACCCGGTAATCGCCCACCCTCAAGCGGTACGAATACAAACTGCCCACCAATTTTGCGGAGGCAGGCGGAAACGGGTCGTCGACCAGCCGTTTGATTTTTTCCCAGATCCGGGACGCTGTGTCTTGAGATATTCGCCGCAGGTCTTTGTGAACCCGTTCGTCAATCTCAAAGCTAAATGACGCCATCTTTCTTCAAACGGCGTTCCATTGCCTTCATCGAAATCGTGGGCCCGCCCGCCCGCTCGGCCATTATAGAAATATCGTGTAGATCTTCCATAATCTGTTCGTATTGTGCCATCGTAAGAAACACGCCCAGTGCCTTGCCCCGGGCATCTTTGATCACTTGTCCATGTTTTTTGCGTGTAGCCGTCGGCATATAGGAATTATAACAATCTAAACCTTGAAATGCTTTTTCCACCGGCCCTGACCATCGGCCAGCAGCAAACCCTGCGCCACCATCAGGTTGGGGCGCAGGGGATAGTTTTGCCAAACAAGAAGGTATGAATAGTGCGGGCTAAAAACTTGGTTTTTTTTGGAGGATGCCGAACCCCCTAACCCCAACGCCGAGTAGACCTGGATCGTTGCCGATCCAGGTCCCTCACAGACCCGTACGTGCGTGATTGACGCATACGGTTCTTCAAATTTTAGTTTCGCTAGCACACATGCATGATCTGCGGCCTTGGTAAGGGATATTCCCTGAGCAATTTGTGCATTTCCTCCCAGTTGACGTTTGACTTTGTACTGCGCCGACTTAACCATTTGTGCCATACTCGTTCTGCCAGCATGTGGAACTTGGAAAGCTGCCTATAGTTGTTGATGATCCCAAAGTAGGCATAATGCCCCCTGATCTTTTGACTCAATTTCCCCATCTGGACGATTAGCGGTTCATGCCGGTTATTCCGGCACCACTGCGAAATGGCCACTATGGATCGACTGAGCTTGCGGCTCATCGTCTTGCGCATCACAATCCATTTCCCTTTTTGAGATTTGCCCCAGTAGTGCGTGAACCCCAGAAAGTTGAACGATCGTTCGCCGTTGTGGCCGTCTTGTCCATGCTCATCATTCGGCTTGCAAAAGCGTAATAGCCTGGTCTTTTTGGAATGCAACTCCAATCCATATTTCTCAAACCGCTTTGGCAGTACCTCAAACACCCTCACGGCATCTGATTGATTACCCAAGACAATAACGGCATCATCAGCAAATCGGATCAGCGTCGCACTCCCTTTGAGACATGGCTTTACCTGTCTCTCAAACCAACTATCAAGTACCTGGTGCAGAAACTATCTAACCCAGAGCAAATTACAACATTCACCAGGACTTATTAAGCCTGGATTCCCGCCTCCGCGGGAATGACGAACCTAAGGAAATTTTGTCTAACGGTACTATTGCTGTTTTCGGACAGCCTGGAAATACCACTAGCCCGGGGCACCGCCCCCGGGCTACTAATCGGGCAGGCCAAAGACGACACCCTCACTGTAGTTACGACTAACAGGAGAGTAGTAGTCCCAATTGCCGCCGCTAACGTTACGCAGACAAAAGTAACTATGACGACTTTTGTCAATATCACATGGCCTTATAACTGCTCCGTTAGGATATTGACTCTCCTTATAGTGCCCCAAAAACTTTTCCGCAGTCCAGAACGAGTAAATACCAAATTTCTCATGAAAGTCTTCCTCCTGTAGTTTTTCAGACGCTATTCGGGAAACTTTCAGGTTTAACATGCCCAGTGCATCGGCCTTCGTCAAATTTTGTTCTTTGGCTTTGGCCACAACGGCGTCAAGAATTGCTTCGGTCATCGGCTTGTCCTGATTAACCAACATGCCGGATTTGTTGATCATGCTGGCCGCATCGAACTGCACGCTTAAGCCAGCCTTCTGGTAAACAGACGTAAGGCTGTCTACTCCGAGATACGCCATTAGTTCACGGGCCTTGAGTACGGTAATGCTGACCTTGTGTCCACCGGGTAATTCAATCTGCCGCACTTCGCCAATGCGTCCGATCAATTCCAGCGCTGTCCTGGGTACTTCAACGGCAGCCACGGGTGCCTGCGCCAATGAAACTATCCGGAAAAGCATATTGATCATAAATAACTCCTGTAAAATTGGTCTTTTAAGATTTATCGATGGGAATCGAGATTGATTTCATGAATTTTTTTGGGGTTTTTGGGGAAATTTGTGGGATATTTTTCCGACTCCAGCGATAGTTCAACATGCCGCCACTTTCTTTAGCTTCCTATTACCAGCTTCCGCCTGCCCTGCGACCGAACATTGGCAGCGGCATCAACCCGGTCAGCGCCGCGCCAACGCTTGTGCCGGACGTTGCCGCCTCGGCCGACACGCCCGCAACGGAAGCAGAAAACAACTCCAAAACAGCACCCAGTTCCAAACCCGACGACGCTGCCGCGAAGCACGACGAGCACTGGCGCCGCAGCTTGAGCCTCGATACGCGTTACTGGCCCGGCACTTACTCCAACCGCGCCGCAGGCAACGGCGGTTATGAATTTTTTGACTTGCTGGCCCTGCCGGTCGATCTGCTGACGGATCACACTGGCGCAGGCGGAACTTTGCTGGGCAGAACGGCATACTTTCTAGGCGGCACAGTATGGATGACCTACATGGCCAGTCCGTGGATTACGGCCTACCACGAGTTCGGCCATGGCAGCCGCTATGCCGCGCTGGACTCCGATCACATCCAGTTTGGAACTTTTAAATTTGCTGCCGACGGAGTAGAAACCCATCCAGTTTCGGGAGTGATTGACCTGTATGCCTACCTGCTCACCCATCCCGATCAAAGCGGCGCCTACACCGAAGGGCCTTTTTATATGCAAAACGGCCACGCATCACGCAATGACGTCATTGTGGGAACCGGAGGCGTCAATAACAGCATGAACATGGCGGAGATTGTCGAAGACCGTAGCTACAATCACGGCGCCGACGTGCAAATGTACATGCCCTACATTATGGCCAAGCTGGACGCCGCCGAATACGCTCAAAACGAAGCCATGGGTTTTCAGGGCGACCTGACCTGGGTGGAAGATTATTACCATCAGCAAGGCTACAATATTTCCAATCTGGGCATTGGCATGGCCGGTCTGGGTTCGCTGTTATTAAGCTCAAGTTTCTACAACCTGGCCGCATCTTCGGGCCTTTACATTGTCAAAGGTGATACCACGATGCACGCATGGGAAGTAAAGGGCGTTCGCTTGCCGGACGTTGATTTTTACCTGACCAGCCAGGGCTTGTCGTACAAACTCAAAAGCGGTTACCGCGTCAACGAACACCTGGCTTTTCCGGTGGCCTACGAACAGGTCTTTGCCGGCGACACAAGCGCCTTTGAAGTACATCCGCAGGTGCAGGGCGAACTGGTCAACGGCCATGTCGGCGCTGAACTCACCGCCGGGCCACTCATCGGCAGCGGCGGCTTTGGATTTGACGTCGACGCCACCCTGCACGCCGGCCGCTTTTTGGTGGGCGTAGGCCTTATCCAGTTCGACCGCGACACGCTCTACGGCGAGCGCAATACGCCGGATCTTACGTCAGGCGATGATCTGGCTTACGAAAGCTGGGTCAAACTCGGTTTACAATACTAAAACTTTTACGCCCGTTTTTCAGTTAAACGACCCGTGACAAACTTGTGCAGGATACTCGCAATAAAAGTCTGGTAAGGCAGGCCTTCTTCGTGGGCAATCATTTTAATGGACTGCACATCCCGCGCAGTCAGGCGCAAGTTAACCCGCTCCTCTTTTTTGACAGCGCGGCTAGCCATGGACCGGTAACGCTGGATGCGCGACTCATTATCCGGAAAAGGCTGCCAGTGGCCCTTTTCAAAATGGTTCAGAACTTCTTTTTCGTACTTATCAAGTTTTGCCATGCTGCATCCGCCCCTTTAAAAAAATTTTGGTCGCCTTGCGACTTGGAATAATCGTTTTCAAAAACAGTCCATCATCACTTTCGACAAACGGCACCACATATACATATTCCCGGATATCCACCAGCATCAAACCCTGGTTCGGATACTTGGTCTGATTCGGATGCGGCAGGGTATCGAGCAAGCCTCCCCGGTGAATAAAAAATTCGACCTCCTGAAAAGATATACCCCGGTTTTTTTTGAGCCACTCATTTTTCTCCTCGTTCCAATCAAACGCGGCCACAGCTTATTATATGACAATGTACATCTTATGTCTTAAGATGCCTTTGACTGCTCAAAGGGCGCACACGCCTTAAAAAAGGCTTGGAAACAAGCCTGATCCAAATACATTGAAATAATTCCATTATCATTCCGATATGTATCGAGTTACTACTCCAATGTCCGCCCAGCGAACCGTTTCATTTCGCCCTCCCCTTGCGCTCGTCTTTATGACATCGCTGGCGGCCTGTCGCGTTGATGTGTATCACTGCTCGTCGGAAAGCATACCCATCGAAAATCAGGCCACAGATTTTGAACTTACAAGCAAACACAAAACTTTTATCTACAACACCCTAAACGAACTTAAAACCCAGGTCGACCTGGGTGTCTTGTTTTGCGATATCGATGCCATCGATGTGGTTGATGAAGTCAATGATGGGATTGCCAGTTACAATGGCATCAGCAGAACCATCCGGATCGAAAAAGCCCAGCTTACAGATATGAGTTTTTTTGACAAGACCATCATCGCCCACGAAGTTGGGCATCACCTCCAAAACCGCCTGAGTAATGATGAATCTCAAGAATTTTGCGACATCAGTTGGCAAACAGATGGCACTACGCCCTTGGTCAGCGACAGCAGCGCTTATCTTGATACCGACCAACATAGCGGTGAACAAAGCGATACCCCTTATGGCATGACCAATTGCAGCGAAGATTTTGCGGTCATTTTTGAAAACCATGCCTTTGCCCACAGTTACCTGCATGGTTTTGACAACCCCTGTGTCGTTGCCAAAGCAACCTTTGATGACAAGTATTTTCCAAGACAGGATGCCACGCTAACCTGGTCGCAGGTATGGACCGCAGACGAATACCTGGTCGCTCAATACCAGCCAGACGATGTGCATCTGGATGAAGAAGGCCGGGCGTGGATAGGTTTGGAGTACGATACCGACACCTTGTTTTGGCTCTACAGTGACCACAATGGGGCTGTGGCAGGCACAAGTCTGGCTTATGATCTCATCGATACAGAACGGATTGGGAATGGACGGTTTATCCGTGAATTTCAAATTACAGAAATCTATTTTGACTTCTACGACTGTGACAGCACCATAGCCTGCGCCCAAGCCACCTTACGCCAAACTGACGTTTTGTCCGGACTATATACCGAAAGCGCTTTTAGCGTTGACCCCGGAACATTTGAAGCTTTGGCATATGACCCCCAACGAAATGATGTGTATTTTGAATTGAACGCTGATCTATGGGTTTACCATGTTAACAAGGGTCAGGGTCAGCCATTAGAAACAGGCGAAGATTGGCAAGCCAGTGTGACTTCCACTCTGGTTTTAGAAGACAAAGTAGTCTTTTTAAATAAGCTCGACGAAACGCTTTATATCTACGATCCCGCAAGCGCGACGTTTACCCAACGTGTGATTCCACAATATTCGAGCTTTGAGTATTTATTTCCGCTGGAGAATGACACCGTACTGGTGCTGGGGGAGACTGGCGCAGAGGCAAGCTACGAAGGTTTCATATTTGACCCAAAACGAGACACCTTTGAACCCGTATTGACCAACCTGACCCCAAATCAGCTATCCGATGCTACAGAGTTTCATTACGACCAGGATTCTGAAACCATGCAAATAATATTAAGCGGCACACAGATGGAAAGCTACCGCCTGTCCCGCAATGGCGCAGTTTATGACTATATACCCAGCCACCCGGACGAAAATCTTGCAATATCCATTGGCAAACTCGAAGCACAAAACACCAGCACCGCCAATACCAAGCAAACCTTAAGCCCTGACGGCGAAACGTTTTACCTGATGACCTACAGCGCAGAGGGCGGTTACGTGGAGCTGTACACTGCCGAAAGTTCGCAAGTCACGCCCACGTTTACCCTGCCCGATGGGATCAGCGATCTTTATCGACCCTCCTATGCCTGGCTGGGAGATCAGCTGCTCGGCGAATACACCTTGAATGATGATGGGCTGGAACATTTTTACGAAACTGATTTTGAAGCCTTCACCCTTAACGAAATCGGGGTTTACGACCTCGGCAGTTACGAAATGTTTAACGTCAGTTATGGTGACTATGTTCTGGGCAGAAGCATCAACGATACAGCGACCGTAATCAACGGGCTTGACCCTTATACCGGCGATTATTTTGAACTTGCGCCTCTGCCCGTACCCGACCCAGATGTCAAAGGCCTGCTGCGCGATGAAGATACTTTATACATATTGCTGCCCAACTGGCTGTTGACCTATGACTTGACCTCGGGTACGTATGTGAATTCGGAACCGGTCGATTATCCGTCACTGTCTGTCAATTTTATGCTGATCGACGGCCGTCCCTTTGTTATTGGCATGCAAGTAGAAGGTGAAGAAGCTGCCCTCCGTTTTTATGCCAGCGATCTTGGGAACCATGCTGCCTGGCAGGCTATCGAAACTGCCTCCAGCGACGACTATTACACTTTTATCCTGGGATCTGCAGATCAGTTATGGGCCTTTCCCAATGGAGACTACTCGGTTTCAAGTTATGCCCTGACAATCGACGATTAATTTTCGGAAACAAGACTTCTGATCTACAAAAACTAAATTTTCTATTCCCCGGGAACACGGCATAATGCGTGACAATGCCCT
>JAHFDA010000039.1:12791-25990 GCA_023249225.1 bacterium
GCGCCCGAGCTGGGTTGTCATGCCTTGCGGCGCGGCATGGACGCCACGATTTATGTAACCGACACTAAAATTTTTGATCCCTCCTGGTTCATGGAACCACGGGCAGACCTTATACAGAAATTGAGGCGCCAACAAAACTTTTTTCGCAAAAAGGCCGACGCGGAACATCTGGCCGTCTCCAACAAATTCATTCGCTTTTTACGCCTGGGTGGAAGGCTGGAATTTAACAGAATCAGTCCAAGCCTGATTGCACAACTGCTGGCCGAATACGGACGCATCATCGCCGATATAGATTCAACCTACTTCGGCAACGAAATGCGCTACTACACCAACCACCAAGACCAGTTAATCCAGGACGACCTCCGGGGCGGTCCGGTAGGCCATTTTGTGGCGCTGGTTTCCGCCGACCTCGACAAAATGGAAATCACCATTGCCGATCCGGAAAACAAAAACCAGCATTCCGACTCCCGGGTATATACGGTTGACCTTCAGCATTTGATCAACGCATTAATGCTCGAAAGAGGAAATCTATTAGTGGTTAGGCCAAAATGATCCCTGTACAGCATAAGGTCATTGCACAAAAAACACCGCCTGGGCAGGCTAAGTCCTTTTCGGTTCTGCGCCAGTTTGGCAACTGGGTGGTGCAGGACGACGATCCAAACTTGAGAGCCTTTGGCTGCATCAGATACCGCACCATGCTGACGGCCATCACCTTGCGCATGGGGATCGATGTTTTGTCGCAGCTCACTTTGGGCAACGGCCATTTGGAATGGGGCCGCACGCTTTCTTCGCTGGTGGTCATGCCTTTTGAGGTGCATTACATGCCCATCGCCTGGCGACTGCTGGACCAGCATCTGCTGCCCTTTGCGCCACTTGCAAACCCCAGCAACTGGGAGCTTACATCCATCACCCGCTCGCGTTTATACACCCGCTACTGGCTTCCACGCGCAGCCATCCGGGCCTATTTTAACTACGCTTTTTTATATATACCCGTCGCAGCCATGTTTGAAATTTCCGCCACCCTGGCCCTGCAACAGTGGTCCGGGGCCAACACCGCCGATGGCTTGAATTTTGCGTTTGAAATTTTGTCGCGCCTGAAACCTTTTTTTATTGGCGGCCTTTTTTGGCCGCTCTTTGGCATTTTCAACCTGCATCACACCCCCAGCGCGGCCCTGCGCACCCGCAACGGAATGATTATGGAAATTCCGTGGAATATCATCTCTACCGCCACCGCAAGCGGAGCGCTGGTGCCTCTTTGGGCCAAGGTTCTGCCTTATGCAGTCAGTTTAATGCTGATCGCAAAAACCTATTGGGATCCTAAAATAACCTCGCATTCGAAGGCTGATTGAAGCTGGATTGACGGTTAAAATAATTGGCTCTTCGTGGAATAGTGTAGGTAAATAAAACCGTCCCCTGTTGTTTGGACTTTGGAAATTCCCGAGTAGCATAGGGGGAAGGGAGCATGGGATCTATCGGGGGAGAAAATACAAAAATTCACGACCATAATTGATTTTGAATATTAAAATATTATATACTATATTGATTTTGTTTTTTAAATTAATTTTTATATGTGGGGTTGTAAAATGAAAAGGAATATCGATAGGCACTTACTGGAATGGCGTAACGACCCGCAAAGAAAGGTTTTGCTATTAAGGGGCCCGCGGCAGGTCGGCAAGACCTTTTCGATTCGAAATCTCGGCCAAACGTTTGATGATTTATTTGAAGTCAACTTTGAAGAACATCCAGCCATTGCTTCTTTTTTTTCCGACAGCTTGGATCCAGAAAAAATAACCGCTAAACTTGCTGCCTATTTTGGCAGGCCCATTGTTCCGGGAAAAAGCCTTTTGTTTTTTGACGAAATTCAAGCCTGTCCATCGGCACTAAGCTCGCTTAGATTTTTTTACGAAAAAATGCCCAGCCTCCATCTGATCGCTACAGGTTCTCTTCTTGAATTTGCATTGGCATCTATTCCTTCGCAAGGTGTGGGTCGAATACGGTCGCTATTTATGTTCCCCATGAGTTTTACCGAATTTCTTACAGCGATCGGAGCTGATACCCTCCGTGATTGGGTTTCCCAGGCAAAATTAGATCGGCCATTGGACGCCGCGCTGCATCGGCAGTTGCTCGACCACGCTAAAACATTTCTATTGGTCGGTGGCATGCCAGAAGTGGTCAAAACCTACGCCGAAACTCATGACTTATTAAAGTGCCAGCGAGTGCTGAACGATCTGCTGATCACTTTTAAGGATGATTTTTCAAAGTATAAAAAAAACGCACCCACCCACAGGCTGAAGGAGGCGTTTGAATCGGTGGCCCGACAGCTGGGTCAAAAATTTATGTACAGCCAAGTGGAATCGTCCAGCAGCGGTCCCAGCATCAAAGCTGCTATAGAAATGCTCGCCCAGTCCGGATTGATTTTTAAGGTCTATCACAGCTCCGCCCGAGGCCTGCCACTCGGAGCCCAGATTAAGCCAAAAAAATTCAAAGTTCTTTTATTGGACACCGGCATCGCACACCGCATGTTGGGTTTCAATATGGCCCCTTGGCTCACGGCCGGAGATTTTTCGGCAATAAACAAAGGCGGTCTAACCGAACTCATGGTCGGGCTGCAACTCCTTGCCGAAGCCGATCCCCTGACCCCCCCGCAGCTATATTATTGGCAACGTGAAAGCAAAAACAGCCAGGCCGAGGTTGACTACGTTATTCAAAAAAATGAATCGGTCTTGCCGGTAGAAGTTAAAGCTGGCACTAAGGGACAAATGCAAAGCATTGGCTTGTTTATGCGAGAGCGTAATCTGGCTAAGGGTATTCGTATTTCGCTAGAGAATTTTTCGCAATATCAGAATATTCAAGTATTACCCCTATATGCCGTTACCCGGATTTATGATAAGTGGGATCCCTAACCCGGATTATTCATGCCTATGAAGCGGACACCTACACACGGGAGCCCGCACCTTTTTCTATGAGGAAATTTTCCAAGGGACTTTTGATCCTTTGTCCACCATTTGTGTATCATAAGTGTACACAAGGAGGCAGCATGAAATTTGTGACGGTACGCGATTTGAGAAATCATTCGGCAAAAATATGGAGGCTATTGAATCAGGAAAAAGACATGATTATTACGTCGAACGGCAAGCCTTTGGCCTTGCTTTCATTTTTGAGCGAGGAGAACGTAGAAGACTCGCTTAAAAACGTTCGCAGGTCCCGAGCCATGGTTGCCCTAAATAGCATTCACAAACAATCGCTCTCCAATGGTGGCGATAAAATAACCCATACGGAAATTGATCAGGAAATGAAAGCCGTGCGCAAACGCCGCGCAAAATGAAGATCGTTTTAGACACGAACGTTATTGTTTCCGGACTGTTGAACCCCCATGGAACACCCGGAGAAATTGTGCGAATGCTCGTCAATGGAAAAATTGGGCTTAGCTACGACGCACGGATTTTTAAAGAATATGAAGACGTCATCCGACGCCCCAAGTTTAAAATTGATTTTTCAATGGCCAAAGCCGTTTTAGAAAGCATCGAAAGCGATGGCGAGCTCGTCATAGCCAGTCCCCTGCCCTTTGCTATTAAAGACCCTGGCGATCGCATGTTTCTTGAAGTCGCCCTGGCAGCAAAGGTCGATTTTTTAGTCACCGGCAATGGCAAAGACTTTTTAAGCACTACCAAACATCCCGTTCGCATCCTTAGTCCAAAGGAATTTAGGTGGGAATATTTTTAAAACAATCGCCGGACTGGATGTCGTCCGAGCAGGACACTGGCGCTAACGCAGCTTAAAAAAATCTTCTAACGGAATGGCCAGTTTTTCAGAAAGCCGGTGAAGCACTTCGCGTCAGCTTGCGGTAGTAGCTTGTCGGACTAATTTGCAAAATGCGGCAAGCGCAGCGAATACGCATGCCTTGCGTTGCCAGATGCCGCGCCGCTTCCCGGCGCAGAGGCCAATTTAAAGTTTTTTTTCGATAAGATCTTTAAGGGCTCTGTTTTCAAGAGCCAGATCCGAGTACATGTGCTTCATCCGGCTCAGCTGTTGCTCGAGCTCCTTTACCCGCTTGAGTTCCGACGCGTCCATTCCGCCATAACGGCTTTTCCACTTGTAGTAAGTCGCCGAGCTAATGCCATTTTTCCGGCACAGCTCCGGCACCTTGGCCCCGGCATCCGCTTCCTTCAAAACCCCAACAATTTGCGTCTCCGTAAACTTTGATAGCTTCATTTCTTACCCCTTCTGGCTAACGGATTTATACCAGATTTTCTACTTTTGATCCGTCCACCTTTAGGGGGAGCTTACGGTTGCATTTGCCCGAGAGCCTCATATAAAGAACCCCAAAAATTAGCCGTATCACCACTGTAATTAACCAGCGCACTATATGCCATACATCTCGCATATAGGTTCGGGTAATTTTTAGATAAAGCGCTCAGGTTACAGTTGTTTTTTTTCACATAAGCAAATATTTCTTTTTCCAAATCATCTTCAAAGATTTCACATATCAAATGGCGTCCCTGTAATTGGTATGCGGTGCCATTATTAATATCTTCAGCATCGTTAAGAGATGCATCTTTTATTGCGGACACAGTTTTTTCTAATACCATCTTATAAAACTTAATTGCAGGTTGGCTAAAATCGTTATCATTACGCGCCATGGTTTTAATATCATTTAAGATGTAGAATAGAAGCTTCGTATTGTTAGGTATCTTAGCGAGGAGCTTTTTAGCCGGGTCTTCATTTTCTTGCAAATCATTATAAAAACGGTCACAATCGGCTTTTGCTTGCTGTGTCATCGCATTTTTTATGTTATTCAAAAAGGCATTTTCGTCAGGCAGAATTTCTCCATCAGCTTTAGCCATTAATTTTAAAGTTGCGAAATAGTAAGGAAGCAGGTGTGGTTCTAAATGAGGAAGTGGTTTGTTGTTATGCATGTTTTTGCTTTTTAAAATTTCTATTGAGAACCGCTTTGCCGTGATACGTAATTTGGTACTTTTGCAGGCGGCTGTTGGGTTTGTCGGGCAGGGTACGTTCAATAAGAGCCTGGTTAAGCAATGCGCGAATAACTTGATGCAAAGATCCAGATGCCTGCTGCTGCCCAAGCACCCTGGCCAAATCTGCTTTACCCAAAGCTCGATTCATTAAAGCAGTCATGACCCTTGACTCTAGCTGTGACTCTAGCTGTGACTCTAGCTGTGACTCTAGCTGTGCCTCGGCCCTGACTCGGCCCCGACTCGGCCCTAACTCTGATTGGACTCCGGCATTGATCTGCCCAGGAGCCCGTGCGCTGTTAGGCCGACGCTCGGCATCAGGCCTAAAAAAACTTATGGTATAAAAAGTTCCAAAATTGATTTCGATCGGCTTCAGACCTTCGTCCGCCATCGCACTGCGCATGCGCCGGATACCAGAACCAGCTCGTTCCATCATGTTCATACGATGAAACAGGTCCGCAATCACTGCATTGCGACGAATGGACACTTTACCGAAATCTTTTTCAGGCAATCCCGGGGGTAGACCTCCCGGATTACGAATGTCCACCCGATCATCAAAGACCTCTATCGTTAAATCTGCGCCCTGAAAGTGGTAATCGCGGTGCACAATGGCATTGACCAGTGCCTCACGCAAAACCTGTAGGGGAATTTCGTAACGGTCGTAGCGCTTAAAGTCGACAATATCGCTACGCCGGTTTAAATGTTTTTTCAGGAAAGCCTCGCCTGCCTGGTATTGCGTCAGCAAATCGTCTTCGACGTCCAGCCGATCATAAATATGCACTTTATCGACACCTTTAAAAGCAATCAGTGTCATGCGCGCATGACGTAAAAATCGCAACGGTTGTTTGGCAAAAAACAAAATACCCGCATGGGTAATTTTATTTCCACGCACCATACCCAAGCTTTGTAGCAAGTCTTTGGCCACCACGTTGCGCAAGCTGATTTTGGCTTCCTTTAAAAAGGCCCTGATTTTATCTTTGGCAATGTCGGACCAGGCAGCTTCTGCACAAACCCGATCTTCGTACGCCAGATCGTCATGCAAACGAAACATTGTGCGCAGTTCGTGAGGGGTCATTTTTTGCGTTACCGCATCCAGGCGTCTAAAATAACCCGCTGCGCAACTGTAGGGCTTGACTTCGCCTTGCGGCACTTCTATGCACACCACGCCACCCATCCTTTTAACACCCACGTTAACCGGCGGCTGACAATTGCGCGCCACAGAGTGGATGCGAGCCTTTAAAACACCTGTAAGTTTTTCACCGCCCACGGTCTGGTCATCGCGCACACCCAGCAATATCCTGCCGCCACGAGTATTGGCAAAAGCCACGATGTCCTCGTCGATACGCGGAGTAAAACGCTCCTTAAACTCCAACAAAAGACCCTCACCTTCGTTAACCAGCAACCGTAACGCTTCAGCAGCATTCATGATAGATCAGAAACCTGGACTGACCATGGGTTGGACAACTGAGTAAGAGTAGTCACCGTAGTCGTTTCTTTCTTTGTAAATAGCCGAGGACATGTGGATAAACCGATAATATCATGCAGCCAAAAGCAGCGGCAGTTGTGTGCCGTGGGGCTCACCTCTTTGTGATTTTAAAATAGTCGCCCCTTAATTGATACAATACTATCCGTGGATCATGCCAACGATCGGCAACATCAATCGGCCTCAAAATCTTTAAATCAGGCGTCGTTGTTTTACTCTGAACGCCTTAAAAAGATGAGCCCCGAAGAAAAAATACGAGCCTGCTTTAGTCTTTCAGAACTTGGGCGCGAAGCTGTCTGGGCCGGTGTACAAATGCAGTTCCCGGGCGCAAGCACCGAGGAACAAAAGCGTATCTTTTTAAGACGATGGAACCGCAAACAGACATAAATAGCTTCAGGCAAGTCGTTTTGTCGTTAAACGAACTTGAGATTCCGTATTTTCTGACAGGGTCTTTGGCCTTGGCGGTATACAGCCGCCCACGTTTGTCTCATGATATTGATTTTTGCGTTCACATGCAGAAACCGCATGTTTCAAAAATGGTTGGCCGTCTTGGCAATGATTTCTATATTGACGCACAAATGATGACCGAAGCCATTGATACCCAGCATATGTTTAACATCATCCATCTGGGCACCAACGAAAAAATGGATTTCTTTATTTTTAATCCTTCAGACCCGGTGCCAGATTTTTGTTTCCAGAATTTACAAAAGGTTAAATTATTTGGCTTGCCAGTTCCTATTCCAACACTAGAAGGCATACTACTCATTAAACTCCGCTGGATCAAATTGGGGGGCGGTCCCATTCATGACCAGGATATCCGGATCTTAATCGATGAAAACCAGGATCGCATACAGTGGGATAGGGTCAATAGGGTGGCCGAACAAGCCGCGCTGACGGGGATCCTAAGGGGGTATCATTCATAGTCCAACGGGTTTTAGTACTCAATCCCCTCCCGTGCCTTTAAGCCCTTGTCAAAATAATGCTTCAGCTTGCTCATTTCGGTAATGAGATCCACGCGCTCCGCTAATCCGGGCGGCAACTGATGGCCGGTGATCACCAGCTCAAAGGGCCGCCCCGCTGCCTCGTAGGCATCCAGCAGGGCGCTGATGTCTTCGGACGTGAGCAGCTTGCACATGTAAGCCGCCAAAAGTTCATCGAGCACCACCAGGCGCTGCGCCTTGCGCTCGATTAGTTCGTGCGCCGTTTTTAAACCACGCCTGGCTTCGGCAAAATCTTCGGGCAGGTTCTTGAAACGAAAGAATCCGTTATCAAGCATGCGCTCGCAACCGGTGGGATAAAGCTCCAAGCCCGGAAGTTTGCGCAGAATGTGCCGCTCGGCATAATGCTCGTTTTGCCCGTCGTAACCCTTGTCAAACTGCACCATGGCCACCGGCCAGCCGCGCCCCAGCGCGCGCACCACCAGGCCCACCGCCGCCGTGGTTTTACCTTTGCCGTAGCCGGTGTAAACGTGGATCTGGGGTTTTTGAAGGGGCTCGGTCATAGGATCATTCTATTTTAGATTTTAAGATTTTGTAATCCAATAGCACCGATGCGGAACCCCCGGTTTAAAGTCTTCGGGAATGCTGTCCTGGGTAAAATCCTGCACATATGCCCCCGTTGGGAGTTTGGATTGCTCCAGCTTAAAGGGTTGGGCATTGGTGCTAAAAAGCAAGCGACCTTGTGGCGCCAGAAGGGTGAGACAACTTGCGATCAAATGCGGATAATCACGGCGCAGCGAAAATGGCTTGCCACGTTTGTGCCCGCCGCGGCTAAACGTAGGTGGATCGCAGATAATCAGATCGTAACGTTGCGGTTTTTTAGCGGCAAACTTTAAAAAAGTCAGCACATCGTCTTGTTGAATGCGGTGCTGTTCGTCGGGCTTAAAACCATTAAGTAAAAAATTGCGCGCAACCCACTCGCAATAGGGCCGACTTAAATCCACCGTCACTGTTTCAACGGCCCCACCCTGCCGGGCATAACAGCTAAAGCTGCCTGTATAGGCAAACAAATTAAGGACGCGCTTGCCTTTGGATAATTCGCGCACCCGGGCACGCGTCAGGCGGTGATCCAGAAACAAACCCGTGTCTACGTAATCGCTGACGTTGACCTCGAATTGAAGACCTTGCTCGGCCACCACTTTGATGACACCACGCGGATCGCTTTTTTGATATTGTGCGCTCCCCTGCACAAAGCGCTGTTTGATAAAAAGATGGTCTGGACCAAGTGCTAAAGCCTGTCCCACTTGTGCCGTCACCTGCGCCGGCCCATCCGGATCCAAGCGCTGTCCATCTTGGACAGGGTAAAACCACAGCAACGCCGCGCCGTTGTACCAGTCGATGGTGAGCGAAAAGTCTTTGTGCTCGCGGTCGTACAGGCGGTAAGCATCGATCCCCTGCTTGGCCGCCCATGCCGCACGTTGGCAGAAGCGTTCGGTAAGGAATGAAGTCCACATGACTAAAAAATCACCCCCGCGCTGACGCGCACGCGCTCGGCATAGGTATTCGTAGACGAACTTTCGTAGGAACAATCGAGTTTGGTAAAACCCAACAAAAGTCCAACGCCAGTGGTCAGCACGCCATCGTCATAACCAAGGCGCAGGGCGGCAAGGTCAAGCAGCCGCAGTTCGGCACCGGCATGCAGGCTCCACACCGGTGTTGCCGAAAGCTTGCAACGCGTCTCTACACTGGCATCCCAGTCCGTTCCCAGACTTTTGGCCACGCCCAAACGCAGCTCGCTGGCCGCACGTTCCCATGTACCGTTGTTCCAGCGTTGCAGGTTAAGCATGTCTTTGAGTGTGCCTCCCACCCGAAAATCGGCAGCGTCCCAAAGCAATCCCAGTGTCAGCGCAGCGCCATAACCTTTACCATAATCGATTCCGGAAAAGTCCTGGTAAAAACCTGACAGCGCCGCTCCCAGACTTAAGGCATCATTGACTTCAACTGCCTTGGCCAGTGTCAGCGCGTTGGCCAGGTATGCGCTGTATCCGTCTGCCAGCACATCGGACGTTACCGTGGCCGAAGTGGTGGCCGTCAGCGCAATGTTGCTCATGGTCTGCTGTGACCAGGCCAAACCCCAGCCACCTTCAAATTGCGCGGTGAGCAAATAATAGTCGGAATCAAAAACCGGTTGGGTCTGCATCAACTCGACACTGGAAAAATGCACCTGTGCCAAACCCGCTGGATTTTGCAGCACTGCGCCAGCATCGTTTCCCAAGGCCGTAAATGCGCCCCCCAGACTTTGGGCACGCGGGGTGAGTTGCAAATCTAAAAAAGGATAGGTGGTGCCGGCGGTTTCGGAAGCCCGAATGATAGAAGTCTGAAAAATACAAAATGCAAAGCACAAAATACAAAGTGCAATAAGTCGGGGATCCCCGCTAAAGCCATGCGGGGATGACAAGCACAAAGACTTTCTCAACGCTTGCAACCTTGTAACTGGATGACATCTCATTTGAGGGCTCATCGTATTTTTATCGCCTTTCCCCTGGCTTTTTTCACGCTGCCATCCGCAAAAGTAGCTGCCACTTCGTAGGGATACACACCGTTGAGTACGATCTCGCCCTGGCCGTTGCGTCCGTCCCATAGGACGTCGTGATATTCCGTGAGCAAGCTGGCACCTTCTACCTCGCCATCTAGCGTCCGCACCAGCCTCCCCGCTGCGTTGTAGATTTTGACCTTAACCTGCGCTGCATCCCTGGTAAGTTTGTAACGGATGCGCGTCTCGCCGATAAAGGGGTTGGGATAGTTGATCACCGAAAGCACTTCTCCGGGCACAGCCGCAATATTAAATGTGACTTCGGCGCTATACGTAAATGTGTCCACGCTGTCTGTGGGTGCATTATCAACGCCTAAGCGCCAGGCCCACACACCTTGGGGCAGGGCCTGGTAATCTGCCAGAGTATAAACATATCGGTTGGCTGTCGCACCAATGGTCTGAATGGTTAAGTTGTCAAAATCAAACTGATAATCAGTCCGGCTAAAATCAAAAGTTCCCGATTGGGCATCGGCAATTTGCAAGCGAAAACGCAGTTGCGCGTTGAGCGAGGCGCTATGCTGCCACGCAAAAGCCACGCGGCCATCGCCCAGGGTTTCGAAGAGCGGCGACAGCAGATCGGGCGTATTGGCGCTGGCAACCAGGGGCACAAGCGCCAACGGTGTGAGCCTGGCGCCTGCTTGCGCCACAGTCGGCACATCGTAAAAAATGTTGTAGATAAAGTAATCGTCGAAACTCCAGGAGGTACTGCACAGGCGAATCTGGCAGTAGGCATCGGAGTGGTGCTCTTCGTACGTCACACGCACGTCATGCGTGCCGGCATCCAGCGAAAAGGAGGCCGTATCGTACCATCCACGGTTGGTATGCCCGTTGACCTCCAGGCGCAACACGCCATCGATGTAAACTTTGGCCACATCGTCGATGGCATAGGTCAGGCGATACGTACCGCTTTGCGAAAGTACCAGGTAAGCATTCCACGATACATTCACCCAATCGCTGCCCACGCCCACACCCGTTTGTTTGGGACTGATTTGTCCAGTGCCCCAGTCATAATTGATTTCGGGCTCGTGCGTGCGCGTGTCATTTTGAAAACGACTGTTCCAACCCGAACGCGGAAAGTTTTCGCTGTAAAGAATTTCTTTGGACAGTATTTTTTGCTGCCCGTTTTCGGCCTGCATGCGCAAGGTCACGTAAGCTAATCCCGCGTCTTCGGTCACCGCCACCTTGATGCGGTGAAAACCCTGCTCCAGGCTGCAAGTGCCAAAACTCCCGTTATAGACCCCGTTCACATCGATGCACAACTGATCGTCAACGTAAACCTCGATGCGGTCATCGACCGTGCCACTAAACTCATAGCTGGCGTTACGATCTATATAAATATATCCCTCATAAAATTGTTCCACCCAGTCATTATCCTCTTGAAAAGTTAAATCATAGCCCCGGCCTTTAGGCGCCACCGGCCCGGTACCCCAGTTGAAGTCAATCGTGTCTTCAAGTTCGTGAATACGTTTTCTGTCGTCGTAACCATGACGGAAAGTGGCTTGCAGGCCACGTTGTTTAAGGTAGGGCATGGCAGTCGTAAATGTTTGGTTATCCTTTTGCAGATAATGGGCCGGAATGCGTAAGATCTTAAGCTGTTGGCATTGCACACTGCTGACATATCCCCCTTGGCTCCGGAACGTCCCGATCAGTACATACGCTGCATCTTGAAGAGTGACTGAACCTAAAAAGACAAAGTGATCTTGTCCAAGATAAACTCCCATTCCCGGAGGGCTGGCCAGGGTATACGTATAGGCATATATCTGCGGATCATTTGCGCCATTAAATAACTGAATTTCGTCCGACCAATTTGTGCCACCATCATTGCTTTTACGCATCACAACCTCGTAGTTGTTGCGGTAAAAAAAGCTGTAGCTGACGCTATCGGATTGCGTCTGCCAACTGATCGTGGCGGCAGAAGAAAATCCGCCTACCCCAGAGGCCGCACTCCAATGGACGCCATCGTCCGAGTACGACTGATAAACGCTTGCGCCTTGCTGATACTCGATATACAAACGACTGCCACTTTTGTAGACCATGGCTGGCCAAGCTGACAATCCGGTGGCAAATGAACGGTTCAGATTGACCCCTAAGTTGCGTGTCACCTGCGATGCGTGCCCAAGTTCATCCACCGCCGTCACCCGCAACACATAGCTGCCCTGTTCAAGATAAGTTCCATTTGCAAGTAAACCGTCCCATTGCCAACGCAGGTTGCTGGTCACTGCCATGCTGGCAAGGGTGCTGGAATAAAGCACGCTGTCGCCCGAAACAAGCTCCACCATCACACTGAGCGCCGATAGATCGCTGACCACAATTTCCACGTCAGCATCCTGATCAAGTGCATAATCCACCGTGGCCGTGACAACCCCAAAAGCCAGAACCGGCGCCGTGCTGTCGATGCGCAGGTTATACGAAAGCACCGCACTGGCATTGTAAGGATCAGCACCCGAAGCATCCTGGGCCACATCGTGCACACGCATCCATAAGTAATAGGATCCATCGGCAATATTCTGCGGCCAAAGATAAGTGCCATCGTTTGCGCCCACATCCACCGTGGGATCGCTGGCCTGCATGGCATAGGCTTGATTCTGATTGAGCGTCACTTGGATGTCAGACGCAAGCCCGCTGTGGCTGTCGACCGCTGTCCATAGCAGCGTGGGTTGCTTGATCGTAGTCCATGCTCCGCCACTGATACCCGAAAGGCTAAACGAAGATAGTGTGGGCGCATCCAGATCCACCTTGACTGTGAGAGATTTTTCACGCTGATTTCCAGCGTAATCGTAGACTGAAACATAAACGGTATACACGCCCGAAGCCAGGGTCTGGGTATTGAACTGAAACGCCTGTCTTCCGTATTGTCCGCCAGACAACGAAGCCCAGCCGCTTTGCAGCTCTGCACCGCCGTTGTCGACCAGCCGCCAGGTATAACGATCCAGACCCGACACCATGCCCGGTCCTTCTTCTCCCAAAGCAGTCTGGTCTACCACGTTGCTCATGAGCACAGTCACCACTGCGGTCTTGTACCAAAGCACACTGTTCGCATGCGAGGACGAAGTCAAGGCGTCAAAGGCTGGCGCGGTGGTATCCAGCAGTACGCTTGTCTGCGCCACTGCCGAAGCGTTTCCCGCCCGGTCAATCGCCTGCACCGATAGCATGTGCTCGCCTTCGGCAGGGGTCAGCGTCCATGGCAGGGCATTTAAGTTTGCAGGAAATTC
>JAHFDA010000039.1:26090-28365 GCA_023249225.1 bacterium
GTGGGGTGCTGCGCATCAAAATTCTTGTTCAGCTCGAGCGACTCATTTTCTTGCAAGTCATACCAGCGGACAAGACCGCTGCCAAAAGGTTGGTCGAGCACATCTAGAAATTCGACCTCAACCTGAGACGCGTTGGTATAGCGCCGCCCACCATCAATCCGCAACCCTCCAAAATACGGCTGGGTATTGTCTACATAAACAGGCAGATAACTTTGCGCCGCCGGGTTACCCGCCCAGTCGCTGGCATCCAGCCAAAACTGTATCTGCGCGTTGATGCCAGAAGTATCAAAGCTGTAAGTGTGGTTTCCAGCACTGCTGCCCTGTGTCAGCAGCACCCAGTTTCCGGTGGCCTGCCCCAGAAATGCGGTCGTGCGGTAATACAAGGCGTAGGATGAAAGATTTTCGTCCGACACCGTAAACTGAATCGGACGCACGCCACTTAAATATTGATCCAGCACCGGATCGCTGATGCTGGCTTGCGGCACACTGTGATCGAGCGTCACAGAAATTTCTGCCGTCCCCACATTGCCTGCCAGGTCAGCCAAAAAATATTCCAGCCGGTACACGCCTTCTTCCAGCGTGTCGTCGTCTGCCCCCAGCCAGGCATCGTTAAGTTGTCCCGGCGCCAGTCCGCTGTAGGAATAGGTCACCCGATCGCTGTCCCCACGGCTGACGGCATAAGTCAGTTGCAGTGTAGGCGCCAGATTGTCCGCCAGATCACACGCAAAATTCCAATAATTTTGCGTGCTGCCCGAACGCTGACTGACATAATCAAAACTGCCCTGCAAGTTAGAAATCACGGGCGGCGTGCGATCCACATAAAAAGTCGCCTTGGGTTCGGTATTGGCGGCCTTTCCGTTCATCCGTTGCGCCGAGGCCACCAGCACACACCAGCCCACTGCAAACTCTCCTTGTAAGTTACGGCCATCCCAGGCAAAGCGATTATAATCAGACCCGCTGTAAAGCGGCGCACCGTTCGCGATCACACTGATGACTTCTCCGGCAGAATTTAAAATATTCAGGGTCACAATTCCAATGGGATCAGGCCGCAGCGAAAGCGTCGTAAGACCATTAAAGGTGCTGGGGATATCGGTTGCGGCATCCACGCCCTCGCCTGCCAAAAGCGTAAATTCAATTTCAGAATCGACCTCTGGCGAAAAGTAACGGTGCGACACCTCATGAATATCCACCGTCAAATCGACTTCATCCACCGCCAGCAAACCCTGGCGGATGACGGCGCGGTTTCCGGCTCGATCACGCATGTCAAACTCGGCCTTGTAAAAAGCTTTTTGCGTGCGCAGACTTCCAAAAGCATCTGCGCCATCCCACAACGCATTGCCCGTACCCGCCGCCTGCGCGCCCTCGGCCAGCGTGGCCAGAATCTCGCCGAATTCATCTGAAACCTGCAAGGTAAATTGCAACGCGGGCTCGGACAGTACCCACTCCAGGCTAAAACTTTCGTCATCCTCGACAATGCGATGGTTCAGATAAGCACGGTAAGCGCTGATGGTGGGCGCCAGCGTATCCACCTCAAAGCGATAATAAGGCTGATCCGTCTCAAGCACGTTGCCGGCCAGATCGCGCAGATCCTCAAAATAAAGTTCTGCCGTGCCATCGACCAGACCCGGGTTGTCAGAAGGTACTTGAAAATTTCCCTGCCACTCAGTGGCGCTTAACCAGCGGACCGCCGACAAATTAAAATTGTAAAAGCTTTCGGACTGTACACGCAAAGCCTGCTCTGGATCTAGCGCCACATCCATGGTTTCAGTAAACTGCATATTTAATTGCCAGCTGCCCGCTGCCAAAAATTGGTTGTCGGTTAACACGCGCGATAATTCAAGCTGAATCGGACCGACCAGGCGGGGCGCCGTGGTATCAATCACAAAACTGGCGGAGTCTGAAGGTACTTGCGTATTTGTCGCCAGATCCTGGCCAGAGTCGCTGTGCACACGCGCCTGTCCATCCCAGCCGGAATCATCTGGAATGTCGATGGAAAAGCGAGCGCTGTACTCATCGAGCCAGTCCACAAAACGCATGGATTCGGTACGGGCTTGATCGGTCCAAACCAAAGCAGCGGCTGGCTGTGCGCTGCGCGTCAGCGCTTCGGAATAAACCATATCCACTTGCAACGCGCCATGATTCATGGGCGAAACACGATCAAGCGTGGTCGTGACTAGCTGTGGCGCAGTGGTGTCAATACGCAACACCTCGTCGAGTGTCACCGCCGTGGCATTGCCCGCCGGATCCACCATATTGGATATGCCCATTGAAGCGG
>JAHFDA010000005.1 GCA_023249225.1 bacterium
TCAACGGCGACGTCGGTGGCACGTTGGATTATGCCGATAACCCCAGTGGACTTAACGTTATTGCCGTGGGCGGCGACAAGCTGTCGCGCGGCCTGACGCTGGAAGGCCTGTCTGTGAGTTATTACATACGCCCCGCCAGAAACTACGACACCCTGCTTCAGATGGGGCGGTGGTTCGGATACCGGCCTGGCTATGTTGATCTCTGCCGCCTTTACACCACCGAAGACCTTGTCGGCTGGTATGAGCATATTGCGGTGGCAAACGAGGAGCTGCGGCGCGACTTCAATTTTATGGAACTGAGCCACCAGACGCCGGAGGAATACGGCCTGAAAGTCAGAACCCACCCTGGTGGGCTGAGTGTCACCGCCGCCAATAAAATCCGTCATGGCCGGAGAATGCAAGTATCCTTCTCCGGCCACCTTGCGCAGACCACGATCTTCCATAAGGATCCGAAAATTCATGAAGAAAATCTCGCCGTGACCGATCAGTGGCTACAAACATTAAAGCAGCCGGCAACTGAAAAGAAACGGGTGGTATGGAAGGATGTCCCGGCCGCGCAGATCATCAGTTTCCTTGAGAACTACACATCGCATCCCGCGTGCCGTCAGGCCGAGGGCGATCTGCTGAACAAGTATATTCAGAAACTGCTGGGTTATAGCGAACTGACCAGCTGGACGGTTGCTCTGATTTCAAACAGCATGTCCAAGGCGACGCAGGCCAGGATTGGCGGACACGATGTCGGGCTGCTCTGCCGCGCCGATGATACGCCGAAGGACAGCGGCATTTATATGCTGAAAAAATCCAACATTCTCAGTCCGGACGACGAGCAGCTTGATCTCTCTGACGAACAGAAAGCGAAGGCGCTGGCTGATAATATTGCCGCCTTCGAGAGAGACGAAACCCGTTCTAAAAAGAAACCGGAAAGACCAAGCGGGCCGTTTATCAGGAATACGCGGTCACCGCAGAAAGGCCTGTTGCTGCTTTATCCCCTCGATCCGAACCAGCTGGGAAAACCATTCACCACAACTCCGATCATCGGTTTTGCAATTAGTTTCCCTGAAAGCAGCCGAGGTCAGGCCAGCGCAATCGAATACCAGGTGAATACGAAATACTGGCGCGATCGCTACGGGGAGGAAGAGGAAGATGATGCAGCAGCCTGACGCACTGTGGGGAGAGCTGGAAACAGAAGCTCAGAGGATCACCGGCACCGGCATCCTCAAGCGGATGCTTGCGCCTGATGCCGCCTGCACCATGTTCCTAGGCGTGCAGCAGCCGTTGCTTAACCGGCTTTTTCTGCTGCAGGCACCACGCACCATGCTCCCATCGAGAGAGCAGATACCGGAATCGCGCGGATTTGACCTGACCGTGCAGATCACCGGCGAAGAAGCTGAAACACATGCCACCTTCGTTCTGAGCGCCACCGACCGCATGTTTAATGAGGTGTTCTCCGCTATGGTGGAAAACCTTTATCAGAGCCTGAAGGAATGCCATGAAGAGCATCAGATCGTTCGTATCTTCCTGGAGCGCTTGGCGCAGTGGCAGGAATTCTTTGAAAGGATCGGTGTCAACGGTCTGAGCGAAGAAGCGCAGCGGGGCCTGTACGGAGAGCTTTATTTCCTGAAAAAACATCTACTTTCCACACCGGGGCATTTTGTGGCCGAGATGTCAGGCTGGACGGGCCCGAAAAACCGCCAACATGATTTTCAATTCGGCGATGCGGTGGTGGAAGTCAAGACCTGCAGCGCAAAACAGCATCAGAAGCTGTTGATTTCCAGCGAACAGCAGCTGGACGAAACGCTGGTGGGAAATCTATTCGTATTTCACCTGTCGCTATCGCCGGTGGAAAATCACGCCGACACGCTGCCCGCCCTTGTAACGGGTCTACGGGAAGTGCTGCACACCGTCTATGCAGCCGCTTCGACTTTTGAGGCGGCGCTGCTGGAACATGGGTATCTCGACGTACAGGCTTGGCGATATCAGAAGACGGGCTATGTAGTCAGGGAATCGAATATGTTCCGCGTTACCGGCGATTTTCCACGTCTTACCGAGCGTGACCTGCCGCCTGGCGTGGGCGATCTGACCTATTCGATCAGCGTTACCGAATGCAAAAAATTTGTCATACCGCTTGAGGAAGTGATTGCGCATATTCGCCGAGGCCGGGCATGAGCGAACAGGAGCAGCTTAAAACATTTACCGACGATCTGCTGCAGGAAGTCATTGCGATTTCCGACAGCGAGGATAACGGCGAGTTCCGCATAAATGAATTCACCCGTATTGCTTCCGAATACCTGGTCGAGTCGGGCGAGATTGACGACGTCACCGTCTGCTACCACAAATCACGCGGCATGCAGATCAATGGCTACAACGTCAGCCAGGACGAGGATTGCCTGGATTTATTCGTTACCATCTTTAATCAGCAGAGTCCGCCCGCCAGTGTGACTAAAACACAAGCCGAGACCGCCTTCCGGCAGGTGGAAGGTGTGCTCAGGAAGGCGTTGACCGGCCATTATAAGTCAATGGAAGAATCCACCGAAGAGTACGATATGTTCCAACGGATATATGAACTCCGCGAGGAGTTGACGCGTGCACGGGTTTATCTTCTCACTGATGGAGTTGTGAATGCCGAAAACATCACGGCGGAAAGCGCAGGAGATATTTCGATTGCCTTCCATGTATGGGATATCCGAAGAATCTGTCGCTTCGCAAGTTCGGGTAAAAAGTTCGAGACCATCGAAATTGATTTTGAGCAGGAATTCGGCACGACCATTCAGTGTCTGTCGATGGTGGATCCTGATTCCGATTATCAGGGCTATCTGGCTGTGATTCCTGGCGATGTCCTCGCGGGAGTTTACGACAAATACGGCCCACGCCTGCTGGAGCGTAATGTCCGATCATTTCTGCAGGTGCGGGGCAATGTCAATAAAGGTATCCGAAAGACCATCATGGAGGAGCCGCACAGGTTCTTCGCCTATAACAACGGCATATCCGCCACAGCTGACGAGATTGAGTTTGCTGATAATGAGAACGGCAAGGTTAGCATCCGCAAGGTGTGGAACCTGCAGATCGTTAATGGTGGCCAGACTACAGCATCGCTTTACCACACGGCAAAGAAAGACAAGGCCAGCCTGAAAGGTATTTATGTGCAGGCAAAGCTGTCGGTCATTCCACCGGAGCAGATCGACGGGATCGTGCCGCTGATCTCGCGCTATGCCAACAGCCAAAATAAGGTTAGCGATGCCGATTTCTATGCCAACGATCCTTTCCACATCCGCATCGAAGAGTTGTCGCGCACGGTATGGGCGCCAGCTGTCGACGGCAGCAACAAACAGACAAAATGGTTTTACGAGCGCGCCCGCGGCCAGTACCTTGATGCCAAAGGCCGGGAAGGAACACCCGCCCGCAAGCGCCAGTTTGAGGCTATGTGCCCGAATGTGCAGAAATTCACGAAAACCGATCTAGCGAAGTATGAGAACACATGGATGCAGCTGCCCTACCAGGTCAGCCTCGGTGCGCAGAAGAATTTTAACCATTTTTCAATCTGGCTTAAGGAGCGCGGCCGCACCGAAGTCGATAATGAATATTTCGAACACCTGATCGCCAAGGCGATCCTGTTCAAATGCGCGGAGAAGCTGATCGGCGATCTTAATTACGGCGGCTACCGGGCAAATATTGTCACCTATACACTGGCCTGGCTGTCGCACCATACTTCGCAGCGCATTGATCTCGATGCGATCTGGAAGAAGCAGAATATTTCCCCGGCGCTGGCGGAGGCAATCCGGGCGGTATCGGTGCCAGTGCATCGAATTATCACTAACCCGCCCAATGCCAGGAACATTACTGAATGGTGCAAACACAAAGGGTGCTGGGAGGACGTCTGCAGCGAAGAAGTTAACCTGAGTGCCGCCTTCCGGCAGGAGCTACTGGAAATCGGCCGTAGCGCGCCCAAAAAGGCCGACAAAGGCATAGACGGGCCTGACGAGCGCGACCTGGAGGTTATAGCAGTCGTGTCGAAGGTTCCGGCACAGACTTGGTTTAACCTCTCGAAATGGGCGAAGGAAACCAACAACCTGCAGTCCTGGCAGCGCAGTATTGCTTTTTCGATCGGAAGGGCTCTGTCGAACGGATATCAGATCAGCCGCAAACAGGCGAATCAGGGGAAGAAAATCCTTGAGGAAGTAAAAGCCTTAGGATTTAATCTCTAATAACGAATGAAACATACGATACGGTTAAGTTTTATGCAAAAGTATAAGACATTGAAATCTCCCGCAAAGGAATTTGTGCTGCAAGCTGCGGTGTTTTTGCAGTACCCGCCAATTTTGCCACAGGCTGTGGCAAAATCAGGCCGGCTGCTGATGCGGTAAAGATAAGTTCCGCCTCGCTCATGTGGTCACGCAGGTTTTGGGTTTTAAGATTTTTGAGGTCGTGAGTGGCCCAATAGTCGGTCAGTTTATTGCGGGTCTCCTGCCCGGTCATGCGCTGCTGTATCCATTTTTCGCTGCGACCATGCTTTTGCCAGGTTTCACGGGCGCGGTTGATGGACAGCGCGGGATCGGCTATTTCTTGCATGCGTTCGTAACCGACTTTGGCCAGCCAAAGTTTTAATGGCTCTGCCCTTTTACTGGGAACCGATTGAACCAAACGAAGTATGGTTTCTACATTGGCAACATCGGTCTTGTAAAATTTTCCGTCAGCCGACTGCAATTTCAGTTTGTCACAATTTGTGACAATCTCACTGCCTTCTTTTTTAAGCCGATTTTTGAGGGTAGTCCAATAGCTTTGAGCTTTTTTAAAGTCTTTTTGCTCCGTAAGTACCGCAATAATATCAATGATCGAAAAATACCAGACTTCGGATTTTTTGTCGTACACCCGGCGGATATTTTTTTGTTCAAATGGAATGATGTTAGTCATGCCTTGCTATTTTACCTGATTCACACTGATTTTTTATCCAAGTTTTTGGGGTGATCCCGTCAAGTTCTACGCCACCCGGCGGGACATACTACCCTCCCGCCACCGGCGGAATCAAACACACTTCATCGCCCGCCTGCACGCGGTAAGTTCCGGAAACAAATTCCTGATTAACCGCGTAGCGCAGCGGCGGAAGCACGTCCGGAGCCTTCCACAACCCACGCGCCGCCAAATGTTTAACAAGCTGTTCCACAGCCACGGGTTCGGGCAGTTCCAGCGTTAACGAATCCCGTCCGGTCCACTCCCGAATCTGCGCAAAACATTGCAATGTGACGGAGATCATGGTTCGACCTTGCTCACCACTATGGTGTAAAAATGAGCTTAAAGCCTGCAATCGTCAAGACCAGCGCCAGCAAACGTTTGATCGTCATGTGTGAAAACTGCCGACTGCCGAGCCGAGAACCCATAAATCCGCCGATGAGGACTGCCACCCCCAACGGCAACGCAACGGGCGGAAAATTTTTAGTAGCGCTAAAGTTTCCAAGCAGACCTGAAACAGAATTAAGCAAAATAAATAGAGCCGAAACGGCGGCGGCAGTTTTGGTGTGCGCCCAACGCTTGAATAGGATAATCGGTGTCAAAAAAATACCGCCCCCTGTGCCGGTCAGCCCAGCCAGCATGCCAAGTCCCGCGCCCACCGAAAGCGCCACAGCGCGATGAGGCTCATGCAGCTGCTCCTCTGCCGGTGGACGAAGCAGAAACCGGGCGGCGGAACAAAGCAGCACAATGCCGATAAGCACTTTAAAAATATGCGTCGGCAAATTGAGATACCCGCCAAGAAACGCGCATGGAACAGCCAACACCGCAAAGGGCCAGAAAAGTCGCCATGAAAAATGTCCGGCGCGGAAAAACTGCCAGGCCCCGATACTTGCCACCAAAATGTTCAGCACAAGGGCCGTGGGTTTGATCGTGGCCGGAGCAAGGCCGAACAGCGACATGACGGCAATATAACCCGATGCCCCGGCATGGCCGACGGACGAATACAAAAACGCGATCAGCAGCACGGCGGCCGTCAGCCACAGAATTTGATCAGGCATCATGTACCAGGGATGCAATATTTTGACCTTGCTCACCGCTATCATGGTTGGCGCCGCGCAAAATGGGAAAAGCGTGCAAGATATACGGAAAGATAGCCGCGAGCGATTCCGCCGCTCCGGCCGAAGATCCCGGCAGTGTAATGATCAGCGTATCTTGCAGGACGCCGGCAATTCCGCGCGACAACATGGCGTAAGGCGTGTGCTTTTGACCAAAGGCGCGCATGGCCTCGGCAATGCCTGGTACGGTGCGCTCCACCATTTCCGCCACAGCCTCCACCGTTACATCACGCGGCCCCAAGCCCGTTCCGCCGCTGCACAAGATAAGCTGCACCTGCTGCGCGGCCAGCGACCGAATGAGCGTCTGCAAGGCTGTTTTTTCGTCGGGCAGCACGTAATATTCCGGCTCCGGCAAACCGTACTCCACCAGAGCGGTACGGATGATCTGGCCAGATTTGTCTTTGCGCTGCCCCGCCGCGGTGCTGTCGCTGGCAACAATCACCGCGCTTTTAAAACCTTGCGGAATTTTGACGCGGTAAGTTTGCTTGCCGCCAAATTTGCTGCGTAAGCGAACGTCGCTTATCACCAAAGCATCGTCAATGGGTTTGAGCATGTCGTAAAGCGTCAGGGCGGCGATGTTAGCGGCCATCAGGGCTTCCATTTCAACTCCGGTTTTGGCCACGGTGGAAACCGTTGCCAACACGGTCACGGCGTTTTCGGACAGTTCAAAATCGACCTGGATTTGATCCAGCATGAGCGGGTGACAAAAAGGTAGCAGATGCGGCGTTTGTTTGGCCGCCAAAACGCCTGCTGCCCGGGCGATGACGAGCACATCCTGCTTGGGCAGGTCGTTGCTGCGAATGCGGACAAGAGTCTCCGGTTTTACCTGCAAGCAAGCCTGGGCCGTGGCCATGCGCAGGGCTTCAATTTTTTGCGCCGTAGAAACCATTTGGTTCTGGCTATGATCGAAAACAACCGGACGCTTGCCCATTTCAACCTCCTACTGCGTACATTTCCTGGGGGCTGTGGGCGATGCGTTCCCAAGGTTTTTGCGCCAGTGTGCGTTCCCAGGCCGCAGCCATGCGTTTTTCGTCGTCCAGGTGCGGCATCAACATTTCCCCCTCCGATACAAAAAGACAACCCAGCAATTTACCGGTGGCCGTCAGGCGCATGCGTGTGCAGGTTGCACAAAAAGCCTGGGTTTCGGATGCAATAATACCAAAGCGTCTCGCCGTAGAAGTAAGGTAATACCGTGCGGTAGAGCCAGCTTCGTAGGGCAGCGCCCGAAGCTCACCTTGGCTCTGCGCAAGGGTAGAGCGCATCTCGTCGGCGGATACAAAGTAGCGCGCGTGATCCTTGACCATTGGTCCGATGCGCAAAAGTTCCAAAAAGCGCGGTTCAACGCCGCGTATGTGAGCGTAGTCCAAAATGGCCGGAAGTTCCTGCTCGTTAAAGCCGCGCATGACCACGGTGTTGGTTTTAACCGGAATGCCGCTCGCCACCGCAATGTCGATGGCTTCCAAAACTTTATCCAATACTTTGACCTTGTTCATTTTTTGGCATACCTCGGGGTCGAGTGTGTCGAGCGAAATATTCCAGGCATCCAGACCGGCGGCCTTAAATTCAGCCGCCAGCGCGGGCGTCAGCAAATGTCCGTTGGTAGAAAGTCCCACCGAAGCAATGCCAATGGCCTTGAGCTTGCGGACAAGCTCCGGAACTTGCGCGCGCATAAGTGGCTCGCCACCGGTCAGACGTACGGTATCAATGCCGTGAACCTGCAAGCGTTGCACGATGGCAGTAATTTCGTCGAAGCTGATGAAATGCGCCGGGCTGCTAAAGTGCGGCGTCTTGGGCATGCAGTACACGCAACGAAACTGGCAGTGATCCGTCACCGAAATTCGGAGCTTGTGGATACGACGCTCACGATGCTCAAGCATGACGCAGAACCTTTTCGATCCACACGGCGCTCTGCTTGTAGTTGGGCTGGCGGCTTTTGGGACAAAACGCGGACAGGGTAAGGTTGTTGACGTTGGCCTCGACATAATGGAAGGGCATGAACAGCTGCCAGGGCTGTACGGTGGCGGTAATACGCACCTGTACATCGCGCACCTGCCCCCGGTCAGAATAAATATGAATGTGATCCAGCGGCGTAATTTCGTAAAAGGCGGCCGTTTCGGGATTAATTTCCACCCAGGCAATGGGCGCCAGCTTTTCCAGTATCGGCACGTTGCCGGTTTTGGTGCGTGTGTGCCAGTGCTCCACCGTGCGCCCGGTGTTTAGAATCAGCCGCGACGGCGCTTCGGCTGCTTCGGGCATTGGTTCCGAGTGCACGGCCCAAAGTTTGGCCTTGCCGTCTTCGGTCTCAAATTGTCCGTCGTGGTACAGGCTGTCTTTGCCATCGGGATGCTCTGCATTGCAGGGCCACTGGATGCCGCCCTTGCGCTCCATTGCTTCGTAGGACATGCCGCTGTAATCGCACAGGCGTCCGGCGGACACGGCCTTCATTTCTTCAAAGGCATCAGCAGACGTCTGCCAGTTGGGAAAAATCTTTTCGGTCACATTGAACGCAGCGGCAATGCGCATGAAAATCTCAAAATCAGTTTTCGCTTCGCCGGGCGCATCCACGGCCTTGCGCACACGGCTGGCGCGGCGTTCGCTGTTGGTAAAGCTGCCGTCTTTTTCGCCCCAGATTGCGGCGGGCAAAACCAAATCGGCCATTTCTGTAGTCGGTGTGGGATGAAAGCCGTCCTGCGCCACCAAAAATTCCAAACCGGTACAAGCCTCGCGCAATTTGCCTTGATTGGGAAAGCTGACCCAGGGGTTGGTGCCAATCACCCACAGGGCTTTGATGTCGCCGCGCTGTATGCCGTCGATGATGTCCGGATAAGCCCAACCGCGCTGCGTCGGTAATGCAGAAGCATCCATCCCCCACAAGGCCGCGAGTTCCTGACGGTCGCCGGCGCTGTCGTACTTGCGGTAACCGGGCATGGAAGCGGTAAAACCAAACTCGCGCGTGCCCATGGCGTTGCACTGCCCCGTAATCGACATGGGCGCCGATCCAGTGCGTCCGATGTGGCCAGTAATCAGGGCCAGGGTGTTGATGAGGCTGACCGTATCGGTACCCTGCGTACTTTGGTTGACGCCCATGGTCCAGGCAAAAAAGGCCCGTTTGGCCTGCAAGATCGCATCAGCCGTGGCCTCAATCGCCTCAATGCTTAAACCAGTGGCTTTGGAAACAAGCTCCGGCGTATAGGCGGCCGCATGCGCCTTGAGCTGATCGAATCCGACGGTATGCGCATTTACAAAATTCTGATCCACCCCGTTTTTTTTGATGATCAGGTGAATCAGCCCGTTGAGCAAATCGACGTCTCCGCGCGGACGGATGGGCAGATAAAGATCGGCGAACATGGCGGTTTTGGTTTTACGCGGGTCGCACACGATCAGCTTTTTGTGTTGGTTTTTAAGCAGCCGATACCACAAAATCGGATGGTTGTCGGCGATATTTGCTCCAATCAAAAAAACGAGATCCGCGGTTTCGAGGCCTTGATACGAGCCCGGGGGTCCGTCCGAACCAAAACTTTGCTTGTAACCGGATGCCGCCGAGCTCATGCATAACGTGGTGTTGCCATCAAAATGTTTTACCCCCATGCCAAGGCGCGCCAGCTTGCCGAGCGTATAAAATTCTTCCGTGACCAGTTGACCCGTGGAAAGTATCGCCACGCTTTCAGGCCCGTGTTGTGCCCGAATACGCTGCCAGCGTTCCGCCATGGTTTTGAGGGCCTCGTTCCAGTCCACGCGTTCCAAAACCCCGGCGGAATTTTTAAGCAGCGGGTAAAGCGCGCGGTTTTCGCTTTTGAGCATGTAATGTTCGCTTAAACCCTTGGGACACAGTTTGCCTTCGTTGACCGGATGCTCCGCGTCGCCATGCACTGCAATCACTTCGTTGTCTTTAACTCCCAAAACCATGCCGCAACCCACGGAACAATAGCCGCAGGTGCTTTTAATCCAACGCTGCGGAATTTTTCGCGCCTGGGTATAGCCGTAAACCGAGTCGTAATCGTAGCGGTAATGCTCCCGCCGATTATCCACTCCCAACCAGCGTTTGAGCTTTGCGAGCATCAGCGTGGGGCTCCAGCGGCCTGCTGGGCGGCGATCAAAAAGTTGCCCGGAATATTTTTAGGCACGACCGTCACATAAAACAGGTAACGCGTGATCAGGCTGTAAGCAACCTGCACGGCCAGCGTCCCAAATAAAAACAGCACGTCGTAGGCCGAAGTCACTGCGCCACGCACGGTCAGCCAGTAAAACAGCAGTATCAGTGTGCTGCCCGCCAGCACATTGCGCAGTCCGCGCAGGCGGTAAAACCATTGCGTATACAACTGAGCCGTGGCCTTGAGTTCATCCACTGCGCTGTGGGCGCGTTGTTTCAATGTATAAGCGTTCAGTACAGATTTCAGCGCAAGGACAATTCCGCAACTGGCCAGGGAAAAACAAAGATAAACACGGTAGGACTCGGCCGGACGCTGCGTTAAAAATCCGGACAGCGCCAGCGCACAGGCCACCGTCAACGGACCCAAAATCAAGGCGGTCGAATAAAAATTCCATGTGGTTTTAACGCTGTTCCACGCGGGCCGGGCGGGTACGCGGTAAATGCGCGAACTGGCGTAGATCCCTATTAAGCCGCTGACACAGGTGGATGCTCCGAGTAGCCAGCGTAGGGGCGAAGCGCCCCAAACAGCGCTATTCAGCCAGCCAAGGCCATCGGTCAGGAGCAAAAATACGACATATAACGAGGCCATTTGGGCGAACAAGCCCAGGGCCAGCACTTCCCGCGAAAGCCATGATGTCCGCCAACACTTGATGGCCCGGTAAGCGTAAATGGGTCGCCCCAAATGCAGCGTCGAGGCCAGCAGTGACACTAACGTTACCGCCAGCATGGAGGCCGAAAAATAAACCGTGGTCTTGCCCCACGGATTGGCTGCGGAGAGCGTGAGGTGTTGCAACACGTCAAAAAGAAAGGCAAAGATAAAGCCCCCCACGGCCATTTGGGTAAAGATGGTCATGGCAATCAGCGGAGAATGTGGCTGTTCGGGATGCACCAGCGCCTGGTCTACTTTTTTAAAGTCAGCGATGTTCATTCCGACTGGCAGGGTGATTTTGGTGGACGGAATGGTAATGGCCGGATCCGGCATGGCGGGACCCTGCCCCACTTCCATATATGTAGCTAAAACCTCCCCCACGGTAACCTTTTCGATTTTGATGGCTTCGGCTGGACAGGCTTGAACACAAGCGGGATCCTGTCCGGCTTCCAAGCGGTTGTGGCACATGTCACATTTGGTCACAATGCCCCGGTCGGCTTGATACACCGGCACCCCGTAAGGGCAGGCCCAGGTGCAGTACTGGCAACCAATGCAGCTCTCGTCATCGTGTATCACCACGCCTTTATCGGTGACGTGATACGAATCTGTAGGACAAGCCGACATGCAGGCAGCATCCAGACAGTGGTTGCAGCCGCTGGAGACAAACAACTTTTGCGTATGCGGAAAAGAGCCCGCTTCCACCTCACCCACCCGCCGCCACACGTGTTCGGGTGAAAGACCGTTTTGTTCGGCACAAGCTACCTCGCAGGAATGGCAGCCAATACATTGATCCATATGGAAATGGAAGCGCCACTGTTCTTGAGCCGGGTTACGCAAACCGGGTATATGGGGAACTGAAACGGGTTTACCACTAGGCGTTGTTGCGACCACTGTTTTTAAGACTCGCACTTTTTATACCAATAGATACACATAAAAACCCAATGTAATTAATACAAAAATGTAGAAAGATACTAAATTGTAGTATTTTATTGGTTTTTTAAGTGGCATAAAGTCTGCATCCTTACTTTGGACAAATGGGTATGCACAGCCAGGCTTCCGCACTTCCTTCAATCATCGTTGTTGGCAATGGCATGGTGGGCCATAAGTTTGTTGAAAAAATGGTGGCCAAAGGTGGGCATGAACGTTACCGCATCACGGTCATTGGCGAAGAAACCATGCATGCCTATGACCGTGTGCACCTCACCAGTTATTTTTCCGGAAAATCAGCCGACGACTTGCAACTGACGCCACGCACCTGGTACGAACAAAACGGCATCACGCACGTGACTGGTGAAAAAGTGGTGCTGATCGACCGGGAGCAACGGTGCGTGCGTACCTCCCAGGATCGAGTATTGTTTTACGACCACCTGGTGATGGCTACCGGATCGGCGCCGCTTGTGCCCGCCATTGCCGGTGTCGATAAAAACGGTGTTTTTGTTTATCGCACCATCGACGATTTGAAAGCGATCGAAGCCTTTAGCAAGCAAGCCCGTTGCGCCGCCGTCATTGGCGGAGGTTTGCTGGGGCTCGAAGCCGCGAAAGCCCTTGTTGATCTCGGCTTGCAAACGCACGTCATCGAATTTGCCGATCGTCTGATGCCCCGGCAGATTGATAACGCCGGGTCACGCTTTTTAGAAAACGAAATCAAAAAGCTGGGTGTGCAGATCCATTTATCCAAAAGCACCCAGGCCATTTTGGGCAATGGTCACGTGCAGGGCATGGCGTTTAACGACGCCAGCACTCTGGAAGTAGACATGGTGGTCGTCTCGGCCGGCATACGCCCGCGTGACGAGCTGGCGCGGGCATGTGGCCTGGAGGTCGGGCAACGTGGAGGCATTGCGGTCAACGACCGTCTGCAAAGTTCTGACCCCGGCATCTACGCCATTGGCGAGGTAGCCCTGCACCAGAACATGATCTACGGCCTCGTGGCACCGGGCTATGCCATGGCGGAAGTACTCGCCCGCAATTTTATGGGCGAGGAACAATCGTTCCGTGGCGCTGATCTGTCGACCAAACTCAAACTGCTTGGCGTAGAAGTGGCCAACATTGGCAGCACCGCCAGTGACGATGCCTCCTGTCTTCCGATCATTTATCAGGACCACCAAAAAGGCGTTTATCAAAAACTGTTCATCAGTTCCGACGGACGCCAGCTTAAGGGTGCCATCCTGGTAGGCGATGCTTCGCCTTATCATCAGCTCTATCAGATTTATGCCGGACAAACGCCCATGCCGGCCGCTGTGGACAGCCTCTTGTGGGGCGGTAAAACCGCAAGCACTACTCAAAGCGGTTCCCAAAATATGGCTGACCACGCGCAAGTCTGCGTTTGCGAAAACGTGTCCAAAGGCGTCATTTGCTCGGCGATACGTGAGCAAAAGCTCGACAAGATCTCCCAGATCAAATCAAGCACCAAGGCGGGCACGGGTTGCGGGGGTTGTGTGCCGCTGCTGAATGAGCTTTTGCAGGCCGAATTAAAAGCCCAGGGACAGGCCGTTAAAAAAACCATCTGCGAGCACTTTTTGTTTTCGCGCCACGAGTTGTTTGAGATCGTCAAAGTCAAAAAAATAAAAAGTTTCGAAGCGCTGTTGCAGAGTCACGGCCGTGGCCAGGGTTGCGAAGTGTGCAAACCGGCGGTCGCCTCCATTCTGGCCGGGATATGGAACGAGTGGATCATTGATCATCAAAATATCCAGGATACCAACGACCGCTACCTGGCCAACATCCAGCGCGGAGGCACCTACTCCATCATTCCGCGCGTGCCGGGCGGCGAAATTACGCCGGACAAGCTTATCGCTCTGGGTGCCATTGCTAAACAATACGACCTCTACTGCAAAATCACGGGCGGGCAGCGCATAGATTTACTCGGTGCGCGCGTGGAGCAACTTCCTTCTATATGGGAAGCTTTGGTAGAGGCCGGTTTTGAAAGTGGTCATGCCTACGGCAAGGCCATGCGCACCGTTAAAAGCTGCATTGGCACAACGTGGTGCCGTTACGGCGTGCAAGATTCCACGTCCTTTGCCATCCGCATCGAAGAACGTTACCGTGGCATCCGCGCCCCGCACAAACTCAAGGCCGCCGCATCGGGCTGCATGCGCGAGTGCGCCGAAGCCCAGTGCAAGGACTTTGGCGTGGTGGCTACCGAAAAAGGCTGGAACCTGTTTGTGTGCGGCAACGGCGGGGCCAAGCCCCAGCACGCCCAGCTTTTGGCCACGGATATTGATGAAGACACCTGCATCAAGTACCTCGACCGATTTCTGATGTACTACATCCAAACCGCCGACCCGCTGACGCGCACCGCCCCCTGGCTAAACAAACTCGAAGGCGGCATGGATCACATCAAGGCCGTGGTGATTGCGGACGAGTTGGGTATTTGCGCGCAACTCGAAAAAGACATGGCGTACCTGGTAGACGGCTACCAGTGCGAGTGGAAGATGGTGGTCGAAGATCCTGAAAAGCGCCGTCTGTTTACGCACTTTATCAACAGCTCCGAAGCGGATCCAGCGTTGCAGTTTGTGGAAGAACGTGGACAAAAGCGCCCCGCCGACTGGGCCGACCACTCCGAGAGTCAGACCCAGCTTTCCGTCGGCCCGCTGGCCTGGTACGCCGTGGCACCTGTGATTGCCTTTCCGGAAAATGCCGGCGTGGCGGTCAAATACGGTAATACTCAAATCGCCGTATTCAACTTTAACCATCGTCAAAATTGGTACGCCAGCCAGAACATGTGTCCGCACCGAAAGGATATGACGCTGGCGCGCGGGCTGCTCGGATCCCACGGCGAGGATCCCAAGGTGGCCTGCCCGCTGCACAAAAAAACCTTTAGCCTTACGCATGGCGGCTGTTTAAGCGGCGAGGACTATCGTATTCAAACCTTTCCGGTGAAAGTTGAAAACCAGCATGTATATGTGCAACTACCCAGCGTTGAAGTTTTGGAGGAGAAAACTTGCGAAAAGAGTCTGGCATGTCCGTAGAAATCGCCACCTTGCCACCCATCGACCACACATGCACAGCATCTGCCGCAGGATCAGCCATCGAACTTTGGAATCCGGAGGATCACGAATTTTGGCGCATCCGGGGCCAATACGTGGCGAGGCGCAATCTGGTATTTTCTATTTTTGCGGAATTTTTGGCCTTTTCGGTGTGGCAGCTATGGAGCATTTTGGTGGTCAAATTTCCTGCCCTGGGATTTCCGTTTGATACAAATCAATTATTCTGGCTGGCGGCGGTACCTGGGCTGACCGGCGCAACGCTGCGCATTCCATACGCGCTGGCCGTCTCGCGCCTGGGCGGACGCAACTGGACGCTGATCAGCACAGCGCTCCTGCTTCTCCCGGCCATTGGAATCGGTTATTGCGTTCAAGATCCGCATACGTCTTATGGCGTCTTTTTAACGCTGGCGCTGCTGTGCGGTTTTGGCGGCGGCAGCTTTGCCTCCAGCATGGCCAACATCAATCACTTTTTTCCCAAACGACTCAAAGGAGTAGCCCTTGGATTAAACGCGGCCGGAGGAAACATTGGCGTCAGCGTGGTGCAGTGGCTGGCACCGCTTGCCATGGTGGTTCCCTTGTTTGGCGCATGGGGTGGAGCGCCGCAGATACTTTCAGGAACACAATCGGTCTGGTTGCAAAACGTGGCGTGGATCTGGGTTCCGCTGATTGCCATGGCGCTGCTGACCACCTGGTTTTTTATGGATAACCTGCCGGTGGCAAAAGCCTCGTTTAAGGAGCAGATTCCGGTGTTCAAACAAAAGCACAGCTGGATACTCTCGTGGATGTATCTTGGAACTTTCGGTTCGTTTATCGGCTACTCTGCCGGCTTTCCGCTGCTGATCAAGTCGCAGTTTGCGGGCGTTAATCCGCTGCAGTTTGCTTTTCTGGGCCCACTGGTCGGCGCGATGATCCGTCCCGTGGGCGGTTGGCTTGCCGATAAATTTGGCGGCGCGCGGGTTACGTTTTGGAATTTTATTTTGATGACCGTGGCCACGTTAGGCGTGGTTTACTTTTTGAATATCAAGGATCAGCCGGGTGCTTTTGCGGGGTTCTTTGTGATGTTCATGATTTTGTTTTTTGCGGCGGGCATCGGCAACGGCTCCATTTACCGCATGGTGCCGGTTATATTTCTCACGTTGCGGCAGCGCAAGCAGGCCACCCATTCCGTCAGCGGCAGTGACTTGGCGCAGTTGGCCAACAAAGAAGCCGGAGTGGCCATTGGACTGACCTCGGCCATTGCTGCGTATGGCGCTTTTTTTGTTCCGAAAAGTTACGGCAGCGCCATTGCCCTTACCGGTACGCCGCAAATGGCCCTGCTGGGTTTTGTCGGATTCTATGTCACCTGCCTGGTCATTAACTGGTGGTTTTATTTTCGGAGGCGCGCGGAGATTCAGTGTTGACCGTTTTCATTCTGCTGGGAGGCCAAAGCCGTCGCATGGGCCAGCCCAAGCAGCTTGTTTCGCTGGGTTCCGAGCCTGCGTGGTTGCGGATGGTGCAGCTTGTAAGGTCCTTGCGACACGTGGATTCTCGTATCGTTTTAGTAGGCAAGCAAGCCCCGGATCATTTACCCGCAGACGTCACTTTTCTTCCGGACATATTGGACGCTCAAAATCCACTCATCGGAATTGCCACCGCTCTCGCCTGGACGCAAAGCGACTGGAATCTTATTTTGGCGGTCGACTATCCTTTACTTATTCCGGCTGTGATTGAAGCGCTCGAAGCTGCCAGAGCTTCCAATGATGACGTTTGTATTCCGTCCGAAGGCGATACATGGCATCCGCTGGTGGGTTTCTATCACCGCCGGGTGGCAAAAGTGGTCGAGCAGGCAGCGCAAAATCCGTCCGGGCGTGTGCGCGATTTTTTGCAGGGACTGCGCGTGCGTGTGGTTTCGCTGGATACTCTACTTCCGGAAAAATCCTTTCACGAGGCTTTGCTCAATATGAATTGTCCGGAGGATTTGCGTAAAGTCCAGCGTTTAGTCAGCCAGGATGATCAGCAAAGACCTTGTTCAAAATACAATGACATTCGTTTACATAATATGTAAAATCTGTAAAATGTCCGACCCCCATAATCAGCAACCTTTAGCAGAAGTATTTGGGTATCCCATAACAAACGAAAGCGAAAATGCAACGCGTTGTCGCCGACTGCGATTATGTCCTTTTGGAAACAGGGTGCCTAATTGCACAAAAGATAAAGCCAATGACCCATTAGGGGTATGCAGTATTTTTGACGACAAAAATGTTGTAATTACCTGTCCGATAAGATTTAGAGAAAATTGGATTATCGCCGAAGATGCCGCGCAGTTCTTTTTTCCATCAAAAACCACCTGGACAACCTTGACAGAAGTACGTTTAAAAGACGCCCATGGTAAATCGGCGGGGAACATTGATGTGGTCATATGCGCGTACGATCATTTCGGTAAAGTGACTGACTTTGGAGCTTTAGAAGTTCAAGCGGTATATATTTCAGGCAATGTTAGAAATCCCTTTGAATTCTATATAAAAAATCCGAAAAAAAACAAAACCATGGTTTGGCAGGGTCACCCCAATTACCCCAACCCGGACTATCTGTCGTCTTCTCGAAAACGTCTGGCCCCTCAACTCATATACAAAGGCGGAATATTAAAAACCTGGAATAAAAAGGTTGCGGTTGCGCTGAACCGTGGTTTTTTTGAAACACTTCCGGTTTTAAATGAAGTTGCCCCCGAAAAGGCAGATATCGCCTGGTTTGTATACGATCTGGCTTTGGATAAACGTTCCAATACCTTTAAATTAAAGCGTTACAAAAGCGTTTACACTAAGTTTGGCGATAGTCTGGAAAAAATAACCCGATCTGATCCCGGCGATATATCTGACTTTATGGGATTGCTGCAGGAAAGAGTCGACGAAAAACTCGAGGGCAACAACCCCCCGGATACCCAAACCATCGATGTTACCTTCTAGTCACGGCCTCCAGATGAAATTGTTTGATATCAAGACCCTCAATGAGGTCGTGAATATATCCACCATTCCCCACCGTAGCCCATTCCGTTATCCGGGGGGGAAAACCTGGTTAGTGCCAAGAATACGAGAGTGGTTATTTGGCATTGAAAAACCAGCCTTATTTATTGAGCCCTTTGCCGGAGGAGCAATTGTGGGACTTTCGGTAGCATTTGAAAATCTTGCCAGCCAGGTTCTGCTAGTCGAAAAAGACGAGGAAGTGTCGGCGGTATGGAAAACCATTCTTAGCGAAGATGCCGAATGGTTGGCAAACCAGATCCTGTCATTTGATTTGTCGCATGACTCTGTCAAAAAAGAACTTGAAGCATCGGACAGTTCCACAAAACAGGTGGCCTTTAAAACGATTTTAAAAAACCGGATTTACCACGGAGGCATTTTAGCGCCTGGAAGCGGCCTTATGAAAAATGGCGAAAACGGCAAAGGCCTGCTTTCCCGCTGGTATCCAGCCACATTGGCTGGCCGGATTCGGAATATTTTTAAAATAAAAAGCCGTATAAAATTCATTCAGGGTGACGGGATCGCCGTCATTCGATCTTTTTTAGACAATAAATCCGCTACTTTTTTTATTGATCCCCCCTACACTGCTTCTCGCAATAACCCTGGCAAAAGACTCTATACGCACCATGAGCTAAACCATGAAGATTTATTTAAAGTTTCTTCAGACATTGTCGGTCATTTTCTTATGACGTATGACAATGATCCAGAGATCGTCCGATTATCTGAAAAGCATCGCTTTGTGTTTCAATCCATTACCATGAAAAATACCCATCATTCAAAAAAATCAGAGTTGTTAATTAGTAATGATCTTGCGTGGATCCATTGATAGCAATACGACAAGCCATTAGAGCAGGCGCATGATTTCCCTCGCCGCAGCGCAAGCAATTTTAAAGCAGTGCCTCGACGCACATCGTCCGGTGATCCGAACTCTTTCCATCGAAGAAGCCGTCGGATACGTTTGCGCACGCGATATTCATGCCCAGCGCGAGCATCCGGCTTTTGACTACTCCGCCATGGACGGTTTTGCGCTGGACGTGCGCGACGTGCTTCCGAACGTCAGCGCGGAACGACCATCCGTACTCACGGTCGTCGGCGAAGTTGCCGCCGGGCGCAGCCACGAACGTCCGTGGGCACCCGCCACCTGCGTGCGCATCATGACGGGTGCGCCTTTACCCGCGGGAGCCAATGCCGTGGTGCCATGGGAACAAGCCAGCGTTGCCGACTCCCGGATAACACTCCAGCGCCCTGTAGATCAGGGACAACACATACGCCGCGCCGGAGAGGATTTTAAGTTGCGTGAACGTCTGGTGACGCAGGGCAGTGTTTTTAATCCCCTGCATGCCGGGGTGCTGGCAACGGCGGGTGTTCATGAAGTGGAGATCTACGTCAAACCGACGGTAGGTTTTCTAACCGTCGGCGATGAACTCCAAGACCGGAATGCCCAAGGTCCCATGATCATCAACAGTAACCGCCACTTTATCGCCCAAAGCCTTGCGTATGCCGGGTATGCCTCCGATTGCGTGCCCGCCCCGGCCGATCATCCCGACCGCATCCGTACGGCGCTTGTAGCCATGTTGGAACAATCGGACATGGTGATCACCACCGGCGGCTTGTCCGAAGGCACATACGATTACCTCCCCAAAGTCTTAAACGAAATTTCTGCCGACGTACTCATTCGCAAAGTTTCCATCAAGCCTGGAAAACCGTTTACGTTTTCAAAATGGAAGGGCAAGTATATTTTTTCGCTACCCGGAAATCCTGGCGCAGTGGTGGCGCTGCTCTATACGCTGGTGATTCCGTTTTTAAATGGCATGGCGCGTCGAAACGGAAACTTGCGGCAGGTATCCGTTCACTTGGAAACCGCTTACGCCAACCGCCATGACCGCGATGAAATTCTGTTTGTCTTGCCCGAACGGCGCAGAGAGGAATGGTTTCTTGCGCAGCTTCCGCAGCTTAATTCTGGGTCGGTGGGTTTGCTGGCTTCGGCGCGTGGGTGGTGGCAGGTTCCGGCGCAAACGATTTTTGCCTGTGGAGATCAGGTTACGGTTACATTGTTTCCGTGGAATATTCATTCATAACTTTCCTAAAAATAAAAATAACTTGTGATTTCAGCGCCGATTGAACCTCTTATGGCTGGCATTGATTTTGCTTATATCTTGTCGAAGAGATTCCAATATGGCTGTAACCAAATCTTTATCTGGCGCTCCATCAGTTCTAAAAAATGCAGACAAAGCCTTGCCGGACTGCCCTTTTTGCACAGTGCTCCCCCTGACGCGCCCAAAGGAGATTTCGGTCACATTGCCTTACGCAGAGTTTCGCCTTACGCCTGTTTCACAACAAAGACTTAAACTGGCGGCCAGGCACAATCTTTTCTACGAAGGGCAGCCAGCCTATCAAGCCTTCTACCTGCATCGCGGCTTTATAAAACGTTACCTTACCTTGCCGAGCGGTGAAGTCTATCTGATTAAATTGCACCAGGCCGGGGACACACTGGGTTTGGCCGATCTGATCCAGGGCTATCACGGCAGTACCGCCCAAACCCTTGAACCCTGTACTGTGTGTGTCATTGAAAAAACATCAATCAATGGATTTTTACAAGCGCATTCCGAAAAATCAGCATGGCTTTTTAGACAACTTGCCCGGGAGATCGAGGAACTGACCCGCAAGGCCGCCTCGCTGGCCTACAAATCTGTCCCAGCCCGTATCGCTGAAACGCTGCTTATGCTTAAAGATGCTTGTGGCGTTAAAGATCCCTCTGGACATACCGCTTTACAACTTCAATTTACCCGTGAAATGCTGGCCCAACTGGCGGGCACCGTGGTAGAAACCACCGTGCGTTGCTTAAGCCGGTTTAAGACCCAAAAGTACATTGAGATTCAGCAAAGAAGAATTTATATCCTAAACGAAAATGTCTTAAGGGAGCTTGCGGAGCAAGGTTAGGGCTAATCAATCACAATTCCCAGTTCCTTGCACTTGCGATATAGCGAAGAAAGACTTAAGCCCGATTGCTTAGCCGCCTGACCCATGTTGCCTTGGGCACTGTTTAAGCAATGTTCGATCCAGTCTTTTTGAAAACGGTCAGTGGCTTGTTTAAGATCTTCAGCCGAGTGATAGATCTCTGCCAATGCTGCGTCTGGCACCGTAGAAACATGCGCCTGCCACTCAAAATCATGGTGGCTTAACGTAGGCTCCTCCGAAAAAATGATGGCCCGCTCAATCATGTTTTCAAGTTCGCGCACGTTGCCTTTAAGGGGTAAGCCCATGAGAGCTTTAAGCGCAGATTTTTCGACACCCTTCATTTTTTTACCCATGCGCTTGCCATGCTTTTCAATAAAGTGCTGCACCAGTAGCGGGATATCTTCACGCCGTTCCCGCAGGGGTGGCAAGTGAATGTTCACCACATTTAAACGGTAATACAGGTCTTCGCGGAAAGTTTTTTGCTCTACAGCCCGTTTCAGGTCTTGGTTGGTGGCTGCCACCACACGCAGGTCAATCGTGACTTCGTGATTGGTTCCCACCGGTCTAAAACAGCGTTCTTCGAGCACGCGTAGCAACTTTACTTGCAATGCAAGGGGCAGGTCTCCGATTTCGTCTAGCAAGATCGTGCCCCCATCGGCCTCGGCAAACAAACCCTGGCGCGCCTGTTCAGCGCCGGTAAAAGATCCTTTGGCGTGGCCAAACAATTCGCTTTCAATCAGATCTTTTGGAATTGCTCCGCAGTTAATCGACACAAAGGGTTTGTCTTTGTTGATCCCGCTATAGTGAATGGCGCGGGCCACCATCTCCTTGCCTGTGCCGCTTTCGCCGCCAATCAGCACCGTACTCTTATGTCGGCTGATTTTTTGCAGGATGCCAAAAAGGCGGCGCATGACGGCGGTTTGTCCCACAATGTTTTGAAAAGAACTTTGTCCAAGCAGTTCTTCGCGCAAGCGCCGGTTTTCGGCCTGCAACTGTTTTTGCTTCAGCGCCCGCCTGATGCGCAGAAGTAAATCGTCAAACTCAAGCGGCTTAACAATATAATCGCTGGCCCCAATTTTCATGGCCTCTACGGCCGTTTGAATGCTGCCAAAGGCCGTCATCAGAATAAACGGCAGTTCTGTCTCGCGGGTTTGTATCTTCTGCATGAGTTCCATGCCTGACAAACCCGGCATCATCAGATCCGCCAGCACCAGATCGGGCAGGTCGCTGTCAAAACTTTTTAGCGCTGACGGGCCATCGTAGCAAGCGCTGACCCGATAGCCTTCGGTTTTTAAAAACTCGGCGATGTTGTCGCAGTTGCTCCGTTCGTCTTCGGCGAGGAGTATATGGGCTGTCATGTTTTTATCGGCAGCCATACCGAAACCTGTGCCCCCTTGCCGTCGGGCCGGTTCGAAACGTGAATTGCCCCGCTTTGCGCACGCACAATATTCTGGCAAATATATAGCCCTAAACCGGTGCCTTTGCCAGGGGACTTGGTGGTAAATAAGGGATCAAAGGCATGTTCCAAACTCTTAGCCGTAAACCCCGAACCCTCGTCCAAAAAATCCACCTGATAGAATCCGTTCTGGGTTTTAAAACGGATCAGCACTTGTCCTTTGCCGTCCATGGCATCACCGGCATTGATCAGGATGTTGGTAAACACCTGCTGAAGTCGCGTTGCCGATCCCACGACCAGATAAGAGTCTTTGTCGGAAACGTCCATGACAACAGACAGATAACGTACCTGCGGATGGAACCTCACCAGCTCGAGCGCGCGCGTCAAGCAGTCGCGCACACTGACTGTTTCTGTGACATCGCTGTTTACGTGCGCCGATTCCATCAGGTCGCGGATCACATGCGTGATGCGGTCGATATGTTCCCTGATTAAAGCTAGTTTTTCGCCCACAAAGGGTTCTTCCACCTTGCGCTGGAGCATCTGCACAATGGATGAGATTGATGTCAGGGGATTGCCAATTTCATGTGCTACGCCCGCGAGCATCAGGCCCAAACTAACCATTTTCTCATGCTGAATCAGGCGCTCGTGCAATTCTTTTTGTGCCTCAATACACACTGAAATACCCATATAACCTGCAATCTTACCTTCGTGTTTGTAAGGCGTAATCGTAAGCAGCGCTGGTATCTCGGTGCCGTCCTTGCAGCGGTTATAAATTTCACCCTTCCAAAAACCAATTTGCGGATTTCTAATATCAGCCCACATGCGTTTATAAAACGCATCCGTGGTATGGCTCGAACGCACAATGGCATTGGTTTTTCCCCGTGCTTCCGCCTGCGTGTATCCGTAGATTCTGGTAAAAGATGGGTTTACATCCACAATGATGCCTTGGGTATTGGTAATGACCATGGCATCGGTCGAGTGTAAAAAAGATAAATGGAGAGCGTCCCTTAATTCAAAGTCTGTGACCGTGCTCATGTGTTGATCCCAAGGTATAAATAGTACCGGCTTAATTTTCGCATATCCAGGAAAATGCGCGGGGGTTGATCAATCTTACCCGGAGTATTCACGCATATGAAGCGGACTATTACACACGGGAACCCGCTACGAGTAAAGTATGAATAGTGCGGGTTAATCATGTCCGATTATTCAACCCGTGGTGGCGTGCAATTTCAAGGCCCGTTCAATCACCACCAGCAATTCATCAAAGTCAAAAGGTTTCGAAATGATATCGAAAAATCCATAATCCACACTTTTGCCCCAGGTCTGATAATTGCCAAAAGCCGTAACCATGATGGCTGGCAAATGCGTTTGCTGTTTCAACAATTTTTCGTACACGTCAAAACCATTCATCTGGGGCAGATTCATGTCGATGATCGCCAGGTCAACGGGCGGCTTAAAGCATTTCAAGACTTCCTGGCCGCTGGCAAAGGCCACACACCCATAGCCCATAGCCCTTAAAAATTCGGTAATGGCCTGGCGTGTGTCGGTCTCGTCTTCGATCAGCAAGATATGTTTTTTCTTTTTCATAAAATCAAAGTAGCTGCAGTGGTACGGACACTTCCATGATCAGACCTGAAAAGTTGGGGTTATCCGTATAATCGCTGCGCGTATCCTTGGAATTGACGTACTGCCCGGCAGTCGACACAAATCCGCTGTACTGCTGAAAGACATACTCGGTTTTCAATAACATCTCTGGTGTCATCCAAAATCCGATACCGGCCTGTGCACGGCGGATCTTGGCGTTCATGGCCACATCCTTATAGGTATCGGCATCGGCTTCGCTGTAACGCGCCGCAAGATACAAGCCAGGGCAAAAGGTCCATTTGGATTCAGCCACAAAGTAGGTCCAACGTTCAACGGGCTCGCCTGCACTGGAGCCGTTTAAATCGGCATCTACCAATTTTCCGAAAATGCCTTTGACTTCTAGTGTATCCAGCAGGCGGGTAGCCGCATCAAGCTGCCAAGCCTCGATATTAACGCCCCGGCCCATCTTGGCCTGGCCGGCATTGCCATCGCTGGGGCCGTCAATGACGGTGGCATAACGGCTGTTGCTGCGGTTGGCTGCAAAAAGCTCGGTGGTGTTGGCGCTGGTATCCGATTGGTCTACACGGTAGTAAGAAAACGCCAGCACATAGGTTTTATCAGCCGGTTCGTAGCTTAATTTTCCGTGCGCGGCAAAATGCCGGTTGGTCATAAAACCTTCGGTCGTGAGGCCGTTGCTTAAGCCGGCTACCCAACCAAGCGGGCCAAGGTTGCCTATCAGTTCCATGCCACCCTCGACGGTGTTGGGATCCACGATGGCATTACCCACCAAAGAATTAGCCTGCACTTCACCGTTGTCTGATCGGCTGCTGCGGGCATTACCAAAATCAATTTCAAAATGACCGGCCTTGATCTTAAAATAATTGAGGATCTGGTTTAGACCCAGAACGTTGTCCGGAAAGCGCGTCAACATGACATAGCCTTCACGGTCCATCAGGTAGCCCAAATGGTTTCGACTACCCAGGTAGAATTCCGAATAGACGTCCATGCCATCATAAATAGTCGTATAAAGATGTAAGTTTGCCACTGCGGCCTGCCACCCAGGCTCAAGCATAAGGCCTGACTGCCCTAAGAATTGAAAGGTCTGTTGCGTGCTCATCCAAACGTGCGTGTTTTGCAAACCGGCGGCACCGGCCAGCGATGGAAACAAAAGCAGCAGGCCAAGCACCCACGACCACTTACTTTTCATATAGACCTCCCTGTGATTTTTCAATCTGCATGTCAAAACGGACTCGAATCTGGTTTTCTACATTGAAAATAAAAAAGAACGAGGGGGGCTCAACGCCGTAATCCCGCATCAGAATTTCATAATCCCCGGTCACTCGAAACCCGTTTGATACAGGTAGTATCGCCGCATCTACTGCCACTGCGCGGTCAACGCCGGCTACACGTAGTACGCCCTTGGTGTATACGCGGTGTGGGTCTTTTCCATCAGCATCCCGCAGCAATTCGTAGGATTTCACCGTGTATTGGATGGCATCAAAATGTTCGGCCTTAAGCGCCGTGCGCATGTTCAGATCCATGGCCGGATCAAAGGACTTAAGTTCGGCTACCGGAATCGAAATCATAAAATCCCCGACCAGCTTTTTTTCGACCCAATCCATGGGTGACAATGCCGTTGAAATTTGTCCGGTAGTTACTTTGACAAAAAGCTCAACGCGGTTGGCGGTGATGCTGAACGGATGCAGTGTGGAATTGCCTTCCAGCCAAAGCTTGCTTTGGGGGTTTAATATTTCTTGCGCCAGGACGGACGTGTTAAGACACAAAACCAATCCCCACACGAGTCCTGCCGCCTGTGCCCATTTAAGAATTTTTAGCGTTCTCATGGCTATCTGTTCCCATGGAGGATCATTTTTGCTGCCAGCGATGGAACAGTTTTAAATAAAAATACGTATCAGAAATAGGAGAGTTTTACTTATTTTGAGAAAAAATCAGATGGTCTACAAAAGTATGAATAATGCAGGTTATAATAACCCCGTTCCCCCCTGGTGTAAGGGTAGCACAACAGATTTTGGTTCTGTTTGTCGTGGTTCGAATCCATGGGGGGGAGCCATTCGACTTGCCCCCGGCGCGTTCAGGGCAGGCCAAACTCTAAAAATCCCACTCCACCAACCGGGGTCAAGCACCGATATAAACCATTCCATGCCCACCGCCTGGTTGTTACGCCGTATAAGTTCTACTGACACGATTGAGGGCATCAGTATCCACAGCACGGCCGGTATAGATCTGATGTTTATCAAACGGGCGGGGCTGGAAAAATACCTGGCTCACTTTTTAAACGACCCGCCCAATTTACAGATCGAAGCCATCAATGCCTGGGAGAGCGCTCGCGATGAACACTCCACCCTTCTGCAGGGCCAGTTTCAGGATCTTGTGCAAAACAAAGCCGCCGTCATGCGCTTACAGCAGGCCCTGCACGAAAAACCGGTCAGCACGCAAGTCGTTTTTTTAAACCTGTTGGCTTTATTTGAAGCCCGGGCCTTATTGCGCCAGTGCTTCCATTTTGAAAACTTTTTCAAGCAGCTTTGCGAACAGCCGCTTGAGGAACTGGTTCAGGTCAACGCTTGTCTTGATCTGCTACATATAGACGAAATGACCTGTATCCAGCGAGTGGTTAAAAGACAACTCCAAAGTCCCGAAGTCCGCAACCGCATTAAGACCGTGCTGCTTAAACGGAATTTTCCGCGTGACTCCAAAATGCAACTGACGGTTTGGACCTATTATTTTTCGGTACTCCTGCATTTAAGCCCAGAGGACTTTGTGGATGAATGCTGGCAGCGTTATCAGGTTCAGATCGATCTTAGGCAGGGTGAACGGGCGACGCTGCACAGCTTTCATTTATTGAATTATTTTCATGACGTGCATCCCACCCTTTATCAGGATCTTGTAGCCACGTTGGACGTAGATAAGTTGGGGCGGGTGATCTCGGCGGCATATAAGCATTGGCTGGGTGGCCTGAAACTTACAAAAGATCAAGTCACCCCGCCTATACATGAAGACCCCACTGTTAACCAGATCTATTCTGCCTTACGCGGGGCACTTTCTGCTAAGGATCTAAGTGATTGCTATGAAAAGATGATGGCCGTTGCTCAAACACCCAGACCGGCTGCAAAAGGAGGCCGTCCCTTTGTAGCGCTCGATCAACTGCACGCGGACACGCACGTACCAACGGGAGATACCCGGCTGAATGTTTTAGAACGTTTAAGCGAACAATGGGGGCCTAAAAATGGCATTTTGCTTGTCAGTCACCGCTCTGGTGTTGGCAAGGAGCGGCTCATTTGCGGACAACTGGCCCGTGATCTGCGCCAGCAGCAGCAGCGCACGCGTCTGTTAAACGACTACTATTTTGAAAGTCTGCCTGCCGATGCGTTTATTGAAGACAACTACAGCCTGCATAAATTTTTCTACAGTTACCTGGGCTACCAAAAAGCGCACGGTTGCATTGCGCTGTACCTGCGTCACATCGAAGATGTGCTGGCTTGGACTTCGAGCCGTTCTCTTTTTAACCAGCTTGCCAAGGCCATGCACAAGGGCGAATTTCGCTTGATCGCGGGGGTGACATACGCTGATCTTGAACGGCTGCCCGAAGCGTTTAAGGAAGCCTGCCATATCATCGAAGTACCCGAACCAGCGCCGGAGGAGCTTGAAAAAATCCTCACTGACCGGCTTCCACAGATTGCCCAGGAATATCAGGTTGAAATGGATCCCCTGCTGCTCAACGTTATTTTGCAGCACCCCCAGCGCCCAGGCTTAACACCCAACGGTGAACCGCAAAACAGCCTGACCGTGTTAGAAGGCGTGGCTGCCTTTGTAAGACACCGCGCGGGTGGCGCGGGGGTGACGGCCGAGGATGTAGATGCTTTTATGCAGGCGCGTTCAAGCAGCCTGAATCTGGGGGGTAGCCTGCGTCGGCGCATCGAAGCGGCCAACCTGCCGCCGCATGTATTGCACGACGCCCAGCAAAAATTAAGCACCATAGAAGAGAACCATTCGTCCGAAGGCATCAAATACCGCGAATGGATCAACCTGTTGCTTAATCTGCCCTGGCACCACTGCCATTACCCGCAGCAAGGCAGCCGACAAGAAATTTATGAACGCGTATGCGCCACCATCAGAACCAGCTATTTTGGCAACGACACCTTGATTAAAAAACTAGCCTTAAAAGTAGCTGCCGGATACAAAAGCGGCAAAGGCATGTATATCCTGCTGGATGGACCGCCGGGCACGGGTAAAACTTTGCTGGCTAAAACTCTGGCCGGGGCTCTGGGTGTGCATTTTGAGCATGTGGCTCTTGGCGGTGTGCGCGACGAGGCCGAAATTCGTGGCCACCGCATCACCTATATCGGTTCCACGCCCGGACGGATTCTAAAAGCCATGGCCAAGGCCCGTAACCAACACTTTGTGATGTGCCTTGATGAAATTGAAAAAGTAGAAACCCGTGGCAGCCAGGGCGACCCGCAGGCAGCCTTGATGGAACTGCTCGACCCCGAGCAAAACCACGCTTTTACAGACACCTACCTGGGTCATGGTTTTGACTTTTCAAAAGTGATTTTTGTCGCCACCGCCAATGGCACCAGCAGCATTCACAAGCCGCTGCTCAACCGCTTTGAAGTCTTTGAAATGCCTGGCTATACCGACGAAGACAAAATTCAAATCGCCCGGCAGTTTATGATCCCGATCAAGTTGCGCGAACAGGGTCTTAAGGCGGAGCAAGTACGTTTTGGCCAGGATTCCGTTGCTGAAGAAGCCCTGCTGCGGCATATTATCGAAGGCTACACTTGGGAGGTAGGTACGCGCGATCTTAAACGGGTCATCGAAAATCTACTCATCCCGATACGGGTGATGCATGAACAAACCATCGAAACCGGACAGACATTTGAAATGGATCAGACTTACATAAAGGAACAACTCGGAAAACCTGCCAAAGCACCGCAGCTTGCGGGCACACCGATGGTAGGCCAGGTCAATGGCTTGGCCTGGACTGCCCAACGTGGCAGCGTGCTCACCATTCAAGTACGGATGTTTGCGGCCAAACATCAGGTGCAGTTTACGGGCAACCTTGAAAAAGTCATTGGCGAAAGCTGTCAGGTGGCTCTAACCGTGGTACGAGGAATTCTAGCCGCGCATCCCGAGTGGCTACAGGGCGCAAAAGACACCGAAGCAGTCAAAGATCCTTTCGAAAACCAGGCCTTGCATGTGCATCTGCCTGCCGGGGCCATTGCCAAGGACGGTCCTTCGGCGGGCATGGCTATTACCCTGGCCATACTTTCGGCGCTAATCCAGAATCCGGTTAAGGGAAACGTGTTCATGACGGGTGAAATTAGCCTGGACGGAAGTATTTTGCCGATTGGCGGCCTGCTTAAAAAACTGAATGCTGTGCGCCGTACCCAGTTTACGGATGCCAGCATGACCGGCGCCAAAAAAATAATCATCCTCCCCGAGGCCAATCAAACCGAATGGAATGACCTGCCCCAAGCGTTACGGGAACATCCGGAATTTGAAGTACATTTTGTCAGCAACATTGGCGAGGTTCTGCCCCTGGTGTTTGCTAAGGACCTTGGTTAATCCAAGAAAATTGTAACTATTCAGCCCTACCGTTGTTCGTAAGCCCAGTGGCAGGGCCACTGGGAGCTGGACAGAGGGCATTCCACTTCTAAGCCCAGGCAAGGCCTGGGGGCTTCGAACACGCAGGCCCTGCCTGCATGCCTGGAAAAAAAGTGCACATGTCCAGCTCGCATGCGGCCCTGCCGCTGTGCCTGCTATGTGGCAAAGCTGAATAGTTACATAAAATCGCCCCGTTTAGAAAATCTAAAAAATCCGTTCAATTTTTATCAGGCCGCCTGCGATATTGCATTACTCATGACTTGTCACCCTTTTTTATGGCACCGTGTTGCCGAGACCCAGCAGGTTACCCTGACCATTGAAAAAGAAGACCTCGACCGTGAAGCAGCGCTGCTTAAAGAGCACGGTTTGGCAGTTTACTTACAAGATTATTTTTTAAATCAAGCGGATCTCCCGCGCTTAAAAAAATTAATGACCTTTCTTTTTGGACGTCAGGCTTTTCCGATGCTGCTTGAAACCGAACTTCAGAAATATGCGTCAAGCCGCAAGGCTTGCGCGCCCATTAAGGCTTTGTTCGATGCGCAAGATCTAAAAAACAAACTGGAGCTGTTGTGCCTGCTGGCAGCCCTGGGGCAGACCCGGCTGGTTGGCAGGCTGGTGACATTGCAGCAGTTGCTCGAAGGGGTTGCCCAACTTACGCCTAAACAGCGCGTTGGCGATGTGGCCCTGTTCGAAGCATTGCTACCGCCGCTGCGAACAGCGTTGGCCCAGGCTTTTGAAATCCAGCTTTCAAGTCCGCTTGTTCGTAACCAAATTAAAACCCTGCTCTGTCGGCCCCCCGCGCACCCGCGACGGATCGGCGGCCGACGGGTTATGATCCGCGAGGATATTCCGCGTTTTAGATTGGATTACCTAAAAACGCTGCTGCTCTTTGGACAGGAACAGCTGGTGGCAGAGTCGTGGCAACGCTATCAATCGCATTTCGATGCAGACTCTGAACCGTCTGACTTTGACAGCTACGAATTGTTTATGGCGTTTGCCCAAAAAAGCCCAGAATTACTCCCTGATCTGGTGACCGCGCTAAAATCTGACCAACTGGCGCGCGTGGTACAACGCGAGTTTTGGCGCAACATGGCCAAGGCCGAAGCTGCTGCTCAAACAGAGACTACGCCCCCGGCTCAAAATCCTGAAACAGAAGAAACCCCTCAAACTTCTGCTCCCGCTTGTGATTTTGAATCCGGCCAAGAAGAAAGCGGAATGGTAGAAGAGCCTGTAAATACAGGAGCTACTTTAGACATAACCAATGACGAAGGCGCTGTTCTTGATCAAGAGGTACTCAACCTGATGATGAACGCCTTAAGCGTGCGTTTGTCCGAGCACGAACGCTTGCGGCGCTTTTTTGAAATCTCAACCTTTGCCACAGTTGCCAAACCCGAGGAAATGGCGCTGGCGGGTTTTATGCCGCTGGGTGCGCCAGGCGAATATTTGCGCGACAAGGTTTATGTGGATACTCCCGCCCGCAGCGAAGCCCTGGACAAGCTCACGGAACAATGGGGGGCCAAACCGGGCATTATTCTGGTAAGCGATAAACCGGGCGTAGGCCAGGAGCTTATGCTACTGCGCCAACTTTGGCATGACCTCTTTACCATGAGTGCCCGCACGCGCTTGCTTAATGATGATGCGTTTTATACCGCCAATGGCGCCCGCCTGGCAGAATCCGATACGGGTCACGCGGCAGTGCATGCTTATACCAAATACCAGGGCTTGCACCGCAACGAAGTACTGTACCTGCGCAACGCGGGTGCAATGTTACAAAGCGACATGGGCGACCACTTGCTGGTGACCCTGGGTGAAGCCATGGAAGATCTGCGTTTTAAGATGATCCTGGGCGTGACACGCGAAGAACTACCTCTGCTGCCTGATGATGTGATCAAAAATTCACACATTATTGAACTGCCCGAAACCACCCTGCAAGAAACACGGCAAATCCTGCTTACCGAAATGACAAACCTTTCAAAAAAATACAACCTGAAAGTGACAGAAGATTTTATAGATGCCTTGCTGGCACATCCAGCCCGGCGGAGTTTTACAGAATCGGGTGAACCCGAAAATTCCTTAACCCTGCTCGACCGTGTGTTGTCTTATGCTCGCCACCGTTACGACCAGAACCCACGTGTGGGCAATCAAGTTACGCCACAGGACTTGCAGCTTTTTGCCAACGAACATTTGCGTGTCGACAATTTACTAAACGAAAAAAACCTGCGTAAGCGCGCCGAAAAACTTAATCTGCCTCCGCAGGTGCGGCGCGAGGTGCTGGACAAATTATCCAAGACAGAGGCATCCATGTTTGGAGGTTCCGAAGGCGGTAAAGACATTGAATGGGTCGAACAGGTGCTGCGCCTGCCTTGGGGGCAAATGACGCCAGAATCCACTGCCGCAGCAGATGTTAGCTTTGAACACATCATGCAGACGGTGGATCAAGAATATTTCATCGACGAACTAAACCGTGAGGTGGTCGAAGACATTGCCGAAAATATCGCCAGCCGCCGTGCCGATGGAAAAGCCAACATGGTGCTTTTGGTGGGTGATCCCGGGGTGGGTAAAACCGGCCTGGCCAAGGCTCTGGCCAAGGCGCTGAACCGCAAGCTGGCCGTGGTCAGTTTAGGTGGCGTACATGCCGAAGGGGAAATCCGGGGACACAGTCTTACCTATATTGGTGCCCAGGCGGGTCGCATCATGAAATCACTGATGGAAGTTGGCGTAGACAATCCGGTCATGGTGCTGGATGAAATGGATAAAATGACGGTAAGTTTAAATGGCGATCCGGCCGCCGCCCTGCTTGAGGTTCTGGACCCCGAACAAAACCAGAACTTTCGTGATCATTATTTTGATTTTCCGTACGATCTTTCAAAAGTCATCTTTATCGCCACCGCCAATGAGCTTGATCCCATCCGCCCCGCCTTGCTTGACCGTATCCAGGTGCATGAACTTAAAGGCTACAGCGTAGGCGACAAAGTAAAAATGGCCTATAAGTTTATTCTGCCCCGCATTTTCAAGAGCCTGGGCATCAGTGCGGAACAAGTTCGTCTGGGTCATGATGACGCCGAAGGCGAGCGCCTGCTGCAGTTGATTATTGCCGAGTACACGCGTGAGATGGGTGTGCGTAAGTACGAACAGAATTTTGCCAGGGTGTTGCGCCGGGCCTATGTGCGTGAGCTTTCATCGCATCAGGGACCAGGGCCCTTGATCATAACCGAGGCGCTCATTAGACAAACACTGCGTGCACCACGCGTGATGCCTCATATTTCGGGCGTGCCCACTGTGGGCCGCGTCAACGGTTTGGCCTTTGACAGTCTGCGGGGCTCGGTATTGCCGTATGAAACTCATGTGGAGCAGGGTTCGGGCCAGTTTCGGCATACCGGCAGGCACGGCGACATGTCTAAAGATGCTTTTGTGGTGGCCAAATCGGTTGTGCAGCAAATGTTTCATCGTTACCCCGCTTTGCGGGAAGCATTCTCAAAGAAGTTTCTGGACCCAAGAAAACCGTTGAGACCCAATGAAGACCCCTTTAGAAGGGTGGATATCCATGTGCATGTCCCTGATATTTACGATGGCATTGACGGCCCTTCGGCGGGCAACACCAAGGCCCTGTCATTGGTGTCGGCCATGACCGGCATTCCGGTACACGGGCATGTTTTTATGACCGGAGCTTTAAAGCTCACTGATCGCGAGGCGGGGATCATTGGAGGCTTGCTCAAAAAATTTACTGCGGCCATCAGCATTGTATTTACCGATCCTGCTGCGCCCAAAAACCGTATCATCATTGTGCCCGAGGACAACCGCTCGGAATACAATGAACTCCCCCGTGAAATCCGGGAGCATCCGGGCCTCGAGGTTATCTTTTGCAAGCACTTTGATGAGTACGCAAAAATTGCCTTGGTGGAGGGGGACAAGTTTCTTACTCCAGCATCTTCTTAAGTACCCCTGACGAAATGCGGGCAAGACCGTACGCGATGGCCAGATTAATAACCGAAATCACCGCATAAAACTTGCCGCTGTAATAAAAAAAAGCCAGTTCAATCAGGGCAAAGTATGCACCAGCAAAGTAGAGGATAAGTTGCCAGTCTCCGGGAACATGTGACCAGTACCTGGTAATTAGCCCCCCTATTTTTTTAGCATAGAACGCTCCCCTCTCCCGCAAAATGGTTTTTTTGTGGGAGAGGGGTTGGGGGTTTGCCTTAATGGGACTACTCATGCGTCCCATGTCCTGCCATCAAAAGTCTGTGATCTGCTCCCAACTCCCACGCGCTGCCCTGGTTGCAATACAACGGCTTGGCGGCATCGGACTGGCTGATCTCTGGAAAGTACTTTTCGTATTCCAACCACTCTGCTGGAATCATAGACTTGGGATAAACCCCATCGTTGTCCATACTGTAAAGCTCGATTTGCGTATTTAACTGTAAGCGCTCCTGCTGGTGGGCTTGTTTGACCAGCACGTCTTCTGGTTTCTTAAAGATGGGTACCAGCGCTGTCAAACCCAACAGCAGTACCAAACCTACAATCACGAGATCCAGTTTAGAAACTTTAGCGGACTTTTTTTCGGCCATCCAAGGTTATTGTAGCGGCAAGGCAGGCCTTGCCGCTACCGGGCTAGCCCGCACTATTCATACTTTACTCGTAGCCCGCTAAATGCGCGGGCTGCGTGAAGTAAAGGATGCTTCGAAAGTATGCATTATTCACGATATGCGGGTTCCCGTGTGTAATAGTCCGCTTCATATGCGTGAATAATCCAGGCTAGGTCGACAACTCGTGTTTATCACCCACAGCCGTATGATCACCTAAAATATTAACCAAGGTAATACGGTTTGTGGCCGCAATGACCCAAGCCGTAGGAGCGGCGGCGTTACAATTGGCGGGCACAGTTGCAGTCCCTTGGGCATTTGGCCAATATTTAGCCGCCACGGCCGCGCCACCCCAACCAGCGGTGGTCATGGCCGTAGGATAACTGCCGATGTTCGTATAATAACTTTCAATCTGCTTGTCGATATTGTTACGATCATATTTATGTGAATTGGCTTTGGAATTGGCGCTACTAGAACTGAACCGGGGCAATACCACGGCCGCCAAAATTCCCAGGATCGAGATCACAATTAACATTTCGATTAACGTAAAACCTTTGTTTTTCATTGCACGCTACCTTTCGGTGATGCCTAGGTCGTGTTTTCATGCTTGTCGCCAGCTGCATGGTGCCCGTTGATCATGTCGGCCATAATGACGCGGCCATTGGCATCCAGCACCCAATTGGTTTTTTGGTTGCACTGCCAGGTAGCCCCGCCACTTAAAGTTGTATCCGGAAAATACGTCTGAAACGTAACCTGCCCACCCCAGCCAACATAGGTCATGGCACTAGGTATCGAGCCAATATCGGTCTGATATAGCTCGGACTGGGTGTTAATCAGACTGCGTTCAGTCATGTGGGCATTTTTTTTGGCATCGTCGGAACTACCCGTAAAACGCGGCAAAACAATGGCCGCCAGCACCCCTAAAATGGTGACCACAATTAATATCTCGACCAGCGAAAAACCCTTATTTTTCATATGACAACCCCCAATCAGATAGACCTCTCTAAAAAAAGACCCTGGTGTTACCCAGGGTCTTTCAGCACTTCAGCAAGTCACTGTCATTAAGAGGTGAGCTCGTGTTTATCGCCCACAGCTGTATGATCACCTGCGGTATTAACCAAGGTAATACGGTTTGTGGCTGAAATCGTCCAAGCCGTAGCCGCTGTAGCATTACACACAGCAGGCACAGAGGTAGCACCCTGTGAATTTGGCCAGTATTTAACCGCCACGGCCGCGCCACCCCAACCAGCGGTGGTCATGGCCGTAGGATAACTTCCATTGTCGGCATAAAAGTTTTCAATTTGTTTGTCGATATTATTGCGATCATACTTATGTGAATTAGCCTTGGAATTGGCTGTGCTGGCGGTAAACCTGGGCAATACCACCGCCGCCAAAATACCCAGGATGGTCACCACGATTAACATTTCAATCAGCGTAAACCCTTTTTTATTCATAACTCTTCTCCTTTATTTTTTTTATTTCCTTTAAGCCCTTTATCGGATCTATGGTTTTAAAACTTGCATTCAGAATTTTTCTTTTTTAATAATACCCAATATTTAAGCGGTTTAAACATGAAAATTTATGGGCTTTGTAAATTTTATGGCGTGCGTAATTATGCTTAAAAACTACCACTCCGCCTTTCAGGCACCCTTAAGCCAGCTCCCTCTCTCCGTAATCCAACAAACCGCAGAGTTGTAACACCTTTTCATATGCGTGAATAATCGTAACTATTCAGCCTTACCGTTGTTCGTAATCCCAGTGGCAGGGCCACTGGGCGCTGGACAGAGGGCATTCCACTTTTAAGCCCAGGCAAGGCCTGGGGGTTTCAGAACACGCAGGCCCTGCCTGCATGCCTGGAAAAAAAGTGCACATGTCCAGCTCGCATGCGGCCCCTGCCGCTGTGCCTGGTATGTGGCAAAGCTGAATAGTTACGAATAATCCAGGTCAAGTAATGTCTTTTTTCGCCAAAATCATTAAAAATACCATCAAAACCACCAAAACATAGCTTACCCCATACAGACAAACCAGAGCCATTTCAGAAGATGAGGCCGACACCTGATAGGCGGTGTCACTTAAAAAATTAAGCGTGCTGAAGTCTGGCAAAAGGTGGTAAACACCAATTAACACGGGCTGTATCCATGTCTGCGCATCCTCTGCGAGCTGTCTAAAATCATGGCTCAAGGCACCCAGGCCCCACAAACCAAAGGAACTGAATAAGATTAAAAACTCCGATTCCATCACAAAACATAAAATCATCACCCCCACGGCCTGCATGCAGGCGGCCAGGGCAAAGGCCAGGCTGGCCCACACCACCAGGGGTATCCAGGCTTGCAAATTTCCGTGGGCGTGCTCAAGTTGGTGATGTATAAAAAAACCAAGTGTCACAAGCAAAATTCCGCAAAACAATATGGCCGATTCAAAAATAGTGGCCGCAATACCTAGAAACTTTCCAAGTACGTAGCTATGCCTTGGCAAGGGCATTGAAAGCAAGACTGGCAGGGTCTTTTGTTTTTTGTCGTTGATAATGGTCTGAAAAGTAAAAAAGATGGCAATGATAAATAAACCCATGCTAAGCGTACTTAAGCCGCCATCGATCAGTAGCTTGTAATAAGTGGCAATATCGCTGCTGTGGATGTATTCAGACAGCGCATACGTTAAGGTCACCATCACAAAGGCAAAAAATGCAGTCAGCCACAGGACTTTTCCGCGCCAGGCTTCTAGCAGGGTCATGCGGGCAATAGATAAAATATTCATGTTCTTAACTTGCCAATATACCAGTCTTCGAGACTGCCGCCTTGCGTGGGATTCCAATAATCTACAGTCTTGCCAAGATTAAGCAGATGCACGGCATGGGCTAGTTGCTGCACGTCTGACAGTATGTGTGAGCAGATAAACATGCTGGTGCCGCCACCCTGAAGCTCTTTAAGCACATCAATAATGTCACGTCGGCTTAGCGGGTCGAGGCCCGAAAAAGGTTCGTCCAAAATCAATAGACCCGGATTTTGAATTAAGGCAATGGTCAGGGCCAGTTTCTGACGCATGCCCTTGCTATAGGTCGAGACGGCATTCTTCTGCCGGGGTTCATCCAGGTGCATTCTCCGTAACCAGTGATTACTGCGTTCGCGAATTGCCTCTGCAGCAAGACCTTTAAGTCGGCCAAAATACAAAATATTTTCGTCGCCGCTGGCCCAGGGATACAAGGCGGGAGTCTCGGGCACGTAGGCCACTCTCTGACGCGCCTTGGGAATACCCGGGTTTTCTCCGTATAAAGTAATTTTTCCCTTATCTGGACGCATTAAGCCGAGCAAGAGCCTGATCAGCGAGGTTTTACCGGCACCATTTGGACCGACCAAAACATAAGTTTGTCCATCCGAAACGGTAAAACTAATATTGTCCACCGCCCGCACAGTTTGGCGGGCGTTTAATCCGGTGACGTATGTCTTGCAGAGTTGTTCAACGCTAATGGGTGTCATGGCTGTTTTCAAAAGCAAATTTATTTTTATTATAGCGGTAAGGATAGCCCCATGGGTCTTCGGGAAGCTGATTCAGCAGTTGCGCTTTAATCAACTCATCAACCGACTCGGGTATCTGTTTGTGGATATCATAAAATAGATGCAATTTTGAGTTGAGCGCAAGTAAAAATATCTGGTTCATGTAGTGCTTTAGGCCTTTTTGAAGCTGCTCTTTTAAGGCTTTATCCTGGGTTTGTTCGGCAAATTCAAATAGCAGCTTCCAGGCTTCTTCGGGCTTGCCCTGGGCCGCTGTAAAACGAATGGCCATGCTTTTAAGCATGGTCTTGGTGGCCGGATAGGGGCACAGTTCCCAGGCACGATTATAGTAATCGCTGGCACTGGCATAATCTGCCAAAAAATAATAAGCGTTAAAGGCCCGCCACAAAGGAAACAGGTAGTTTTCAGGCAAATTTTGCATCCCTTTTTCAAGCAGGGCATTGCTTAGGTCGTAACGGTGGGCCTCCCAGGCCAGCAATATTCCGCCAGTTTCGTAGGGATACGTAAACCGGGGGTCAATGGTGGTGCTTTGCTGGCAAGCCTGATAAAAGTATTCCCAGTCTTTTTCGTTACGCAGCTGGCGGGCAAAGCCCTTTAAAAAGGCCACATCCGCCAGGATATTGCGGTATCCCATAGACAACTTGTTTAAAAACTCTCCCGGCCATACGGCGGGATAAAGTTTGGGCTTTAAGAGCTGCTGCTGGTAAAGCTGCCCATGGAATGATCCGCACCCCAGCGCCAGCAAACCAATCAGCAGTCCACCTTTAATTTGACGCAGAAAATACTTTTCCATCTGCCCATTTTATTTTAGAGGATCTTCGCGTATTTGTGTGGGTAAATTAAGCCGTTCCATGTTGTTTAGACTCTGGAAATTCCCGAGTAGCATCCTGATTTGATCTTTCTAAAAACTGGGGTTAGGGGGTTCGGGTAAATAACCTAACCCATTCTAGATGTTAATAATCTGCGGCGTAATGGTAATAATCAACTCGCGCTCGTCTTTGTCTTCAACCGTGCTGGCAAAAAAACTGCCGATGACCGGCAATTGCCCAAGTAAGGGCAGCCCTGTTTTAGTGACCGTATCGGTGGAACTTAACAGACCGCCGATGACCGCTGTTTCACCGTCGTTGATCCGTAACGTGGTTGAGGCCTCGCGGGTCTGTACTTGTGGAATGTTGCTGATATAACCCGAAATAAAACTGACTTCGGTCGAGATTTGCACGGTGATACTGCTGTCAACCGGATTGATCAGCGGTGTCATCTTAAGGCGTACGCCCACCTCGACGGTTTCTACCTCACTGGTGGTGCCGCCTGAAGCCGAAGTGCTGGTGTTGACATAGGGCACCTCATCGCCAATAAAGATACTGGCTTCTTTGTTGTTTAAGGCCGACAGGCGTGGGGTGGCCAGCACATGGGCGTTGGCTTGTTCAAAAGTTGCATCTAAATTGGCTGCCAAACCAATGTTGCTTAAGGTAGCCTCGTGAATGGGTGCCTGCAAAGGCACGGTGTAGGTGGTTTTAAGGCCCGAGGTGTCAATTTTAAGACCCAGTTTGTCTAGTTTGCTACGGCTGATTTCGGCCACTTTGACTTCGATAATCACTTGTTGGGGCTTGCTGCGGTCAATTTGTTCCAGAATACTTTCGAGGCGCTCAAAGGTGCTTTGCATGGCTTTGATAATCAGCATGTTTTCATCGGCCGATTCCTGGATGGATTCGCCCTGGTCGGAGGAAATAAAATTTTTAAGGATGTTCATGGCATCGGCAGATTTGACGTTTTTAAGCTGATAGACCTGAATGAGCAGCGTTTTAAAAGATGCTAAGTTGGCCCGTGGGGCAATAAAAATGGTGTTTCCAATGCGCTCATAATCATATCCGTTGGCTTTTAGAATAAGATCCAGGGCCTTGTCGAGCTCAACATCTTTTAAATGGATGGTGATATGCCCCACCATGCTTTTGTCGCCAATAAAATTTAACCCGGTTTTTTCGGTCATAATGGGGATAATGTCTTGAATGTCAGTGTCGATCACATTCAGCGAAATATATTTTTTTCCAAGATCTTCCTGACCGGGAGCAATGGTGCTGTAGGTAAGTGTGCGCAGCGCCTCGGTAAAGGTTCCATCGGCTTTGTATGCCGTGACATGCACAGTATTTTCACCAAGCACCAGCGGTACCTTGGTCGAAAAACGCCCACCATCTCCAATTTCGACGGGATTGTTATTGACCTCAACCCGTGTGGCTCCCTTGGCCAGACCTTTGACCAAGACCTTGCTTTTTGACGTGGTAAACGCATGCGGAGGTTCTAAAATGGTCAGCTCGGGGTTCTGGACCTCGTTGTCTCCTGCTTCTTTGGTCAATCGCTTAACACTGCGGATCACGCTATCCTTTTCACCATTTTTACGCAGGGCATCGATCTGGATCATAAAGAGTCCGGGTTTAGGTAATGGCACCCTGGTCTCAAACTCACCTGCGTTGCCAATGGGTACTTCTTGCCCATTCACTTGGAGCCGTTCCGCGCTGCGCACGATTCCTCGCACCATCACGAATGATTCATACGTGGTGGTGGAATCACCTGGCGTCATCAGTTCGATGGACGGACTTTGTCCGGGTACAGACGGTTGATCAAGTTGAACATTAATTTCCTTGGCCAGGATTGTCACAGGCATTGTGATCAAGCCAGCAATAACCATCCCTGCCAGTGCCCGCTGCCCAAGTTTTTTCACAATAAGAGTACTTAACCTCTTAACCACGCTTGTTCCACCCTTCGCCCCGCGCCTTACCATGATTATTCCACACCCACCCCACAAAGTTATATCTCCTTCATCTCCCCTACCTTAATAAACACCTTCTTGTAACTGCGCCTAACCTCGACTCCTAACGGATTGATATCCACCACTTCCATGTCAAAAATCTGCTGGCCTTTAGACACTCGAAATATGGTTTCTTCAACAGCAATAATGGCTTTAGGCAGATCGACAATCACCACGCCTTTCACTGTCAGATGGTAGGTCTGCTGAAATACATTAGCTGTAGACATGTCAGACGCCTCAAAAGGTTTAAACAGTTCGCGGTCGCTGGGCGTGAATAAATTTTTCCAATCCTCAACGATATCTTTAGAAGGCAACGCTGCAACCGGTGGCGACACCTTGCTTAGGTTAATATTCTGCTGTAGTTCATTTAATTTTTGTTTAATCTGGCTGGACACATCCTTTTGGGTCTTTTTTTTAAGCAAATCGCATCCCGACAGGGCCAGGGCCACTGCCATAAGTAAAATGCCATAGCGTTTAAATGGCATAAAATAACACCAGTGTCACCATCAGCATTTGCTTGCTGTCTTTGGCAGGATCAATGCTAAGGTCTTTGTAACTTACCCGTTGTGGCAGCGCCTTTATTTTTGCAAATAAAGTGGCAATTTGTTTTGTGCTTCCCAGCAGACGCACGTCTAAGAACATTTGGTACAAGGCGTCATTGACCTGCTGCTGTGGCTTGCGCTGGATGGTATCTACCCGGCAGCCGCTATCCTGAATAAGTTGTGGAAGCACCTGATTGCTGAATTTTAAAGCCTCGGCTGGCGAAAATAACAGGGTTTGTACTTGAACCAGGCGCTCGGAGAGTTCCTTTCGTTTTTTTTCGGCTGCCCGCTTGCGTCGCTGCAAAATCTCCAGTTCCTGTTCCTGTGCGTGATACTGCGCCTTGGCCTGTTGCAGCTTTTGATACTGGTTGTAAAAGTTAAATTGAAACGTTAAAAAACAGAGCAATAAAGCCACACCCGCATACACCACACTCTGGTTCTTTTGAAACCATAAAGCACCCGGATGGTCCAGGACAGGCAAAGTCATTAGTTTTTTTTCAAATTGATTCCATAATCTAAAAAAGAGTTTTTGAAATTTATGCATTTTACAGGGTCGCCTGTAGCACAAACTTGGTTTGATAACTGGTCTCGGTGATAATATTTTCCACTGACCTGATTTCCACCCGCGAAAGGTAATGGTTTACCTGATCCACCAGCATGTTGACAGACGATTCTAGAATGCATCGTCCGTGTAGCTCCAGGGTATCGGGCGGGATATATTTAATCTGGGTCAGCCAACTGTCCTCGGGCATCACAGACTGCAGCATGGCGATGATCACGTCCAGATCGGGAACCTTGGTTTCGACTTCCTGGTAGAGTTTTAGCTTGGTTTCAATATCAGCATAGTTGACTTCCATTTCTTGAGACAGGGCAATCAAACGGCGATAACGGCCCTCCCATTCCAAAATATGCCATTTAAAGAAACTGAAAGAAGCCACATTAAGCGCAATGATGGCTAGCACGGCAGCCGCCAAGATACCCACGGATTGTGGATTAAAAAAATATTTGCGGCGCAGCAGGCTGTCGAAGATGGTAGGGTGCGACAGCTCTTTATTAAGCCGTGCCCCTTCAACCAGGGCCGCTAACGCGGCCATCCACACCTGTGGATGGGGCACCGGACCTTCTGGGATGGAGGTAAAAAGGTGCAGCGGCTCGAGCGAATTGACCTGGCTGGCCTTGCATACCTCGGCCATACGCTCGGCCAAGGGTTTAAAATGGCCGTTCCAGGCAAACACAGAAACCTGTCCAATCGACACCCCGCCCGCATACTTGGCCTGCAAAGCTAAAAAAAGGCTTTTAAGGCGTTTAAGCACTTCGGCCTGTTCGTCATCCCATTGGCGCAACGCGGCTTCGGTCTGCTGTACCCGATGCAGTTCAATTAAACGGTGGCCGCAGAAAATTGAGAATTCGCTGTATTTTTCACCCACATACAGCCCCATCTGATAGACATCGGGCGAAGCATCGGCATCAATTAAAAACGCCATGCAGCCGATTTGATCTACGCTGCTTAGGCCGCCGATGCGCAGCGCCGTATATTCCAGCGTAGACTGCCAGGCCTGAAAGGTTGCCTCGGGCACGTTTAGGTAATACACCGGGATTTTTTGAAATAAATCTCCGCTGCCACCAGGGGGCGGTTGAAAATAAACGATCTGTGGAAGGGCGGTTTCGGGCGATGCGCTGCTGGAATCCTGCTCACCCACCTTATTCACCAGGATTTCGTGAATCTCGGCGTTGTTTAGCCCATGCAGATCCATTACATTGTGTCCGATGATGCCCTCGGCAATCGTCACATGCACCGAACGTGCTTGTGGGTACTCTGACAGGATGTTGTTTAAAAAGGGGCCCAACACCCCAGCATTGGGAAAGCCTTCGGCGGCAAAACTGTCCGATGGCAAGGCCTGGTGGGCCCAGGAAATGACCTTACGTTCGAGATAATCTATCAGTACCAGTGCCACCCCATCCGCATGGAGGGTAATTCCCAAACACAGATCCCCCCGGCTGGCCATAGCTATATCGTATAACGGAAAGTCTTAGATGTGTTTAATCTTGAGAAAACGTTTCAGCTCGCTGGATTCCACAAAAAAAGAAATCTTTCCGTCGGAGTTAGACTTTAAAAACCGTTTGTATTTTTGCACCACGACAGTCTGGGTGCCCTTGGTCACGAGGCCGAAACCACGGATATCGTATTTAGAAACGTCATAAGGATAAATGTTAACCCCATAGATAGATTCATCTGCTTGATAATAATTGGCATTGACCTTGCGGTAGAAAATATAAACCGCAGCGGGATCCACTTGAGTCAAGTCTATGGAAAGTTCTACATTGGTCAAAGCAATCGGTGGATCGCCATTGGCGTACACATTCCAGGTGGTGGTCTTGCTGGGCCCTATCGGATCCGGAATGTTGTCGGTCAGCTGCAGGTGAGCCACCATTTCCTCTATAGCCGAATCGGCCAGAATATCGGCCTGCAACGTCAGGCGGTCGTTGCGTGCGGCACGTAGGCTCATCTGCATGGAATACAAGAGCCCCCCCGCCCCCAAGGCAGCAATCATGGCCCCAATCAGCACCGCCAGAAACACGCTCCCGCGCTTATTTTTGATCACATTTATATCTTAGAACAGGCCGTAGCCAACACGCAGTTTATCCACATCGGGTCGGTTATACGTGCGGCCCGCCCCGTTGTTGGCCAGTTTGCCCACCATGTGTAGGCAGTACCAAAAGCTTTTAGATGCCACCCCCGCCAGCGAAATATTGATGTTTGCTTTAACATTGGAACGTGAATCTTCAAACACTTCGAGCTGCAGGTTCCAGGTTATGCCATCTGGTGACAGATATAGCGCATAACCGGTTCCCTTAAGGGAACTTGTCCCATAAACCTGCACATTTTTTAAACTGGTGTAACGTCGGTCTGCCACCGCTAACTGCGCGTCTACGGGCACAACTTCGTATGAATTCAAATTACCGGCAAAACCCGGATATTCAAAATATCCGATATCGGGATTAAAACCGGTATAATCACTGCCTAATTTTGTGCCCCGGGTACCCTTGTCAATGGCCAGCGAACTGGCGCTGACCATGGTGATTTCAAAAATAGTGCCCATGTCAGTTAAAAAAACAGGATCCTTTCTAGAATTTCCCAGCGTTGCGTCCAACGTAAAATTAGCACTGTCAACAATCGACTGCTCTAAATTCAACACGCTGCCAACACCCTTGAATAGGCCGTATTTGGCATGATTCCAAAGGATATTGTTTCTGGCCGTTAACGTGGTTCCGTTGCCATAAACGCATACGCCATCACTGCCATCGGTGGCATCATTGGCGCGAAATGTGCAATTTTCTAAGTAGCCTATCGCACCGCCCAGCATCTCGATCGCACCGCCGCTCCCGGGCGTACCTGAATTCACCACATTTTCAGAAAAGATGCAGCGGTTAATGCCAAACAAACCTCCGTAAATGGCCAGAGCACCGCCATAATTAGGCGCCACATTGCCGTCAAACTCACATTCCTTAAAATAGATCAGGCTGTTGCTATCTAGAACAGCCGACACGGCACCTCCACCCAGGGTGCTGGTGTTGTTTGAAAATGTATTTTCAAGAATATTAATATTCATTCCGAGTGCTATAGACGAATTGGTCTGGTTAATGCGGATAGAGCTTTTAACGTTGGTGGCATCTTGAAACCAACTATCCCGGATCGTCAGATTAACGACTTTAGGATTTTCAAAGGCAGTCCCGGCATTGCTAAAATTGATAGGCGATTTGCCGCCACCCGTGCGATTAAAGGCACATTCGGCAATGATGACGTTAGACTCTTTGGTTTGACTGGAATTGTAATAAACGTTTACTGCATCCTGAACCAAATCATTGAATTGAATTTGCCTGATATCCAATGTGACCGGGTTGACCATGGTCAGGGGCACTCCACCACCAGGCGGTGTCCACTTGATCTTTGAGCGTGCATCCCAGCCATAGATCGTTAAACCACTCACCACCGGGGCCAGAGACTCGGTATAGGCACCGCTGCAGTAGTCTTCCAACAGAATTTTATCGTTATCCCGCGCAAAATTAAGTGCGCTAACCAGACTTACAAAAGGTTTGCTGACCAGGCCTTCTTGAAAGGCTGGATCAAGGTCGCCCAGCTGCGGATCCCAGCAACCCGCAAAAATAGCGCGGTTAGGCGTGCTGGCCACACCCACGGTGCCTAAAAACTCTTGCGTGCCGCCATAGGCTCCCATGTCAGTTGCCACCACTCCCTGGGCGGGCGGAATAGCCGAGTCTGTGCCCGCCCAAGCACTGGAACCTGTGTCAATGGCTATGCTGGCAAGCGCCACGGTGGTTGTATCAGGTTTGCGAAAGGTGGTAGCGTTGATGGCCTTTAACTTAAAGCTGTTGGTCTGATACGTTTCGGAGAGCCACTTGCGACTAGCCGTACCTGGTCCGCCAGGACAAAAATTTGTATTCCAGTTCCAATTATAGGGAATATTGTCGTTGTGCCCCGGGCTGCCAGCATAAATCATGCCATTTTGCATACCATTGCTGGTTTCAATCATAATATAATTGACACTGGCACCGCCTCCAAGCGGAATTTTGGTAGAAATGTCCATATCGGCAATGTCTGCGTTATAAAAGTAGTTGCTTTTAATTTTTGTTTCAGGCCTTTGGCCGCCATAGGCTTCGGGAACATCGGTATAGGTAGAGTAAATGGCCGTGCCCCCCGCCGGAAAATCAGCAAAAATATTGTTTTCAATCACCGGGTTGGCGTCATCCATGTTGATGCAATAACCTTTCATGCCAGAGAACACATTGTTATAACACTTCCAGTTGTCAGCCACGCTGGCCAGGATATTGCCATTGTCAAACACGACGCCACTGCTTTTGTAATTACGAAAGATGTTCCCAAAAATATGGGTCTGCGACATCCAGGCTGCAGGAGCGCTCGGATACATTTTGGCAATCCGAATCGCTTCATAAGAGGAGTCGGCGGCTTTCACGTAAGCATCAAAATAATTGTTATCAATCCATAAAGTGGCCGGCCCACCATCATAAAATACGGCCTGTATTCCGTAATTACCATCACCAAGCTGCTGGTCTAAGAACGAATTCTTTTGGATGCGCAGACCTTGGTCAGTCGATCCCGCAAACATAATGTGCATGTCATATTTGTTGTAGCGAAAAACATTATTGCGTACATAATGAAGCACTCCGTTAACCACGCTAGAATAGAACACTAGGCCATAGCTATTGTTGATAAAGTAGTTGTCTTCTATAAAACACGAAGCCCCTGGATCAGAAATGCTGACATTGCCGTATGGGTCAGAAGCCACATAAAGGTTAGGCGTGCTACGCCCCGCTATGGCCGAAGTTTTTGACTCAAAGTGGTTACCGTTAACATAGGCAGGCCCCACATTGCCCTGAATATAAACATGGTAGCGGTTGCCGCCTACAAATACATTATTGCGTACGGTTAAAGTGGCTCCAGAACCAAACCCACTTTCTTGAAACTCCATGCCGGTCATTCCGGCGCCCGCATAAGCCGCGTCTTTGTAATAACAATTTTCAACCGTGATACCGTTATCACGGTATGAATGCAGGTAAAAACCCAGGCCCCCGCTGGCATTGTCAAAAAAACAGTCCTGCACAATTACGCTGTCGTTGTTGTGTAAATAGATTTTATTGGTTCCGCCTTGAAACGTAAGGTTTTCGATGACGAGCCCGGTTTTGTTGGAAATTTCGGGCTGTGTACTGGTTAAAATAATACAGTTGCGCTGGTCGATCCCATGCAGAACCACATTGCTTTGCGCCAGCGTCCATGGGCTCATGGTATAGGTACCGGCCTTAAGATTGATGGTAACGCCATTGCCCACACAGTTGGCGATGGCAAAATCCAAGGTCTGAAAGGGGTCGTGATGGGTGCCCGAAACATCTGGGGCATTGTTGCCATTGACAGCATCCACCCAAATTTCAGGATTTTTGGTGGGGGTCAGTGGCCGCACCTTGGTGCTGGTATCAGTAAAATATTCTAGGTATTCATCGATCCTCGCTCCGGTTTCACAACTCACTGCCTGAACATTGAATTCGTCTCCATTCAGATTGGCATCGCCGTCATAGTAATTTCCGGATACATCCTGATAACTGGCAAACTTTAGGTACATCTCCTCGTGAATCCCTGACTCGTGATCCAGCTTAACCAGCACGGATCCTACTTTTTCAGCATCAGTGCCCGAAAGCACGCCCCCAGAATTAAGCGGTGTTCCATTAGGTTCCTGAAAGCGATAAGCGACAAACTTAAGAGACGTGACGCCATCGAGCACATCGACCACGTCGGGTGGAATACCGGCTTGTACTGTATTGCCATTCAACTTAATCCGAAACAAGGTGCTGCCATCTTCCATGTAGTAATCTAGGCGTCCAGAGCTGTCAGTACTTTGTGACACATACGAGACTGCGGTTCCATTTTGAAACTGGGTGGCCAGATAACTGAAAACCCCTTGAACCGACTCGCGATATGCTGCTTTTTGGCGTTGCGCCACCCAATTTTTGATGCTTTGGCGTGCCGCCGGTAAAGAAGCGGCAGTCACAACGCCCGCCACTAGGGTAGCGATCAGCACTTCGGCGAGAGAAAATCCCCGCTCGTTTTTAGTAAATTTTATGTTAAACACAAGCTTTACCTTTTAATTGTTCCTTCAATAAGTCGTTTTTAAACCTAAGCACCTGTCTTTTATCCTATCGAAAAATTTGATTGGAAACTTGTGTGAATTGTGGGAATACCCAGGTTTTGTTAGAATTTGAGGCCATTCTACACAATTGCCAAATTCTGGTCCCGGAAACGGGCAAGGCAATTGGAGGTTAAACCAGAAAGGATTCATATATGTCAGAACAAAAACAAGTAGTAACCATGCGTCAGTTGCTGGAGGCTGGCGTGCATTTTGGGCACCAAACCAAACGTTGGCACCCTAAAATGAAAAAATATATTTTTACTTCGCGCAACGATATCCATATTATCGATTTGCAGCAAACCTTAAAACTTATTCACGAGGCATACTCCATCGTACGTCAAAAGGTCGAGCGTGGCGGCAAGTGCTTGTTTGTAGGCACCAAAAAACAAGCCCAGGAGGCCATTGAAGAAGAAGCCAAGCGTTGCGGGATGTATTTTGTAAACCAACGTTGGCTGGGTGGCACGTTGACCAACTTTGAAACCATTCGCAAAAGCATCCGTAAGCTGAAATCACTTGAACAGATGAAAACCGAAGGCATTTTTGATCTTTTAAGTTCTAAGGAAGTCAGCAAAAAAACCAAGGAGCTGATGCGTTTGCATCATTACATCGGCGGCATCACCGAGATGAAAAAGCTTCCGGACATCATTTTTATCATTGACCTTAAAAAAGAAGCTATTGCGGTTACCGAGGCCAATCGTCTGGGTATACCGATTGTGGCCGTGGTCGATACCAATTGCGATCCGGGACCGATTCAACACCCCATTCCGGGTAACGACGATGCCATTCGCGCCATCAAACTGGTGTCTTCGGTGATTGCCAATGCGGTCATGGAAGGCCGGGCCAACCAGGTTGAAGGGGTTGATGACGGTGATGAATCTTCAGATGAATTTACCATGGATGTCGACGCCGAGCGGATTATGGAAGACTATCTTATGGAAGAAGAAGCCCGTATGCGTCATGCCAAAATCCGTCGCAAGCCTACAGGCACTGAAGCAAGTCCTGCCGTGCCAGGCGATGGCACAACCCTTACGGTCGTTACTCCCGATAAGGACAGCCGATCGAAAGAAATTGAAACCGTAACCGAGCTTGAAAAAAATATCCACGAGGCCATGGCCGAAACCCCGGTTAAAGCATAATTTTTTTGACAGAGAGGAACCCCTTATGACTGTTGCTATTACCCCGCAATTGGTGCAGTCTCTGCGCCAAAAAACAAGTTCCGGCATGATGGACTGTAAAAAAGCTTTGGCCGAAGCAGGTGGCGACCTAGAAAAAGCCGTCGAAATTTTGCGTGTTAAAGGCCAGTTGAGTGCTGCCAAGCGTTCTGACCGTGTGACCAAAGAAGGTTACGTGGTCTCGTGCGTGTCTGAAAACCGCAAGCAAGCCGCACTGGTGCACCTGGGTTGTGAGACAGACTTTGTTGCACGCAATCAGTCATTTCAGGCTTTTGCCGAAACTTTGGCTCGCCATGTGGTTCGCAGTGGGGCCATATCGGTGAACGAACTGCTTATGTCAGCTGTTCCGGGCATGAACGTTGCATCCGTCGCAGACGGATTGAATGCGCTGGTTGCCTCTATCGGTGAAAAACTAGAACTTGGACGCGTGGCTTATCTTTTCTGTGACACCTGATTTATTCAGTCCTATATTCATCCGGGTGCCAAAATTGGCGTTCTGGTGGCGCTTGAACAGGCCGACATCAACAAACAGGGCGACCTTGCCAAAGATTTGGCCATGCAAATTGCCGCTGCAGCTCCAGAATATCTGACCCCGGGGGATGTACCCGCTGAAAAACTGCAAAAAGAACTGTCCTTGATCAAAGAAGAGCTGCGTACGGCCGGAAAGCCAGAAGCCATGCTAGATAAAATTGCTCAGGGAAAAATAGGTAAGTTTTATACCGATGTTTGTTTGCTGAAGCAAGCCTTCATTAAAAATACTGACCTGACGGTAGAAGCTCACATGATTCAGCAGGCACCGGGAGTTAAAGTAAAAAGCTTTGTGCGTTTTGCGGTGGCAAGCTAATCAGCCTTGCTGGGGCTCGCTAGCGCCTTGGCTTAGCTCTTCTAAAAATTCCTCGTATTCAGCCGAAGTCATCAACTCATCAAGTTCACGCGGATCAGACATGCGTAACTTGATCAACCAGCCACCATCGTAAGGATCGTCGTTGACGAGTTCCGGTGTCTCAACCACAGCTTTGTTAATTTCGATTACTTCGCCACTGCAAGGCGAATACAGGTTACTGACAGTCTTTACAGATTCCACCACGCCAAACTCGGCAAATTGAATGACTGGCTTTTTGGCTTCTGGCAACTCAACGTACACGATATCGCCAAGCTCTTCCTGGGCATAATACGTAATGCCAACGGTGGCCACGTTGCCTTCGACACTCACCCATTCGTGTTCCTGGGTGTATTTTAAATCACGTGGAAAAGTAACAGCCGTTCCGGTCATGGCGAAATTCTATCAAACCCTATAAAAAAGCTACAATCGCTCATATTTTTTGCCGCCGATAAAAAGGCAATGTGCATACACGCGCAGGTTGCCATTTTCCACGGATATCGACATTCAGCAGCTGGCCCAGCGTTGCATAACCTGGGTCCACGTAAGCCATGGCAATGGGTCGTTCAAGCGTGGGGGAGAACGTGCCACTGGTGACTGTTCCGCCTTCTTGAAGCATATAACCCTCGCGTGCAATGGCCCGGCCTTCCATCATCAGTCCGACCAAGGTGAGCTGGATGCCAGGCGTTTTTTGGGCCGCCAAAAGTGCGGACTTTCCGATAAAATCAGGTTTTTGCCATTTCAATACCCAGGCGTGTGCCGTCTGAATCGGCAGAGTTTCTTCATTGAGCTCGTGGCCGTAGAGCGGTAAAGCCGCTTCTAGTCGCAGCGTGTCGCGGGCCGCCAGCCCACAGGCAGGCACGCCTTGGGACAACAGCATGTTCCAAAGCACCGGCAGGATATCCGGTGCCACAAAAAATTCAACTCCATCTTCGCCGGTGTAACCGGTACGTGATACCAGCGTGCGTTGCCCGAGCAAGGTCATCCACTCAAAATGGAAGGGCTTGAGCTGGGCCGGGAAGTCTGGAAACAGTGTTTGCAACAGCGCCAGCGTCTTGGGTCCCTGCACCGCAAAAGGCACGCGTTCGTGCAGCAAATAACGGTAAAACGCCTGCTTGGGCAAAGTGGCCTGAAACCAGTTAAGGATTTTATCTACGTTACCGGCATTTACAATGACCCAATAGTGGTTTTCCTCTAAAAGATAAATCAAAATATCGTCCCGTATTCCTCCGCGTTCATTCAGCAGCATGTTGTATTGTGTTTGGCCGGGTTTAAGTGCGGCCACATTGTTGCAGCTTAACTTTTGTAAACCTGCCAGCGCTTCGGGGCCGCGCACTTCGACCACGCCCATATGCGCTATATCAAACATCCCCACGCCAGTGCGCACAGATTGGTGCTCTTTAATCGTTCCTTCGAACACGAGTGGCATCTGCCAGCCGGCAAAGGGTCCCATCCTGGCCTTGAGCTTGAGGTGTTCTTGATAAAGCGGAGTCTGTCTGACCTGTGTGTCAGCACTTACGGTGGTCATCAGGATTTTCCAAAAATAGCCGGCAGCAAGCCCAGTAAGCGGCCCAGTTCAATGAGGCTGCTAATCGTCACGCGGATGGCTTTGGGTTCACCAAAACCATCCATGGGCCTAATGATGACCCCATGGCGCAAAAGTTGCTGAAACACAAAGCGGCCAGCCACCGGCGTGCTGGCAAAAATAAAATTGGCCTGCGAGGGAACCGTCTGGCAACCCACCTGACGCAGACCATTGTCTAAAAGCGGCATTTGATCGCTGATGCAACGCCGCGTGCGGCTGACATGTTCCTGATCCTGCAAGGCCGCCCGCGCCGCAATCTGCGCCAGGCTGTTGACGTTAAAAGGCTGGCGCACCTTGTGCAAAATGCGAATCAGTTCTTCATGGCCCATACCGTACCCAACCCGCAGACCCGCCAGGCCATAGATTTTTGAAAAGGTGCGTAACACCAAAAGATTGGGATGTTGCTGCAGCAGTTGTAACGAGCGGGGATAATCTGACGCGCGCACAAATTCGGCATAGGCTTCGTCGAGCACCACCAATATGTGCTGCGGTACTTGCGCCAAAAACCGCTTAAGATCGTCGTGGCTCACGTAAGTACCGGTGGGATTATTGGGATTACTGATAAAAATAACCTTGGTGCTTGATTTGATAGCGTGGAACATGGCATCAAGGTCATAGGTCCATTGTTTAAGCGGCACCGTATCACAGGGAGCATTGAGCAAACGGCTGCAAAAATCATATTCGCTAAAGGTGCAACGCGCGGTCAGGGTGCGGTCACCCGCTTCCAAATAGGCCAGGGCCACCAACTGCAAAATTTCGTCGGATCCGTTGCCGACAAGTATCTGTCCGGGGGCAAGTTTATGGAATGCTGCCAGATCATGCCGAAGCAAGGTGGCGCTGCCGTCAGGATAGCGGTGCAGGTCGGGCAAAGCCAGGCGAATAGCCTCGAGCGCCTTGGGGCTGGGGCCCAGCGGATTTTCATTAGAGGCCAGTTTAAAGACCTCGGTCAGTCCAAATTCACGCTGCACTTCTTCGATGGGCTTTCCGGGTTCGTAGGGAGTCATGTCGGCTACCAAGGAACGCGGTTGCATGATGGGTTAGTGTACAGCGTTTTTGCCAAGCTGTCCGTCCGCGACGGATATACTGATTGCAGGATGAAAGCGCCCTTCAAGTTAGTGTTGTGTCTGTTCTACCTGGTGGCCATTAGCTCACGCGCACAAGCTGCTTTTGTGATGAACCACCCGCTCAACCTGGCACATACCACGCAGTGGTTGTCGCTGGGCGCTGGCGCGGGCGTGGTGCTTCCGTACCAGAGTGTTGTATACGGTTTTGTTCAGAATACTTACTTTGATCACATACATCTGGCCTATGCACAGGGTGTTGGATATCACCTGGCCTCGGGATCCTTGAACGGGCAGCTTGCGCTGATTCAAGGCCTGGGCTTGGGCTATCATTTAATGTTTAACGCCTTTGGCCTATATATAGGCTGGCACAGTGAGCAGACCTCGCCGGGCAGTCCTGCGATCTACCATTACGCCAATCAAAGCGTGCATGCCTATGGACTGGCAAAGATTGGCGAGGCCAGCAGCCCCAATCCCAGCATCGTGTACGTGGGTTTTCGATCCACACAGTTTACGCAGTTTACGTTTAAAACCGGTGATCGTGGTCTGCTTCAGTTGGTTGCCGGCACGCACTTTTGCGGCAGCGAAACGCCCTTATGGCTCAATAATGTGTTTACTGAAATCACAGTGGAAATGTCTGATTACGGCACCGGCAGCGGCGGCGAAAATATTTTTGGATTTCAGGCGGGGATCTTTATCTAGCCCCGACTAGGAACGATCCAATACTTCGCGTACCAGGCGATTGACCACATCGGGTTTGGCCTGGCCTTGAGTGGCTTTCATCACTTGCCCCACAAAAAATCCGGCCACCGATGTTTTACCGTTTTTGTATTGCTCGAGCGGGCCCGGGTTACTTTGAATGGCTTGTTCGATAAAGGGAATCAGATCTGCATCGTTGCCGATTTGCTTGACCCCCTTTAAAGCAATCACCTCATGGGGAGATTTGCCTTGCAATAAGTCTGGAAGAATCTCTTTGGCCAGTTTGCCCGAAAACGTGCCTGCTTCAACCAAGGCCACCAGATCGGCCATATGCGCGGGGCTTACGGATGGCTGCGTAAAGGAAAACTTGCCTTCGTTTGCCAGGGCCGACAAGTCTCCCAGCACCCAGTTGGCCACCTTTTTAACGGGCAATGTGCGACCGGCACAAACCGCTTCAAAATAATGAAGACGTTGCGGATCATTCAGCAACTGCACAATGTCACTTTCTGGAAGCTGCGCCACCTGCAACTCGTGACGGATCTGGTCGGGCAGTTTAGGCTGCGAACTTTTGATCTGCGCCAGCCACGGGGCGTCTACGCCAAGCGGCAACAGATCGGGTTCCGGAAAATAACGATAGTCATGCGCTTCTTCTTTGCTACGCATAGATGTGGTCTGGCCGCTTTCGTCGTCGTAGTTTCGGGTTTCGAGCACAATGGCGCCACCGGAAAGGAGCACCTCTTTCTGGCGTGCAATTTCCGAAATTGCCGCCTGTTCTACCGCGCGAAAAGAGTTCATATTTTTGACTTCGGTGCGGGTGCCAAATTGAGAGCTGCCTAAGGGACGGATAGAAATATTGGCGTCACAGCGTAGCGAGCCTTCTTCCATATTTCCATCACAGATTCCCAGAAAAACCAGTATGGAGCGAATTTTTTCTACATACAGGCGGGCTTCTTCGGCGCTGCGGATATCCGGCTGCGACACAATTTCGATCAGCGGCGTGCAAGCGCGGTTAAGATCCACAAGTGAATGCGTGGCGCCCTTAATAGAGGCGGCCCCTTGGTGCAGCAGTTTGCCGGCGTCTTCCTCAAGATGAATACGCGTGACACCAATACGCTTGGTTCCGGATGCAAGTGCAATATCGATACGCCCGTTTTCACAGAGTGGTTTATCGAACTGCGAAATTTGATAGCCCTTGGGCAGGTCGGGATAAAAATAGTTTTTGCGTGCAAAAATGCTTTGGACGTTAATGGTGCAGTTAAGCGCCAAACCCATGCGGATGGCAAACTCGACTGCTACTTGATTGAGTACGGGCAAGGCGCCTGGCTGACCGGTGCATACCGGACAGATGTTTGTATTAGGTGCGGCTCCAAATTGAGTGGAACAGCCACAAAATAATTTGGTCTTGGTTTTAAGCTGGGCATGAACTTCCATGCCGATCACGGGCTCGAATTCGGTCACACGTTATATGTTATTGGATAAACCGAATCTCCGGAAGCGCCGGAATTAACTGCCGTTTAAAGGCTTCTTCAAGAAAGAGTTTAATCGACTGCTGCCCCTGGGGTCCCATGTTGACCGTACGTCGGTTGACATACCAACGCACAAAACGGTCGACCAGCGCACGATCCATGCCACGCGCATATTGCATGGCATAGGTTAAAGCATCTTCGTGGTGTTGCACGGCATACTCTACGCTAGCCTTGAGGTGCGTAGACAAGGTGGACTGCAGGGATGCACCTAAATCAAGGCGTACTCCGTTGACCCCAAGCGGCAATGGCAGGCCGCCAGAATAAGTGTGCCACCAGTTTCCAAGATTCAAGATCGATCGAAGCCCGAGACGTGTGTGGGTTAGCTGCCCCTCATGAATCAGCAGCCCTGCCGCTACCTCGCCTTGCAGGACGGCCTGTTCAACCTCTTTAAATGGCATGCAGACAGCTTCAAAATCAGAAACACACAAGCGTAACGCCAGATAGGCCGAAGTCATTTTTCCGGGCACAGCCACCCGTTTTCCAGTGAGATACCGTACCGCATCTTCAACCGATTCAAGCGCTGCTGCGGGAGCACCCAGCTTTTGAGATGAGCGGCCTTTTTTCCAGGGAATGACGACCAGAGGTCCGTATTCGCGTTCACCCATCGAGGCCCCATGGCTCAAGATCCCGTAGCGATCGGCAACATAGGCGTAGGCATGCACGGATAACGCGGTGGTCTCGAGCCGACCCTCCAGGGCCCACTCGTTCAGCGTTTGGATATCCTGCAGCACGTGTTCATACGCAAGCTCTCCGGTCTCTATTTTTCCGGTTGCCAAGGCATAAAACATAAAGGCGTCATCGGCATCGGGACTATGACCCAGGTGAATCGTCTGGGTGGCGGTGATCATGAAAGTAAGTATAACAACCCGTTACCATGCTAGTAATATATGAGTAGTGCGCGCTAAAACGTTGGCCATTGTAGGGGGAAGCCTGGCGCTTGCCGTTTTGCTTGTGTGGACCGGAGCCTGGGTATGGGCGCGTACTTTTTTTACGCCCGTAGAGTTGGGTTGGACGCTGGCAGACTATCTATCAAACCGTTGCGGTCTGCCTGCAAAACTTACGCAAGCAAATCTGCACATGTCCTTGCAGCATGGCTTGGCGATCGATACTGAACCGATCACCATTGGAGATCCCTTGGCCGGCTCGGCTTATGTGACCATTAGAAAAGCCTCTCTGGGCATAGACCTTTTGTCGATTTTTCATAAAAAATTGCATGTCAGCGCGATCACCCTTAAAGACGTGTCTGTCATGGTAACCCGCGCTTCTGAAAATATCTGGCTCACGCCTTTTAAAGCAGGTTATCGCGAACGGGCTGCCCAACAAAGTTTTCCGGTCGAGATCGCGATTTCGCAACTTGATGTTACAAACTTGCAACTTGTGCTTGACGATCAAATCCGCCAAAGAAAATGGATCTATAACGATGGCGTCTTACGAACCCGCTTGAACGACGAAAAAAGCGGCGGGATTAACTTTCCGCTGGAATTACAGTTTAAAGAAGCGCACTATCAGCCGCAGGCGCAAGCTTTACAGCCCCTGCCGCCGGTGGATATCCGTGGCCAGTTTTTTTATGACCCCGAAGCGGACGAACTTGATATCCATCAATCGCAGTGGCAGTTACCGGGTGTTAAAGCGTCTGTGCTAGGTCATGTCAGCGGCTTTCGCTCGGTATGGGACATACACTTAAACATTTCTGCAGAAAAGATACAGCTAGAAAAACTTTTTCTAGCTTTGCCTTATGATTTTACCCGCCGCGACAAGTTTCATTACACATTGAAAGGTGACGGCAAATTAGAGGCCAGCATCAATGGTCTCTTTAATCCCATGCCATCCATAAAAGGGTCGCTCAAACTCAACCCTTTTTTGTTAGAAGCCCCCCGACATCTGCAGACCCAGGCCCGTTATGGCAAGGCCGATTTGTACTTTACCGAAGATGGCTTTGAGCTAACCAATGGAGAACTGGTGGTCGCCAACAGCCGTTTTCAATACTGGGTGACGATGCCAAGTTTTTACGAAAATCATTTTATATTTTTTGTAGAATCACCGCAGATGGTTGTTTCTGATTTTAAAAAACCGGAACAGGGCAAAATGCCGTCAGGACTTTCTGCATCCATACCGGGATCCATTGCTTCAGAAGGTTGGAGAATTCCAGAAGACCTAAAATTAGAAGGCAATGTCACTATAAAAAAGATCAACTACCAGGATGCTGAATTTAACGATTTTAAGGCACGCGTCAACATGTTCAATCAGCTCATGCAAATCGATAACATCGAGGCCAAGGCCTTTGACGGCGATATGGATCTCATCGTGCAAATTAATGCTGCCAATCCCGAGCTTTTGCTGTGGCAGGGCAAGGGCGGATTACATGCTTTTAACGTGGCGCCGCTGGGCGCTTGGTTGTACAAACGCAGCGCATTGTTTGGTTTACTCAATGCCGATCTTACATTTTCCGGAAGCGGCTACAGTGCCTCACACAGCCTGCAAAGCCTGAACGGAAAGGGAAACCTGGAAATTATCCGGCCCGTGCTGGATCACATGCCCGTGCAGGCGCACATTGCCAATGAACTTAAGTGGGATCGCCTTCAGCGCCTGTATCCCAGCCAGAATATCAGCACGCCCATTTCGGTTGCTGACGGCAAGGTCTATCTTCCGCAAATCGAGGTAGGGGTTGATAACTTTATTTCGCGGTCAAGCGGCTGGGTGGGTTTCGATCACACTTTCGCGTTTAAAGTGGCCACCGTGGTAGGCTCCGAAGCCACCGATGAATTCATCGAGCAGCTTGGCCCCATTGTTCAGCCCCTCAAAACTCGGCTGGGGGATCTTAAAGCTAACTTTCAAGTGATATGCCTTAAACCCGGCGATGTTTCGGTAAACTGGGAAAAACAAAAAAAAGCTTTTCCAGATAACACCTATCTTTCGGCCATCAAACTTCAAAAAGCATCCTTGTTTGACAATCCTTTCTTTAAGGATGAGGGCGACGACGACAAAGCCTCGGCTTTATTTGGTGATTCGGGTGAATCGGCTGCCGATAAATTTATGAATATGCAAAAAAAAGATGAGCCTAAAACAAAGGCCGAAGAAAACGTGGAACAACGCATCCAACGCGAAAAACGCGAGGCTGAAATACGACGTAAAGAAGAAGAAGAACGCCGCTTGCGGGAGTTACGGGAAAAACTTCCTTTCTAGCAATGGCACAGCATTTCTATCCATTAAAGCACTGGAGCGCTTATGCGGTGGCAGGCTTCGATGCCCAGGATTTTTTGCAGCGCCTCACCAGCCAAAACTACAAGACCCATCGTGTCGGCCAGGCCAAAGACATGGCGGTGCTCACGGCCACTGGAGACGTGATTGGGTACAGCGTGGGTTGGAATGTTGAACCCGGAGTTTTTGGGTTTATGGCCGATGCGCAGGAGATTCCGGTGCTGCTTGAAAAACTGGAGATGTTTCATTTTGCTGAAAGACTAGAAATCAAGGCGCTACCAGACCTGACAACCATGATCTTATTTAATAAACATCCCGAACAAGTCGCCGATGGAGCAGTGCTTGGTCAATCTGCGCTGGAACCAGGTCTGTGTGGGCAGACAAATTTAAACGGTCTTCGGGTCACCTGGCTTACGCGCAAGGGTCTGTGTGCGAGTGACCTGTGGTTTATCCTGCCTCAAGCGCAGCAGCCGCACGTTGCCGAAATGCTGAAATCCCAAAAGATTGTGCCCGCGTCCGAAGCTCAATTTGAGTTCTACCGCATCCGCGCCGGTTGGCCCAAGCGTGGCGTCGATTACGATGAGGAGTCGATGATTCTTTCGGTGGGCCTGCGTTTAGGCGCTGCCTTTGGCAAGGGTTGTTATCCAGGGCAGGAAGTGGTTGAGCGTGCCACGGCGATTGGTTCAAGTCCGCAGACACTGGCCACTGTAAAACTTTCAAAAATGCCCGACGCCGTCCCCCCGATGCTTTTATCGGTAGAAGGCCGTGAAGCCGGCCGGGTGACATCCATTGCCGAACTGGATGGAACCATTCTGGGCTTGGGACAGATTAGAACCAAACAAGCCGGGTTAAATAAAGCCGTGCAAGTGGCGGATAGTCCGGCTGAAATTGTGGCGTTGTATTAATCCAAACCCCGATAAACGTCGCTGCGATGTCCTACACGGATCACCAACACCAGTAGTACAGCTGACTGAACGTCATAGACCAGACGGTAATCGCCTAATCGTATGCGATAAAGGGATTCATGACCTTTGATTTTTTTGATTTTCAAGATTTCAGAGAACGGATCGGTTGCCAAAGCCAGCAGCGCGGTTTTAATACGTTGCTGAATGTGCGGCGGAAGCTGCTTGAGCTCCTTGGCTGCGGACTTGGTAAAGTCGATGCGGTGTTTAGCCATGCAGATGTTTAAATGCTTCGGCCATACTTACATGGGGTTCATGTTTGCGGGCATGGTAAATTTGCAAGTCGTATTCATCTTCCAGCTTCTCCACAATGGCATCTTCTACAAACGAACTTACCTTTAAGCCACGCTGTTTGCACAGCGACTTCATGGCGTCAGAAACTTTCTTGTCGAGCGTGGTGGAAAATGGGCCAGGTTTGCGCATAAGGGTCTCCTTCATTAAAAATAATTATTTTTAATTATTATAGATTAAGATGCTTTGGGACAATCAAAAGGCGCAATGCGTGTCTATGTTATGGGTGACTTATCCTATCCCGGATTATTCACGCATATGAAGCAGATACCTACACACGGGAGCCCGCTACAAGAGAGTATGAATAGTGCGGGCTATTTTAATAAGCGACTGGCATACTGCCCGGACGGACAATGACTTTAAAACCCTGAAAAGTAGGATAGGCCTTTTCAAGCTCGTCTTTGATTGACGGATCACACATGACAGAAATGGCCAAGGGGCTTTGGGGATCCTGTAAGTTTTCTCGAGTAATGCCTACGCCAAAAATTTTATTGAAAAGATAACAAAGTTTGTTAAAATTCAGACATGCGGGTTTTAAATATCAATCTTACAGATGACCAGTACAAGTTTATACAAACCCGCGTCAAAAGTGAGGGTTTTGCCAATGTAAGCGAATACATGCGCGCGATTGTCCGTTTTCTGCAAAATGTTAAGGCCTCCCCTAAAGTGCACCTGGAAATTAAAGACACGCCTGGTAGCCTGACACCTGCAGAAATCGAAACCAGTCTTTCACAATATGGGTACAGCAAAGATTTTATTAAAAGCGTTGCTCAAGGCTTTAAGGGATCTGCATTTTACAAAAAGCACAAACGTGGTAATGGACATTGAGCCTTTAAATTCTAGACTGCAGCGTTACGTTGTTTCCCACGGGCTTGAAAAAAAACTCAAAAAACAGTTGGCACTATTGAAGCAAGATGTTTTTAACAAGGGCTTGAATTTTGAAAAGTTAGTACCTCACCCACTGGGACTGTATAGTTTTCGACTAGACCGTCAGTATCGGGCCATCTGTGTGGTAGAAGGCAATGGACTGGAAATCGTGGATATTAACAACCATTACCGGTGACATCAAAACTGTTTCTGCGAATCCAGCAATATCGTATAGGGCCCCCAGTTGTGAATGTGCACGTCCATCATGGCGCGAAAGCGGCCGGTTTCGACTGTCAGGCCGCTTAAACGAAGTTTGGCCGTGAGGTCTTCATAGAGTTTTTCTGCAGCCTCGGGCGGGGCGGAGTCAGAAAAAGAGGGGCGCGTGCCTTTGCGGACGTCTCCCAAAAGTGTGAACTGGCTTACGACGAGCAACGCACCTTTTATGTCTACGACCGAAAGATTCGACTTGCCCTCGGTGTCTTCAAACATACGCAGTGCCAGAATTTTTCCGGCCATCCAGTCTACATCGTCTGGAGCATCCTCTTTATGGACACCCACAAAAATCAGCAGGCCGCTTTGAATGGCACCCACGGTTTCAGCGCCAACCAGCACGGAGGCAGACTTAACGCGTTGCAAGACAGCACGCATCTAGGATGCTAGGCCAGGGTCACCCAAAGCTCGACAAAGTTCTGCCCCAGCGCCAGAAGTTCAGCTTTGGAAATTTGTACACCGCCTGTAGGTTGCGACTGAAAGCGCAGGGGCTTCGACCCGCATTGCACCGCGTTGACTTGATAATCTTCTGGTGTCTTGCGCGCGACATTGTGGTACGTCACATGAATGCGCAAACCCGCAAACCAGGTTTCGATACTGGCTTGGTTCTGGACATTGAACTGCTCTGGCACAAGTTGCGGGTCAAGCACCAGGTCTCCCAACTCGCCGCGCACGCCAAACATGCGCGTCACAATGGTTACAAGCGACCAGGAGGCTGATCCCGTAAGGTAGTGATACCGTCCGCGACCTTCGGCGTTAAAGTACTCTGGAAGTCCCGGTAGTATTTTTGACTGTGCGGAATGAAAGGCCAGTTGATACAGGCTTGAAAAAGCGTTAAAGGCCTCGCTGCCAAAATGCCGCTGATACAAGGCATTGGCCCACATCACGGCCATGTGACTAAAGATTGCACCGTTTTCTTTTTCGCCGTAACTAAATGAAAAAGCCCGACCCATTTCAAATTGCGGAGCGCCATAGTTGGTGTTTAAGCGTATGCCGCCCACACGGGCATCCCACAAATGCTGTCTGACGGCCTGCACGCAAGATTGAATTTGGGCTGTGCTGGCCACGCCGGACATCACCGGAAAAACCTGGCCCGTCAGCGACATCTGAAACACCCCCAGCGCATTTTTACCCTCGGTACGCTCGCCACGGTTGTTGTAATACCCGTTGAAATATCCAAAGTCGCTTTCATGCGCCAGCCATTCTTGATGGGCCACGCGCTGCGTCAGAAATTCCGATTTGGCCCGCAAGTCTTTTACCAGCTCTGCCACGGGAATGTTAATGGTTTTTCCGGTGAGTTGGTGGCGCACCGACTTAAAGTAATCCTGCAATCTGTTTTGTTTTTGTACCAGCTGATCATAGTCCAGTGCAACCCCGGTGGCCCGATCCAAAAGCTGGGTCAGTTCTTCAAAAAGGGTGCAGTGCTCAAGTTTTTTTTGGCTGGCAAGTTGTTCTAAAAGGTCGGCGATGCGTTTAAGGTTTCCGGCATACATGGCGGTAAACGCTACCGACTCACCGCGCTCGTGCGCCATATCGAGGCCATCGTTCCAGTCGGCATCTTCAAGGCGGCAAATGTGGTGCTCACCCACGTTAAAAAAAGCCACCAGATGCGGCACCAGCACGTGCTCAAGAATACTGCCCTGGTAGGCTTGATGGTCCTGCGAAAGTTGACGCGTACCTTGCGAAATTTGCCACTCGGCATCGACTTGTTTTGCGCGGAAAATCAGTGCGTCCTTAAAGTAACTTTGTTTGCGCAGCAAAAACCCGACATCCCCGGTTTGATGCAGGTAAAGCTCCAGCGTCAGCCAGGGCCACACGCCATGATCCATCCAGGTGCGTGAAATTTTGTTACGGTCGGCCACAAATTCTCCGGGCTTTTTACCGATGATGGTGGCGTTGCTGCCATCAACGCGCACGCCGCCAAAATTATCTTCGAGCAATTTCGGAGTTTCCTGGGGCTGCGAGAGCAGCAGCGCCAGACAATCCTGCCACAAATCGCGCCAACCCCGACCTCCGCGGCCATAACCAAAGTCTGGTAAGAAACTACAACCATAAATTTTGCGCAGCATGGGCTGGAAACTGATCCAATGAAACCAAGTGTCAAAGTTTGCATCGGCGCTATGGATGCGGTGTCTGCTCGTGCGGCGGCGCCATTCCGCACGGGTTTGCTCAAAGGATTGTTTGAGCTTTGTCAGGTCAAGCAAACGGGTTTTAAGTTCTGATAACTGCTGATCGTTCTCACCCATGCCAAGCACCAAAGCAATTTCAACGCTTTCGCCTGGTTTGAGCGTAAGCTGCTTAAATTGTGCTGCCCCCAATGCTTGTTTGCCATCCGTACGGTACGAACCCATTTGCGGCGGATCCTGACCCTCTAAAAGAGCCAACGGTTGTTCGAGACTGCCACCCTCGCCGATAAATTCTTCCTGTGTCAGCCACAAGGCATCGGGTTTCGATTTAAGCGCGCTTGTGGCCCATACCGCATAACGCCATTCGTTTTTAGTGTGCCCACGCTCGTCGAAACTCATCACCGGTTGCACGATCACACCGTGGGCATCGCTGCGGATGCGGTTAAGCAGGGTCGTCACTTGTCGGTGGTCGCGCAGATTATCGGCGCTGCGCGCAAAAACAGGCACCGCGCTGACCAGATTGAAGGTAAGCGCTTCATCGCCAGTGTTCTCTATGTTGATCAAGTGACACTCTGCAAGCAAGGCCTCGCTGGGCACAAACACAGTCCACTCGACCTTGAGTTTAAGGCTCTGGTGATCACGGATGATTTTGAGCCAGCCCGGCCCACCCACCATGATTTCTTCGATGTCGAGCGTATGCAGCGGAAAAGCGCCCGCCGCCACGTTCCAAAGGCGCGGCGCATTTTTGGAAAGCGGGCCAACAACCTGCACCCACAAGGCCCGCCGCCACGAGGACTCCGGCAGATCCTCTGTGACCACCGGCTTAAGAAAAAAATGATTCTGGTCTATTTTTAAATCGCCGCGCAGATCGGGAGTAACGGCAGACATCATGCCTGCGTCATTGGCCAGCGGAAAGTACAGGCTGCTTAGCGCCGAAGGATAACGGCACTCGAAACTGCCAAATTCATCGGTAAAACGCCATAAGGGGCCCTTGCCTTCGCGGGCCAGCAAGCCGTCGGGAACGACGCTGGTGGGGATGGGCGAAACGTCGATTACGGGCACGAGGGTATTATATCGTCTGGACCGGTCTTTATTACGGGTTTAAAAACTCCAAAATAGGTGCAAAAATGGAGTCAGTGCTTCCAAGATTACTTATTATCGATAAGATACCAGATTACCAGTCCTTCTTTTTATTTGGACCGCGTGGGTCGGGCAAAAGTACGCTGATTCAGAACTACTTAAAAACACAGCCGGGGCATCTCCAATATGACTTGCTGCGTGGCCAGGATCACCTGCGCTTGTTGCAAAAACCGTGGGGCATCCGTACCGAAGTCGAAGAGCAGTTGCGCAAGTCACCGTCCGGAGTACTCCAGGTACACATCGACGAAGTCCAGCGCATTCCAGATTTGCTCAACGAAGTGCATTCGATGATTGAAAGCTTTCCGAAAAAAGTAAGATTCATCCTTAGCGGATCAAGCGCCCGCAAGTTAAGACGCGCAGGCACCAATTTACTTGCAGGACGGGCGTGGCTGAAATATTTGGATCCTTTTACGGTGTATGAGCTGGGCAGCGCATTTAATCTGGCCCAGGCTCTGCGTTTTGGAATGTTGCCCAAGGCATGGGAAGGATCCAATGAGGAACGCCAGGAATATTTGCTCGCTTACGTGAACACCTATTTGCGCGAGGAAATTCAAATCGAAGCAGCCATTCGCAAACTGGATGCCTTTTCACGCTTTTTAGAAGCGGCGGCCAAAACCAATGGCCAACTGGTGAACTTTAGCAAGCTGGCCACCGAAGCCAGCGTCGAACGCAAGTCGGTAACGGATTACTACAAAATTCTGGAAGACACGTTGATGGGTTTTCAACTGCCGTCCTGGGGCAAGCGCCAATCGCGCAAAGACCTGGTTGAACACGGCAAATTCTATTTTGCCGATTGCGGCATCGTCAGCGCCCTTACCGGCACTCTGCCTGGCGGCGTCACACCCGCCCACCCCTATTACGGCTTTGTGTTTGAACATTTTGTCATGGTGGAATTTATGAAGCTCCAGCGCCTGAAATCCGCTCAAACCAAAACCGGATTTTTCCGCACCCGCGCCGGATCCGAAATTGACCTGATCATCGAAGGCCCGGACAGTTTACGGGCGATTGAAATCAAAAGCAGTCCGCAACTTGGCCGACATGATTTAAGCGCCTTGAAAAATTTTAAACAGGAATTTCCGCAGGCCGAATGTCTGGTGGTGTACGCCGCCGAACGGAGTGCAATACTTGACGGCATCCGCTGTGTGCCGTGGAATGAATTTTTGGAGGGGGAGATTGGCGCTTAGGGATTTTTTTTGTCAAACAATATTCTCCAAATTTAGATAATTTATTTTGACAAAATAATTTAGCTTTTATGTCAAAAATACATAAATTTTACATTGAGCCAATCTTGAGGACGTATAATGCTTTCGTGGTAAAACCCATTCTTGCCATCGAAAGCAGTTGCGACGAAACCGCCGTGGCCATTTTAGAGGACGGACAGCATTTGCGGGCTAACTTGATATCGTCACAGATCGCAAAGCATCGGCCCTTTGGTGGCATTGTGCCGGAACTGGCCTCACGCTGCCACGCTGAAATCATTAACACCCTGATTGACCAAGCCCTCAAAGATGCCAATATCAAATTGCGTGATATCCATGCCGTGGCTGTCACCCACGGACCCGGCCTGGTGGGAGCCTTGCTGGTTGGCATGGCAGCGGCCAAAGCGCTCTCGGGGTCACTGGGTATTCCACTTGTGGCGGTGAACCATTTGAAGTCGCATGTGTACTCTAATTTTTTGTCTCCAAGTCCTGTTTTTAATTTTCCATATCTGATCCTGCTTGTGAGCGGAGGACATACTCAATTGATCGAATTCAAAAGCCACACTCAACTCAAAGTCATTGCTGAAACCCAGGACGATGCTGCCGGTGAAGCCTTTGACAAGGTGGCGCGCCTTTTAGAACTGGGATTTCCGGGTGGGCCTGCCATTCAAAAGGCAGCAGAGCAAGGCAATCCGGAGGCTTATTTTTTTTCGGCCGCAAAGCACAGCGACCGTTTTTCGTTTTCGGGTATTAAAACGGCGGTGGCCTTGTTCATTAAAAAAAATCCGTCCGCTTCAAAGGCTGATGTGGCCGCCAGCTTTCAAAAGGCAGTGGTAGATGCGCTGGTGCAAAAAACCTTAATGGCTGCAGAGGCCCAAAAATTTGAGCGCATCATGCTTTGCGGCGGTGTGGCCGCCAACGCCATGCTGCGCAAGACTTTGGCCAGAGCCTGCGCTGAAAATGGTTTTGAATTCTCGATGCCTGATCTGGCCTATTGCACCGACAACGCCGCCATGGTGGCCTGCGCCGGATATCATCAGCTTGAGCATGGTGGGCCCAGCGACTTAAACTTTGCAGCCGATCCAAACCTGGAGCTTCATGAATGGACAGTTTAAGCGCGGATATTGTCATTGTCGGCACCGGCATTGCAGGCTTGCGAGCGGCCCTGGAACTGGCGCCGCACTGCAAAGTACTGATCCTGTCTAAAGGAAAAATTCACGACGGTTCCTCGTCTTTGGCGCAAGGAGGCATTGCGGCTGCCATGCATCCCGGAGATACGCCTGATTATCATTATCAGGATACCCTTGCGGCCGGGGCCGGCCTATGCAACGAAAAGGCGGTGCGTATCCTGGTCGAGGAGGGCCTTGAACGGGTCAAGGAACTGATGGCCTGGGGGACGCGTTTTGACACCGACATGGGCCATGAAGCAGCGCACCATCACCGGCGCATTCTGCATGCAGGTGACACCACCGGACGTGAAATTGAAAAAGTGCTTGGTAACCGAGCCTTGGCCGAAAGTAATATTAAATTTTTGGAATTTACCAGCGCCTATGTTTTGCGCGTCGAAGACGGGCGTGTTCAGGGCCTGTATACCCTTGATCTTAAAAACGGACGTATAGGTTACCTGGCTTGCCGTGCGGTGCTCATTGCCACGGGTGGCTACGGGCAGCTTTACAGCCACAATACCAACCCCGCTGTTAACACCGGCGATGGCTTGGCGGTGGCCTATCGGGCCGGGGCGGCGCTGACTGATTTGGAATTTGTGCAGTTTCATCCCACCACCCTTTATCACGGCGACAAAAAACCAGTCAGCATTTTTTTAATTTCAGAAGCCGTACGTGGCGAGGGTGCTTTGTTGCGGAATATCCACGGTGAAACGTTTATGCAGAGGTATGACTCCCGGCTTGAGCTGGCGCCGCGCGACATTGTGGCCCGCGCGATTTACCGTGAAATCCACGCCACCCAGGCACCGCATGTTTACCTTGATCTAAGCGGTATTAAAGTCAATCTGGCCGACCGTTTTCCGAACATTTATCAACGTTGCCTTGAAGTGGGCATCGATATCCAAAAAGACTTTATTCCGGTAGCACCAGCCGCACATTATTGCATGGGCGGGGTTTTAACCAATGTGTATGGAGAAAGCTCGCTTCCCGGACTCTTGGTAGCCGGTGAAGCAGCTTCGGTGGGCGTGCACGGTGCCAATCGCCTGGCCTCAAACTCGTTACTCGAAGGATTGGTTTTTGGGCAACGCGCGGCACAGCGCTTTCTTGAACAACTGCCCCGCCTGCCCTTGCCAGGGTCTAAAGCATCTGCCGCAGATCTTGCCGAACAGGGGGTGTCTTACAATAAAACCAGCGCATTGACGGCCAAGCAAAGCCTGCGCGAACTCATGTGGCGTTATGTGGGTATAGAACGCCGCGAAGATGACTTGCGTTGGGCACTTTTAAAATTTGACATGTTGCATGAAAAATTCCAGGAATCCACCGGTCAACCCGAAACCTTTGAGCTGCAAAATATGATTTTAATCGCGCGCCTCGCAACCCAGGCGGCCTTAAACCGGCGTGAAAGCCGTGGGGCCCACTACCGGACTGATTTTCCGCAGGCCAGCCCCGAGTTTGAAAAACATATGGTATGTCAAAAAGACTTAAGCGGCGTGTACGGGAGCCTGGCTCCTACGTTTGATCACGTGGCCTATCGTGTGGGAGCGTAAGAAGGTTTTAATTCAAGTATTTTAAGCTCTGCAGCGCTATCCCCTTGAATGACAATGTAACGTACCTTGGATCCGTTGTCCGCAGGCAGAGGTTTGCCGGCCCCAAAGACTGCCAACGCCAGACAATTGGCTGTAAATGCCGAATCGCTGACGATGAGCACTCCCCGGTATCCGGAATGGATGGGATATCCGGTAAATGGATTCAGAATGTTATGAAAGACCTCTCCCTGCGAATCTTTAAAATAGGTTTGGCGATCATGCACAAAGGCCAAGGCCTGGTTTGATTTTAACTTAACCGGCACCGGGGTGACGAACCCAGGTTCCCAGGGATATTTTAATTGAAAAGTCCATTTAAGCTGCAATATCGGATGTCCGACCGTGACAATGACATCGCCGGCATTGATCGATGCGTAGGTAATCTTAAAACGCAGTAGCTGCTCGCGGGCCCGGTCAAGCGCATAACCGGTGGTGATGGCAGAAAGGTCAATCTCGGTAGCGGGATGCATAAAAGCGATACTTTGTTGTTTGGGATCGGTTGACACATGCTGCATACCTACGGCGGGCAGAACCCCTTTGATTTTTTGATCGCTCGGAACCTGTTTGCGCTCAAAGTCCCATAATTGCTCCAGCGGCAACAGGGTGATGTCCAGATAGCCTCCGCTCAAGCGCCAGTAATTCTGCGCAGTGCTGACCATTGTAAAAATGTCCGGATCGGATAATTGAGCGGTCTGCCTGCGGTTGAGTAAGTTTAGGCCATTATAGTAATTCCAGCGGTAGGCCAGCTGCTCAACCCGCTTAATTTCCTTCCAGGCTGCCCGCGCAGCCGGGCGGGCCTGCGGCCCCTCGATGCTGATGGTGATATAGGTGCCCAACACCCACCCTTTTTCCACATGCGGTATGCGTAGTTCACGGACAATATAAAAACCTCCGGCAAAGATCAGCAATACAAGCAGTGCGGCCGGGCTAAATTCGTTGAGCCGTAAAAAACTGTACGGAAACCTTTGCGTCGAACGCCGGGGCCACATTAGGACAACACCCGGTGCGCATCGAGCACATCGTCTACCGAACGTACGGACGCAAGCAGTTGGCCAAGGTGCTGGGCGCTATGGATATCAACCACCAGATTGGCGATGACTGTGCCCGTATCCCGTGCGGTACGCACATTGGCCTCGCGGATATTGGTTTTGTTCTGCGAAATTTTCGAAAGAATGTCGTTCAGCAAACCTACCCGGTCAAAACCCTTGATTTCGACTTCTACCGGATAAACGCTATCTTTGTTTGGGCTTAGCCAGCGTGCCGATACCATCCGATTGCGAGAAAGCTCGTCGGAAACCTGCGCCACATTGACGCAATCATTACGGTGTATTGAAACCCCATGCCCCATGGTGATAAAACCTAGGATACTGTCCCCCGGTAGTGGGCGGCAACACTTTGCCAAATGGGCCTCGATATCCTGCAAGCCCTCGATTTCAATGCCCAGGGCATTCTTGTGCTTTCCGCTACGCAGCTTGGTGATGATCTGATCCACCCATTCGGTGGTTTTTGGGAATAGCTTTTCGTGGTAGTCCTTTACAATTTGGGCGGCACTGCGGGCCGAAATTTCTCCGTGAGCGATAAAGGTATAAAGCGTTTCTTCATCGGCCAGTTTAAACCGATCCAGCAAGACCTTGAAGTATTTTTCGGTCATGACTTCTTCGGGCTTCAGCTCACAAGCCAGCAGGGCCTTAACAAGTTCGGTTTTACCAGTGTGTAAATGTTCGTCGCGCTGCATTTTGCGGTAAAAAGATTTAATACGCGCCTTGGCGTTGGTGGTTTTAACAAAGTTTAGCCAGTCGATGTTGGGATGCGCATTTTTTTGGGTAATGATTTCTACGATGTCGCCATTTTTTAAAGCATGCGAGAGTGAGACGATCACCCCGTTGACCTTGGCACCGGTGCAGGTGTTTCCGATTTCGCTGTGAATGGCATAGGCAAAATCCACCGGGGTTGAGTTCATGGGCAGCGGACGCACAGCGCCTTTGGGCGTAAAAACAAACACCTCGTCTTCAAACAAATCAATGCGCAGGTTATCCAAAAACGTTTTGGCGTCTTTGGTGTCTTTCTGCCAGTCCACCAATTGCCGGATCCATGCCAACTTGTTTTCGTATTCGCTGTCTTTGACGTTTCCGGACTTATATTTCCAGTGGGCGGCAATGCCATATTCAGCCACTTTGTGCATTTCATGGGTGCGAATCTGTACCTCCACAGGCTTACCGTAAGGTCCAATGATGGCGGTATGCAGCGACTGGTACATGTTGGTTTTGGGCATGGCAATATAATCTTTAAACCGTCCTGACAAAGGTTTCCAGGCCGAATGAATGACCCCCAGCGCCGCATAACAATCACGCAAGCTTTTGACGATAATCCGCACAGCCAGAAGGTCATACATTTGATCAAAGGTCAGTTCCTGATTGAGCATTTTTTGGTAGATACTGAAAAAATGCTTGGGACGTCCGGTAATTTCTGCTTCAAGTTTGTTGTCTTTAAGGGTTTGTTTTATTTTTTCGACCAGTTCATCGACATAATGTTCACGGTTCTGACGGGAATCATTCACGTAGGTGCGTATTTTTTGGTAATCCACGGGCTGAAGATACATAAATGCCAGGTCATCCAGCTCCCATTTAACGGTCCACATGCCCATGCGATGCGCCAGCGGCGCATAAATTTCACGGGTTTCCTTTGCGATATCTCCCTGCTTTTGCGGTGACAGATACTTAAGGGTCTGCATATTATGCAGCCGGTCTGCCAGCTTGATGATGATCACCCGCAGATCTTTGGCCATGGCCAGGAACATCTTGCGAAAAGATTCGGCTTGTTGCTCTTCGCGGCTGTTATAAGAGAACTGGCCTAGTTTGGTAACGCCGTTTACCAGATGTGCAATGTCATCGCCAAATTTTTTTTGAAGGTCTTCGCATGTCATCTTGGAATCTTCGATGACATCGTGTAAAAGCCCACCGGCAACAGTGGCCAGATCCTGTTCAAGCTTGGCCAGAATGTACGCCACCGCCAGCGGGTGTGTAATGTAAGGATCTCCTGATTTTCGGGTTTGGCCCTTGTGGCATTTATGGGCGGTTTGATACGCCCGATCAAGCAACTCCAGATCCTGGTCGGGGTAATGTTGTTTGACCAATGCCTTAATGGCCTCAAGATCTGCCACCGGCTGGCCAAACTGGCTAAGGGGGGGCATCGCTATGCTCCAGTGGCAGACGCAGGCCGCAGGTCTTTCACGACCAGTTGCAAGCTGGTGGCTCCCATATAACGGTTTATGCCCATCGAAAACAGAATATCCACTGGACCTGCCATGCGGCAAGCACGACTCAAAAGGCCAAAACCAATGCCCTCAAAACCTATGCGGCCTTGAGGGGTCTGGGCTTCTAAACCCAACTTGGCATGTTGCCCGTCGCGGCCTACTGCCCGTACCTGCTTAAGGGTTATGTTCCCACAAGCAAACAAGGGTTCATTATTTTCTAGCCCATACGGACGCAACTGATCAAGAGCCTGCGCCTCACGCAGGTTCAGGTGTTCGACTGTTACCCAGGCATCGGCTTTGATCCGTGGGCCGACATGCGCCTTGGCCAGCATCCGGGTGGCTTCATCAAAACGTTTTTGGAACTCGGGTACTTTTTCGGGCTTAAGCGCAAAACCACCTGCCTGGGCGTGGCCACCAAAAGAATCAAAGCCGGGATTGCTTTGACGCAAGAGCGCAAACATATCCACTTCGGGAATGCTGCGTCCCGATCCGCGTACCACGCGATCTGCCTGCGACATCAACACCACTGGACAACCAAAAGCGTCCACAAATTTAGAGGCCACAATACCCACCACGCCGGCATGCCAGCTGGGATCAAATAGCGCCAGACCATAAGGCTGGGATGCCCCTGCTTGTGCCAGGCCTTGCTGAAAAATGAGTTCGGTCAGTCTGCGCCTATCCTGGTTAAGTTTTTCAAGCCGTTGAGCGAGCGGCATGGCCGTGGCAACATTGGACGCGAGCAATAGACGTAAGGCATCGGCAGCATGATCCATACGTCCTGCGGCGTTCAGGCGTGGCCCAAATACAAAACCGATGTCGTACTCGTTAAAGGGCGCCTCGCGGCCAGCTACCTTGGCCAGTGCGCGTAAACCCGGGCGACTATTTTCATTGAGTGCCTCAAGACCCAATTTGCAGAGCAGGCGATTTTCTAAAACCATTGGCGATACATCCGCAATCGTTCCCAACGCGACCAAATCCAACAAGTCGCTAAAATCGTGCTGCGGGTAATGACGCTGCGCCAACAGACATAAAAACTTAAAGGCCGTGCCGGCCCCGGATATTCCCTGAAAGCTAGCGCCATACACGGCCGGATGAAAAATAGCGCAGGCGGGAGGAAGCTGTTCGGGTAAACGGTGATGATCCGTAATCACCACATCCACGCCGACTTGCTGGGCGATTTGCACCCGTTCGTAATCAGAAATTCCGCAGTCGGCGGTGATCAACACGGTACAGCCCTCTTGCTGTGCAAGCCGTATGGCTTGTTCGGCCAGGCCATAGCCGTCTCGAAAACGATGTGGTAAAAACCACTGTACCTTTGCTCCCAGACGCGACAAACCCTGCACCAAGAGGGCTGTACCGGTCATTCCGTCCACATCGTAGTCGCCGCAGACCAGGATTTTTTGGCCCTGTACCAGCGCTTGCTGCACACGCCCCAGCGCGGCTTCTACCTGCGGGTGTGTCGGCACAGTGTGTAACTGGGTTTTCTGGGCCTTGGCTGTGTAGACCGTTTCGGCCTGGCCGCGCGCCCGGGCCAGAGCCTGCCACAACATTTCGTCGGGATTCACCCAGGCTTGATGTCTTGGTATTTGAATATCCCAGCGCGGCTCAAGGGCGTTGGAAATCAGAGCCTGGGTCTGCACCATGGGCCGGGCTAGGAGTTTGGGCGGATATGTATCAACGCCTGGCCGTATTCAACTCCCTGGCCATTTTGAACCAGAATTTTTTCAACGGTGCCGCTTACATCACTTTCGATTTCGTTAAATAGTTTCATGGCTTCGATAATACACACGGTTGCGCCTTTTTGAACGGTATCACCTACTTTGACAAAGGTGGCCGATTCAGGGTTAGGAGACGAATAAAAAGTGCCCACCATGGGCGCTTTGATTTCATGTATGCCTACAGCGGCGGAGACAGGTTCTTTAGGAGCAAGCGTGTTTCCGCCAGAAGCCACTCCAACCACTGGGGCGGGCGTTTCTGCAAGGGTTGGCGCAACGCCGTGCTTGCGCACATCAACTTTGAGATGTTCGGTTTCAACCGTTAACCCGCTGATCTGGCTTTTTTCAACCAATTCAATGATTTTCTGCACTTGCGACAGGTCAATATTTTCTCCAGTGCTTCCGTTGCCGTTGCCGTTTTTAGCCATTAACCTGCGCTAGGCCCTTTCTACGTACTCGCCGGTACGCGTGTCGACTTTAATTTTCTGGCCCTGGTTGATAAACAGCGGAACCTGCAGGGTTAACCCGGTTTCGGTGGTGGCTGGTTTGGTCACATTGGACACTGTATCACCACGCACGCCTGGATCGGTCTGCGCAATGGTCATTACCATGTTGACGGGTGGCGTGACGGCAATGACCTTTTCTTTGTATATATTGAGTAAAAACTCGGCATTTTCAGCCAGATAATACTTTGTATCGCCCAGCACATCCTCACCCAGCTCAATTTGTTCATAATCTTTGACGTTCATGAATACGGCCATATCGCCGTTGCGGTATAAAAACTGAACATTTTGCGTTTCAATATGGGCGGCCTTGACCTTATCGCCCGGGCGGAATGTTTTTTCAGTAATGGCTCCGCTGTCCATATTTTTAGCTTTGATTTTGATGACTGCACCACCACGGCCAGTCTTGTTGTGGTGGTAGTTGACCACATAAAAGAGTTCTCCGTTGTCTTCGAACTTCTGTCCCGGTCGTAAATCGTTAGCGTTGATCAAAGCGCTAAAAATTCTAACGTAAGCGCTCCGGTTTTAACAACCGGGATTTTTCTGATTAAGCGCTAGCTCAAGAAGGCAGGTTTATTCTCCCTGCGTTTGAACCACAATGCTATGCCATCCAATGTTCTCGCAAAAATCACGGAAAGCAGTGGTGTCGGTAGACCACTGATCATTGCTATCATAGCCCTTGGCTGCCAGAACCCAAACTTCTCCGGGAAAATGGGCATCTTGTGGAATATAAATGCGGCTGTTGTCAAAACCTGCTTTAGATAGGTCAGCCGTAAACAATTTAATACAATCGGCTCCCTGATCCACATGTTCATAGCAGTTATGGATGTTTTTGTTCTGCACATGCAAAACCACTTTGGCGTCATCGCGTAATGACAATGCTGCCGCTTGACTGGTCGGCAAAACTTCAGGAGCAGGGATGTTATCGGCTACCGGAGCTGTTATTTCTGGTTCAGATTCGGCTATGGCAGCAGGGCTTGCCTCTGCGTTTGCAGGCTCACTTTCCAGGGCTACCGAGCTTGTTTCGGCAACTTTGTCTTCGGCTGGGCTTGCAACTGCCGGAATCATTTCTGGAGCGGTTGTTTCAGCTTGGAGGGCAGTGGAATTTTCAGCAGAGATATTCGTTATTATTTGCTCTGAAACTTCAGCAGCGATTGAGGAAGGTTCGGAAGTACTTTCTTCAGCCCATAAAACGCCAGGGTTCATAGAAAAGGCCAAGGTCATGCCAAACACCATATAACGAATGCTTCCGGAAAAAATTTTGTTCATAAAATCCCCCTCATTTTCATGATCGTGACGGCAATAATGACGAGTTATTGCCTGTCACCATTTTAAATGTACTCCAATCATTTTCCGGACACAAGCAAAATTAAAACCGATACAATGATGTTGATGATCGAAACCCGCGGACTGATCAAGCGTTATGGCGGACGCCATGTGGTCGACAATGTATCCATTAAAGTGCAACGCGGCGAAATTGTGGGCCTGTTGGGCCCCAACGGTGCTGGAAAAACCACGACTTTTTATCAAGTGGTGGGCTTAATTCGTCCCAATGCCGGGGACATTTTTCTGGATGAGCAACCTATTTCACATCTACCCATGCATAAACGCGCCCGTCTCGGCATTGGCTATCTGCCCCAGGAACCCTCTATCTTTAAAAAACTTACGGTAGAAGAAAACCTGCTCGTGTTATGGGAGCTTTTAGATATCATGCCGCGGTCAGACTACGAAAAACGTTTAAATGAATTACTGGATGAAATGCATATTGCGCATATCCGGCACAGCAAGGGTTATCTGCTTTCGGGCGGTGAAAAACGCCGGGTCGAAATTATGCGGGCTTTGGCGTTGAACCCCAGTTTTATGCTACTGGATGAGCCTTTTGCGGGCATCGACCCCATTGCCGTAAACGATATTCAAAATATTATTTCGGAACTTAAGAAAAAGGGTCTTGGCATCTTGATCACCGATCATAACGTGCGCGAAACCCTATCCATTGTTGATCGCGCTTATATCATTCACAACGGAAAAATATTGATGTCAGGCACATCGGACGAAATTGTAAACAACAGCGCAGCGCGCCAGTTCTACCTGGGAGATAAATTCACCTTATAGCCGCATGGATTGGCCGCGCTTGTCTTTGTTCGATCGTTATCTCTTTAAGGCCCTGCTGCATCCCTTTTGGATGGGCATACTGGGCTTTACCACCATGCTTTCGGGCACGGCCATCTTGTTTAATCTGGTCGGAGACATCACGCGCCACGGAATTCCATACAGCACGGGATGCTTGTTGTTTATCATGCGGTTGCCCGGGGTTATGACCTATAGCTTTCCGATGGCCACGGTGCTGGCGGTATTGCTGGCGCTTGGGCGCCTGGCGGGTGACAACGAAATGGTGGCCTTGCGGGCCGGTGGCGTTGGTCTGCTGCGTGTGGCTGCTCCCGTGCTGGTCTTTGGCCTGGTCGTCAGCCTGTGTACGCTTGTGTTTAATGAATGGGTCGTGCCCAAGGCCACCTATAAAGAGCGTGAACTTTTTTTAACCATTACCAACCAAAAGCGCCCAGCGGTTCGTCAAAACGTCAACATCACCGAATATGACGGCGAGGGTCGGCCCAAGCGCATTTTAAATGCCCTTGAAGCGCGCGGTTCACTGCTACTGAACGTCACCATCATTGAATACGAAACCGGGTTACTGTCGCAGGTGACCCAGGCCGACAGCGCCGAATTTCATCCCGATCTGGGTTGGCAGTTTATGCATGGCGTCACCCACCGTTTTGACCCGCAAGACCGTTATCGCATGCTGGTGATTGAATTTGAAAAACAGAAACTTAATTTTGAGCTGGATCCCATTGATCTTACCGGACGCGAAAAAGGTTCCACCGAAATGAACGCTGTCGAGCTTTGGAAATTCATTCAGTTTAAAAACCGTCTGGGCGAAAACACGCGCCAATTACAAATGGAATTTCACCATAAGTTTTCCATTCCCTTTGCCTGTTTGATTTTTGCCTTGCTGGGTTGTCCCATGGCCATGCGCCACCACCGCACCTCAAATGCCTTTGGCGTGGGACTGGCGCTACTGATCATTATGGTTTACTACGTTGCCATTGCCTTAAGCATGGGTATTGGGCTTACGGGCGCCCTACCCACCCTGGTGGCTGCCTGGCTACCCAATCTATTGATCGGCGGAGTGGGCATTTATCTGCTCAAGCGCGCGGCCCACTGAGGGCGGTTAACCAGGGCGTGGGCTGCGTGAAGTAGCTGAATCCAGGCATAGGCAATGTCGAGCAATATTGGCACAGACTCGTTAGCCTCGACCGCGAGCAAGCGTTTCTTCCACGGGTCAATGGCCTTCAAATTTGGCTAGGCGACTGCGGCAATCAGACTTGGAATGGCCTGCCATGGCAGTGCCGTAATGTTTGCATCGATTGAATACGCCCGTGGCGTGCGACATACAATATAAGCTTTTTTTGCTTGCGGATATTCGCTTAAAAATAAGCGCAGGTGCTTTGCGTCCTCACGTTTTGGCGCCTCGTTCCATTTAACCTCCACAGGAATATATTCACGATTTCTTTCCAGTACCCAATCAACCTCCGGCCCGCCTGGGTCGCGCCAGAACCGTAGCCTGCATTTGGGGCTGCTGTGCCGCGCCAGGCGGACGAGTTCGAGTCCAACCCAGTGCTCGAAAAGCTCGCCCATGCGAGGATTCGAAAGTTGCCTTGGTTCACGAGCACAAAATCGGCGAACGCCCATATCAAATAAAAGGTAGCGACAGGATCGTGTCAGCTTTTTTCGGGTTGCGCTGTGGGTAATGGGTTCGATGCGCTCGGCAATCAGGCAGTCTTCTAAAATACCAAAGTAGTCGGCCACCGTGGTATGGCTGATGCCAAGTTCCTGCGATAAATTACGAAAGCTAAATATTTTTCCAGACTCGATGCCAACCAGTTCTAAGAATCGCGAAAAAGCACCTAAATTTCTCACCAAAGCCTCTGCGCGAACCTCCTCTTCTAAATAAGTATCGACATAGCTTTCCAACTGGGCATCTTGTAAATCGGCTTGCGGATCGGTTAACACTCCCGGCAAACTGCCCTGCAGAAGCAAGTCTTCCAAGCGAGGATTATCGAGTTCATCGAGGCTCAAAGGATCCAAATACATTTGCAGTACCCGTCCGGGTAAAAGATTAATACTTTTCATACGGCGCAGTTTACGGGCCGAAGATCCCGTAAGAATAAACTGGGCCTTATCGCGGTCGATGATGTCTTGAGCCACGTCGAGTAACTCCGGCACCTTTTGCACTTCATCCACGATGATGCGCAGGCGTTTTTTATTTTTATTTTTTTGTAATTGCTCAATTTCTTGGCTTAAGAGGCCCGGATCTTTTTCATAACGCCTGCGAGTGCGCGGAGCTACCAATGATAGCCTAAGATCCGCCGGAATCTGCTCGAGCAAAGTTGTTTTTCCCGTTTGACGCGGACCCAGCAATAAAACGCTCTTATTGCTTTTAAGGTATTTTTCTAGTGGTTTTTGCGCATTGCGATATATGTATCCCATTGAATCCATTTTCCAAGAATATGGATCCTATGTCAAATCATCTATAGGGCTGCTTCATTGATCTTTAGACAGAAGCTCACGAATTCCGTCATCTCCAGGATTCAATTTCAAATACTCGCCGAGCCTTTTCCTGGCCATCTCACTCCGACCAAGCTTTTGCGCCACCAAGCCCGATCCTTTGAGTGCTTGCGGGTTTGTCGCTTCAATCGAAAGAATTTTACTCCGGACGCATGGCCGGAAACAGGAGTACATCGCGAATCGACGGCTGATTCGTGAGAAGCATGACCACGCGATCAATGCCAATTCCTAATCCGCCGGTGGGGGGCATGCCGTACTCCAATGCCAAAAGAAAATCTTCGTCCATGGGATGGGCTTCTTCATCACCGGCTTGTTGCGCTTTGACTTGTTGCACAAAGCGCTCGCGCTGATCGATCGGATCATTAAGTTCCGAAAAGGCGTTGGCCAGCTCCATGCCGTTCACAATGAGTTCAAAGCGTTCGGTCAGTCCCGCTTTGCTGCGGTGCTTTTTGGCGAGTGGCGAGGTTTCCAATGGGTAATCCAAAATAAACGTGGGCGCAATCAGCTTGGGTTCCACCAGCTTGTCGTAAATCAGGCCCTGCAAGGCGCCTTTTTGCAGGCCGGGTTCCGGATCCAGATGGCGTTCTTCGGCAAAGTGGCGCAGCGCGGCTTCGTCGGCATGGATGTCGATGCCGGCGTATTGGGCAATGGCGGCTTCCATGGTCAGTTTCTGAAAAGGCGGCGCAAACGAAATGGTCTGGTCGCCAAAGGCCACACTGTCCCCGCCCGTCAAATTCCGGCACAGGGTCACGAGCAGTTCCTCCACGAGGCGCATCATGCCGTGGTAATCGGTGTAAGCCTGATACAGCTCGAGCAACGTGTATTCGGGATTATGCTTCCAGCTGATGCCTTCGTTGCGGAACACACGGCCGATTTCATAGACTTTTTCAAAACCGCCCACAATCAGGCGCTTGAGCGGAAGCTCCAGCGAAATTCGCAGCTTAAAGTCGACATCCAGCGCATTGTGGTGCGTGATAAACGGTCGCGCGCTGGCTCCGCCCGCGACGCTTTGCAATACCGGAGTTTCAACTTCAATAAAACCCTGGCCATCGAGGTGGCGACGGATGGCACTGATCACTTGCGAGCGCTTGATAAAAGTATCCTTGACCTCGGGGTTGGCAATGAGATCGGCATAGCGCTGGCGGTAACGCAGTTCCTTGTCTTGCAGACCATGCCATTTTTCAGGCAGCGGGTGCAACGATTTGCATAATAATTCATAGGCCATGACCTCGACCGTCAGTTCCCCGCGTTTGCTGCGAAAGGGCTTGGCGGTGATTCCAATAAAATCGCCCATATCCAGTTTTAAAAAGGCCTCAAAAAGCGCCTCACCCAGCGTATCGACACGGGCGTAAATTTGGATGCTGCCACTTTGATCCTGGATATTGGCAAAGGCCGCCTTGCCATGGCCGCGCTTGGCCACCACCCGCCCAGCCATGCGCAGTTCGTCAGAAGAATGTTCCTGGGCTTGCAAAACTGCATACTTTGCGGTTACTTCTGCAGTGTTGTGACTGCGTTCAAAAGTGTAGGGATATGGATCAATTCCGCCCGCCAAAAGCTGCGCCAGTTTTTGGCGGCGCACTTCTAATTCGGACGATTCGTTAACCTGGACAGCGGGAGCACTTTGCTCCTGGGACATGGCGTTATTGTAACTTACGTCATGGAAATCAGGGCATTTGATTTGATCCACGGCAGCAAGCTGGCTTCAATGGCCGCCAGGGTTTCGGCCTGATTCAGTTGCTGGCGCAAGGCGGCCGCCCCCTGAAATCCTTTAAGATAACCCGAAAAAAGCGTGCGCATCTCGCGCGGGCCCTTGGGTTCACCCCAGTAGGCACAGTTTTCGCGGGCATGTTCAAGTGCCAGTTGCAAACGCTCTGGCCAGCTCCATTCTGGCAACAAAACTTCGCTTTCCAGGTAATGCACCGTCCGCCGGATGAGATCGAGATTGCCGATGGTGCCCGAGCCAATCATGATAAAGTCGCAGCCGGTATCGGCTAGCATGCGCCGGGCATCTTGTGGGCTGCGGATACCGCCGTTGCCGATCACTGGCACCGACACCGCTTGTTTAACCTCGCGGATCACGGTCCAATCTGGCGTGCCATCATGACCCATGCTACGGGTGCGGGGATGCAAGGCAATGGCAGCCACACCTTCGGCTTCGGCCACGCGTGCCACTTCAATGACGTTAATATTTTCTTTGTCCCAACCTGAACGGGTCTTTAAGGTTACCGGAATGCGCACGGCCGCTTTAACCGCACGAATGATTTCTCCTACCCGTGCGGGGTTTTTTAGAAGTGCGGCCCCGGCCCCTGACTTAACCACCTTGGGAACCGGACAACCCATGTTGATGTCAACAATGTCAGCTCCCAGCCTTTCGACAAATTGAGCGGTAAAAACCAGCTGCTCGATGTCGTTGCCAAAGATCTGCACCGATACGGGATGCTCATCAGAATCAATATCAAGAATCGGCTGATGTTTATTGGGATTAAAAAAAACTCCGGCCGCAGATACGAACTCGGTGTAGGTCAGGGCGCAACCCATGCGCCGTGCCAAGCGCCGGTATACCAGGTCGGTCACCCCGGCCATGGGTGCTAAAAACACCCGGTTTCTAAAAGATACCCCTGCTATTTTAGGAATTTCAGGCATGGTGTATGCCGACGGATCCTACCGAAGCCCAAAGACGCAGGTGAGGGACTCGCCGACTCTTATTAACTAGGAGTCAACCTCGATATCGTAATCGGTATCAAGTTCGGCTGTTTCGACCTCATTAGCCTCGATATAATCAAATACAATACCGTCGCGTTCTTCGGCTTCCTTAAGTTCAGCCAGCACGTCTTTTTTAGTGAGCTCCCCGCAATGGGCGCAGGCCTTATGATAAACACCGTGAATACACTTTAAAACTGCTGTTTTAGTCATGATTTGCTCCATTATCTCAATTAAGGCGCTTCTTAAAATTTTGGTATGATGGATTTTACCTCATGCCAAAAGTCGCGTCCCAAGAATCTAAAATAGTAAGCGACCATTTTATGCCCAAATTGGCAAACTCTCAAGTTGCGGTCATTGATATTGGCACAAATACCATGCTAATGCTTACTGCTGAATGGGATGCACAGAAAAAAAGCTGGATCAATGATCAGACCTATCTGCGCTTTTCGCGCCTTGGCGAAAACTTAAAACGGTCTGGTAACCGCATTCCAAATCCGGTGATTGAAAGAAATTTGGCATGTCTGCGCGAATTTCAGGCCATTTGTCAGTCAAAGGACATCAAAATCATCCAGTGTTTTGGAACCAGCGCCCTGCGAGACGCGTATAACGCCGATGCTTTTATTGAACGGGTTAAAAACACGCTGGGCATCACGGTCAATATTATCAGTGGAAATCGTGAAGCCGAACTGATTTGCAAGTCGGTGGCTTCTACCTACGAGCAAGCCAATGCTCCGCTCTATATCCTGGATATTGGCGGAGGTAGCACCGAACTGATCAAGTGGGAGCATCGCTCGATTAAGTTTTTAAAAAGCGTGGATGTGGGTTGTGTACACGTGACCCAGCAATTCCTGCTTTCGGATCCTCC